>NZ_JBVJVK010000033.1:0-93693 GCF_055603705.1 Actinosynnema sp. NPDC037264 | reverse complement strand
AAACGCTCGGCTGGGACACCCCAGCCGAGCGTTTGGCTAAGCTCCTGACCTAAGCCAGTTGATCAGTTGTGTTGCGACGACCCCTGGAATCCGCCGACCGGGCGGGGGCCGTTCGCGCGTTCCGCGAGGACTCACCGCGCCGCCGTCCGCCGACCGCGCGCGGAGCCCCACCGGCGCATGGCCGGCCGCTCGACCGCGCGGTACAGCAGCCAGGACACCAGCACCGAGATCACCAGGTAGAGCGCGGTGAACCCGACGTCCGCCGCGACCCCCGCGTCGCGCTCGGGGTCCAGGAGCCCGTGCAGGTGCAGGATCACCAGCACGTGGGTCATGTAGAACGCGAAGGAGATGTCGCCCAGCCAGATCCAGCTCCGCCGGCGCAGGCCGGGCGAGCCGGTGATGTCGGAGTGCGCCGCGGCCAGGACCATCATCGCCAGCGGCACCACGAGGATCGCGTGGACGAAGTACGGGAACGCGACCTGCAAGGCGACGACGTAGCCGAGCGGGACGGAGATCAGCGCGGGGCCGAGCCGCTTCGGGTACCACCGGCCGGTGATCACGATCCGGGCCAGCAGGATGCCCAGGACGAACTCCAGGAGCCGGACGGGCGGGAAGTTGTAGGTGAGCCAGGTCTGCAGCAGCGTCGTCTGGAAGGGACCGCCCTTGGGTTCCGCGGGGGTGACCGCCATGACCAGCAGGGGCACCAGGGCGATCGCCGCGAGGCAGCCGACCGCCCAGTACCACAGCCGCTCCGGCCGGATCCGGGCGACGAGCCGGTGCAGGTAGGGGAAGCAGAGGTAGAAGAACAGCTCGCAGGCCAACGTCCACGAGACCGGGTTCACCCCGCTCTGCACCTGCGGGAGGGGGATCCACGCCTCCACCAGCAGCAGCGTGCTCAGCGCCCGTAACGCGCCCACCTGCTCGCCGGCCCACAGCAGCAGCACCAGCGCCACCACCCAGGTGACCGCGTGGTTCGGGTAGATCTTGGCCAGGCGCCTGCGCAGGAACGCCCGCGGCGTGTCGTCCTCGCGGGCCGACCACGTCAGCACGAACCCGCTGAGCAGGAAGAAGAAGGAGACCCCGGCCAGCGCGGAGCGCAGCGCCACCGCGCCGAACGGCGCCTGCTCCATGTCGCCGCCCGCGTACCAGACGTAGACGTAGACGTGCAGGACGAACACCAGCAGCGCCGCGGCGAAGCGCAGCGCGGTCAGGGAGTCGAGCCGGATGCGTTCACCCGACACCGGCCGTTCCGGTGTCGGCTTCTCGTGGACGGTCATGCGTGCGCTCCTGCTGCTCGGCCGACTCGCGTGCGTCGGGACGGAACCGGGTGGGTACGTGCGCGAGCGGGTCGGATGACCGACTCCGGCCGCGGCCCGGCCCGCGCCCGATGCCGGTCGGCCCGGCCGGCGTGCGCTCCTCGCCGCCGGGCAGGAGCAGGATCCGCGGGTTGGCGTCCGCGACGTGCGCCCGGCGGTCATCATCGGCCAGGACGCGCTCCACCACCAGGACCGATCGTGCGCGGCTACGGCCACGTGGTCCGCCCGCCCGATCGGCCGTCGGCGCGGGACGGACGGGTGGGCCGGGCCGTGACCCGCCGACTTCGGCCCCCTGCAAGGGTTCCGACGATGCGATCGCGGACCGTCCGGCCGCGACAAGGCCCGGCCGACGGGTCGAGCGGGACCGCACGGCCTCCGCGCTGGACCGAATCACCACTTCGGACAATGCGGAAACCTCGCATTGTCGAAGTAGCGCGCCGCCGGCCGGGCCGCCGACCATGGGTTGCCCACCCACCTCGCAGCCGGAGGCGATCTCGATGACCCCAGTGGATCCCGGAGGACCGGTCTGCCGGATTTGCGGTGGAACCGTCGAGCAGTGCCTCGATTTCGGCACGCAGCCGGTGTCGAACGCGTTCCTGCTGCCGGAGCACATCGGCCGGGAGACGTACTTCCACCTGGCCGTCGGGTTGTGCCACTCGTGCGGCATGGTGCAGCAGCTGGAGGAAGTGCCGCGCGAGTCCATGTTCGGGTTCGACTACCCGTACCGCTCGTGCATGTCCGCGTTGATGCGCAAGCACTTCGAGCAGACCGCGCAGCAGCTGCTGGAGACGGAGCTGGCCAAGCCCGACCCGTTCGTCGTGGAGATCGGCAGCAACGACGGCATCATGCTCGACACCGTCCGCCGTGCGGGCGTGCGCCACCTCGGCGTCGACCCGTCCGGCGGACCGGCCGAGGTCGCCCGGGACAAGGGCATCCGCGTCCGGGTCGACTACTTCGAGGAGTCCTCGGCGCGCGCGATCCGGGCCGAGGACGGCCCGGCGGACGTGATCTTCTCCGCCAACACGGTCAGCCACATCGCCTACATGGACTCGATCCTGCGCGGCGTCGACGCGCTGCTCGCCGACGACGGCGTGTTCGTCGTGGAGGACCGCTACCTCGGCGACGTGGTCGAGCACAACTACTTCGACCAGATCTACGACGAGCACTTCTACCTGTTCGCGATCAAGTCGGTCGGCGCGATGGTGGCCAGGTTCGGGTTCGAGCTCGTGGACGTCGAGCGCATCCCGGTGCACGGCGGGGCGATGCGCTACACGATCGCGCGGGCGGGCCGGCGCCAGGTCACCCGGGCGGTGCTCGACCTGGCCGCCAGGGAGACCGAGATCGGCCTGGACCGGCTCCCGGTGTACGCGCGGTTCCGCGACGAGATCAAGTCGATCCGGTCGGAGCTGACGACCCTCCTGACCGAGTTGCGCGCCCAGGGCAAGACCGTCGTCGGGTACGGCGCCACGTCGAAGAGCGCCACGGTCACCAACTACTGCGGCATCGGGCCGGACCTCGTGCCGTACATCTCGGACACGACACCGGTGAAGCAGGGCCGGGTGACGCCGGGCTCGCACATCCCGATCGTCCCGCCGGAGCGGTTCACGCAGTCCTACCCGGATTACGCGCTGCTGTTCGCCTGGAACCACGCCGACGAGATCATGGCGAAAGAACGCGCGTTCCGCGAGTCCGGCGGCAAGTGGATCCTCTACGTGCCCCGCGTGCACGTCGTCTGAGCACGTGCGCCAGGACCTGCCGTCGCTCACCGGGTTGCGCTGGTTCGCGGCGCTGCTCGTGTTCGGCATCCACTTCACCGGGATGGCGCTGACCACGCCGCCGGGGTCGACCGGGCTGAGCGGGTTCGACCAGGCGGTCCACGACCTGGGCCGCACCGGGTTCATCGGGGTGTCGTTCTTCTTCGTGCTCAGCGGGTTCGTGCTGACGTGGTCGACGCCCGGCGACCAGGCGTCGCGCGAGTTCTGGCGGCGGCGCTTCGCCAAGATCTACCCCGTGTTCGCGGTGACGGCGCTGGTCGCGGTCGTGCTGCAACTGGTCGTCACCGGCGTCCGGCCGGGCTGGGACGTGGTGCTCGGCCACGTGCTCCTGCTCCAGGCGTGGACGCCGGACCAGGCCTTCGTCTTCGGCCTCAACCCCGTGATGTGGTCGCTGAGCTGCGAGGCGTTCTTCTACCTGGTGTTCCCGGCGCTGCTGCTGGTGCTGGACCGGCTGTCGGCGCGCGGCCTGCGGGTCGCCGGCGCGCTGTTCGTGGTCGCCACGTTCGCGGTGCCGGTGCTCGTGGGCGAGGTGTTCACCCTGCGCGAGCCCGCTCCGCCGGTGCTGGTGCCGCTGGACGGGTTCGAGGACCAGTTCACCTACTGGTTCACCTACGTCTTCCCGTTGATGCGCGTCACGGAGTTCGCGCTCGGCATCGTGGTCGCGCTGCTGGTGCGGCGCGGCGCGTGGGTCGGCCCGCCGCTGGCGGTGGCGATCGGCCTGTGCGTGGCCGCGTTCTTCGTCAACCGCGAGCTGCCGCCGCTGTGGCAGCGGTCGGCGGGGATGCTGATCCCGTTCGCGCTGCTCATCGCGGCGGCGGCGCGGGCGGACTCGCGGCGCGCCTGGTCCCCGTTGCGCGGCGGGCCGCTGGTGTTCCTCGGGAAGGTCTCGTTCGCCTTCTACGCGGTGCACGTGCTGATCATCATGCACACCATGGGCGGCCGCGTGCAGACCTGGCTCGCCGACCTGGGGGTGATCAGCCAGCCTGTCCTGCCGGTGTGGGGCGCGCTGGTCGTGCTCGTGGTGCAGCTCGCCGTCACCGTCTTCGTGGCCTGGTTGGTGTACCGGTTCGTCGAGGTGCCGATGACCAGGCTGTTGCGCGGGGCACGGCGTGGTGTGCCGGTCGTCTAGCCGTCCTGCACGGCTTTCCAGGTGCGGCGCAGGCCCTCGGTGAACGTGGTGACCGGCCGCCAGCCCAGCACGTCCTCGGCCAGCCCGACGTCCACCAGGATCGTCCGCCGGTCGAACCCGCGCGACGGTGACCGGTCCACCGCCGACCGCACCCCGGTCACGTCCTCGACCTCGCGTCGCAGCCGGCCGAGGGAGACGGGGTCGCCGGAGCCGATGTTGAGGGCGAACGGCAGGTCGCCGGTGTGCCGGGAGATGCGGAGCAGGGCGTCCACGACGTCGTCCACGTACACGAAGTCCCGGGTGATGTCGTCGTCGCCGATCTGGCGCAGGCGTTCGCCCTTGGCGACCGCGGTCAGCCAGTGCGCGATCACGCCGTGCCCGGGGTCGGTCCGGTGGCCGGGCCCGTAGAGGCTGGCCAGCCGCGCCACCACCGGGCGCACCCCCGGCGCGGCGCGCAGCACCTTTTCCATCTCCAGCTTGCACCGGCTGTACGCGGTGCCCGGCCGCAACGGCGTGCGCTCCGTGAATGGCGGCTCCGCGGCCCGGTCGTAGCAGTCCGCGCTGCCGGCCAGGACGACCGTCGGATTGGTGCCGAGATCGCCCAGGGCCGCGACGAGCCGGGTGAAGTCGGCGAGATCGCGGTCGGCCCTTTCCGGGAAGCGCTCGGCCGTTCCGGGCGTGACGCTGGTGGCGACGTAGAAGACCACCTCAGCGGTGCGGAGCGCCGGCGACAGCACGTCGTCC
Source organism: Actinosynnema sp. NPDC037264 (assembly GCF_055603705.1). Lineage (NCBI taxonomy): Bacteria > Bacillati > Actinomycetota > Actinomycetes > Pseudonocardiales > Pseudonocardiaceae > Actinosynnema > Actinosynnema sp. NPDC037264. The sequence continues at coordinate 88,729 of NZ_JBVJVK010000033.1, read as the reverse complement.
ACGAGCGCAGGTTCACCCCTGGTGACCCGTGAGACCTGCGCGGATGCCCGTTCCAGCCCGGCGGCGAGCGCCGACCCGAGGAACCCGCGCGCGCCTACCACCACCGCATGCATAACGCCTTCCTCCGGTCGCGAACCGGCAGCGTGCCACATCGCCGCGCGCACCCGGTACACCGTCCCGGAAAATCCGCATTTTCGAAGAAGACCCTGGACGGGCGCGCGCGCCGGTTGACAGCATGTGCCGAAAAGAAAATATGGGGACGTTTACCCGGACGGCTGCCCGCGCGCCGTTCGCCGAATGGTCGGGAAAGGCGTTTTATGCGTTTTCTGTTCACCGCATGGCCCACGCCTTCGCACCTGTTCCCGCTCGTTCCGCTGGCCAACGCGCTCATCGGCGCGGGCCACGAGGTGCGCGTCGCGTCCGCGCCCTCCCTGGCCGACGCGATCCGCGCCTGCGGCCTCACCGCGGTGCCCCTCGGCGACGGCTCGGGCACGCCCACCGGACCGGGCAAGATCGCGTCACCGGAGCTCGCGGCGCGCTTCGACGACCTCGCCGTCCGGCTCGGGCTGTCCGAGGACGAGCGCGCCACCTGGGACGTCTTCCGCTACTTCATGCTGCCGCCGATGTGGGACTTCCACCCCTTCGGCGCGTCGGCGTCCGACCCGCACCCGGAGGTCGACGACCTCGTCGAGTACACCCGCGTGTGGCGGCCGGACATGATCCTGTGGGACCCGACGGCCATCGCCGGCTCCATCGCGGCCAGGGTGAACGGTGTCGCGCACGCCCGGCTCATGTGGACCCAGGACTACTACCCGTTCGCGGTGCGCGCGATGGAGCGCTCGCCCGGTGGCTGGGACCCGTTCACGGAGACCGTGCGCCCGGCCGCCGAGCGGCACGGCCTGGAGGTGGACGAGGAGCTGCTGCTCGGGCAGTTCACCGTGGACGCGATGCCCACCGCGATGCGCCTGCCGGACGCCACGACGACGATGCCGATGCGCTGGGTGCCGTTCACCGGCACCACCACCGTCCCGGACTGGCTGGACGCCGAGCGTTCCCGGCCGCGGGTCGCGCTGTCCCTCGGCCAGTCCCGCCGGCTGGTCATCGTGGAGGACGGCTGGGACCCGGTGGCGAACGTGCTGGAGGTGGTCGGCCGGCTGGACGTCGAAGTCGTGGCGACGCTCAACGCGACCCAGCTGGCGGGCGTGCGGGCGGTGCCGGACAACGTGCGCCTGATCGACTACCTGCCGCTGAACGTGCTGCTGCCCACGTGCGACGCGATCATCCACCACGGCGCCATCGGGACGTTCGGCGCGGCGGCGACCTTCAAGGTGCCGCAGCTGATCATCGACTCCCACGCGCAGCACCTGATCCCCGCGTTCGGCGACGAGTGGTCCGCCGCCGCCCGGACCATGATCTCCAAGAACGCCGCGCGCTACGTGCCCGACCGCGGCGCGGGTTTCACCGTGGACGTGCACGACGCCCCGGAAGAGGCCACGACGCGGCTCAAGATGGTGCTCGAGGAGTCGGACGTCCGCGACGGCGTCGAGCGGGTCTACTCGGAACTGATGGCGATGCCCAGCCCGCACGACCTCGTCGCGAGGCTGGAGGAAGCGGCGCGGCGCGGGCGCACGGCGTGATCCGGTCGATGGGGAAGGTGTGACGTGGGCGCGGAACCGCGCGCCAGTGGACGCGACTGGCTGGGCTTCGCCGTCCTGGCGCTGGTGCCGGTCCTGCTCTCGCTCGACGTCAGCGTCCTGTTCCTGGCGCTGCCGGAGCTGAGCGCCGACCTGCGGCCCGACAGCGCCGAACTGCTGTGGATCGGCGACATCTACCCGTTCATGATCGCCGGTTTCCTCGTCACCATGGGCACCCTCGGCGACCGGGTCGGCCGCAAGAAGCTGCTGCTCGTCGGCGGCGCGCTGTTCGGGCTGGCGTCGGTCCTGACCGCCTACTCCGGCAGCCCCGGCATGCTCATCGCGGCCCGTGCGCTGCTCGGCGTGTCCGGCGCGATCATGCTGCCGAACACGTTGGCGCTGGTGGTGGTCATGTTCGCCAACCCCAAGCAGCGCAGCCTCGCGATCGGCGTCTGGATCAGCTGCTTCATGGCGGGCATCGCGGTCGGCCCGGTGATCGGCGGGCTGGTGCTCGACGTGTTCTGGTGGGGCGCGGTGTTCCTGGTCGGCGTGCCGGTCATGGTCGCCCTGCTGGTGCTCGGCCCGCTGACGCTGCCGGAGTTCCGCAACCCCCGGGCCGGGCGGATCGACCTGCCGAGCGTGGTGCTGTCGCTGGCCGCGATCCTGCCCGTGGTGTACGGGCTCAAGGGTTTCGCCCGGGACGGCGTCACGCCGGTGCACGCGGTCGCGCTGCTGGTCGGGCTCGGCTTCGGGGCGGTGTTCGTGGTGCGGCAGCACAAGCTGCCCAACCCGTTGCTGGACCTGAGGCTGTTCGGCAACCGCACGTTCGCGGGCGGGATCGCGATCATGCTGCTGGCGTCGGCGAACATCTCCGGCTCGATGCTGCTGGCCAGCCAGTACCTGCAGCAGGTGCTCGGGTTCTCGGCCGTGCGGGCCGGGTTCTGGCTCGTGGTGCCGGCGATCGGGCTGGTGACGGCGTCCCTGTTGTCGCCGATCGCCGCGCGCCGGCTGCGGCCCGGGTACGTGATGGCGGTCGGTCTGGCGATCGCCACCGCCGGTTTCGCCGTGCTGACGCAGATGAGCACGACCACCGGTGTCGCGCTCCTGGTGGCCGGGTCGGTGATGGTGCAGTTCGGCATCGGGTCCAGCGGGTCGTTGGGCACCGACCTGGTCGTCGGCACGGCGCCCGCGGAGGGGGCGGGTTCGGCTTCCTCGTTGGTGCAGACGGGGACCGAGTTGGGCACCGCGCTGGGCATCGCCGGTTTCGGCACGGTGGCGGTCGCGGCCTACCGGAGCGACATGGCCGCCTCGCCCGTCACCGACGCCCGCGACACCCTGCCAGGCGCCCTGACCGCGGCCGGGGGATTGCCCTCCGACGCCGCCGCCGGCCTGTTGGCCCAGGCTCGCGAGGCGTTCACCGGTGGCGTGACGCTCGCCGCGACCATCAGCACCGTGATCCTGTCGGCCCTGACCGTGGCAACGCTCGTCCTGCTCCGCCACGCCAAGCCCCTGGGCCAAGCCGCCCCCGCGGCGGAACCCGCCTCGACGTCCGGCGCGGAAGGCTGAGCCCCGGACGACCGGCCGGCGTCCACGGACGAGAAGGCCGGATCAAGACCGGTGAACCGGATAGCACTCGCCGATGAGCGAACCGCGAGCGCAGAATCTCCCCCGTGAACTCCGAGATGAACCCGTCGGTCGACGTCGACGAGCCCTGGCGTGCCGAGATGCTCACCGCCATCGGCTCGGGCGACCCGCAACTGGCGAACCCGGCTCTGCTGGAGTTGACCTACGACGACCCCGACGGCGACTGGGTGGAACCGATCCTGCTCGAACACCTGTCGCCGCAGTACGACATCCGGCTGCGCCTGCTGGCCGCGACCTGCCTCGGCCACCTGGCACGCATCCACGGCAAGATCACCAGGAGCACCGTGGTGCCCACCTTGCGCGCCCTGCTGACCGACCCCGCCATGGGCGGCACGGCCGGGGACGCCTTGGACGACATCGACCACTTCGCCCCGGCAGAACCGGGAACGCAGCCGTAGCGCACCGCGCCGTTCCGCCGCCACAACGCAGAAGAGCGGGAACCGGCGAACCGGTTCCCGCTCTTCGTGTGCTGTGTCTTTTGTGGAGCTGAGGGGAATCGAACCCCTGACCTACTCGATGCGAACGAGTCGCGCTACCAACTGCGCTACAGCCCCGTGTTCTGTTGTCGTGCGGGAGGAAGCATATCAGTAGTCGGGGGGTGGTTTTGCCACCCCCCTCTACTCGCCCGAAGCCCGTCGGTACGGGAGGGCCTCGGGGCCGTCCAGCTCGACGAACAGCGGGTCCTCGTCGTCCAGGTCCACCACGACCGTGCCGGGGCGGGGCTGGTGCTGGAACCTCGGTTGCGGGGGCAGACCCGGCTGGTCACGGGACGGCTCGGCCTCGGCCGACGGCGTGGCGGCGGCGTGCGGCTGGGCGTCCGGGGCCTGCCGCGCGGTGGTGCGGCGGCGCGACTGGGAGTGCCTGGCCAGGCGGCGGGCGCGGATCTCCTCCTCGATCCGCACCTGGCGGCGCAGGTAGCCGAGGTAGGAGACCAGCGTCACGTCGACGGCGGCGTGGCCCCACCAGACGAGCGGGTAGAGCACGCCCGCCACGACGCCCGTGACCAGGGCGAGCAGCAGCAGCGTGCCGACGACGCGGCGGCGGAAGGCGTACTTGGCCTGCGCCACGATCGCCGCCGTCTCCGGGTCGTAGCCCCCGCGACCCGGGCGGAACGGTCGGTGCTCGACGAAGTCGGCGTCGACCTCGTCGTAGTCGTCGTACTCGTCGAAGTCCGTGTCTGCCTCGGGCATGGCGTCGTACTCCTCCTCCATGCTGCCGCGCGACGCGTCGGCGCGCTTGCGCGCGACCATCGGGACGAGGACGACCAACCAGGCCACGACCAGTCCCACGACGATCAGCGAGCTCGGCATCCCCGTCACCTCCCCCTACCCCGCGGCGCGCTCGGTGGTGCACTTGCCACGCTAGTCACAACAGTCACACCTGTGTCGGAGGCACGCCGACCGGCGTACGTACCAAAGTGTGGTGTATCACCCACTTTCGGGTGATCCGAATAAGCCGCATGGCCTGCAGATCAGGCAGTTCGGGCGTATCCCTGTGCGACCAACCGGCGTACGAGACCCTCGGGCGACGCCTCCTCGGCGGTCATCGCGAAGCACAGGTGGTCACGCCAGTCGCCCGCCACGTCGAGGTACCGCAGGAACAGGCCCTCCTCCCGGAAGCCCGCCTTGGCGAGCACCCGGAGGCTCGCCCGGTTCTCCGGCCGGACGGTCGCCTCCAGCCGGTGCAGGCCGCCCTCGCCGAAGCAGTGGTCGACCACGAGCGCCAGCGCCGCCGTGGCCACGCCGCCGCGCGCCCGGTCGGCCGCCACCCAGTAGCCGACCCACGCCGAGCGCAACGAGCCGCGCACGATGTTGCCCACGGTGATCTGCCCGGCCAGCACGCCGTCCACGGTGATCACGAACGGCAGCGCCTGGCCGCGCCGGGCCAGCGACTTCAGCGACGACCACTGCGGCGGCCACGCCAGCGGCGCGTTGCGCTCGTGCCACCCCTCGGCCGCGGTGGGTTCCCAGTCCTCCAGGTACGCCCGGTCGCGGAGCCTGGCCCGCGACCACGCCGAGGCGTCGAAGAGCTTCGGCGGGCGCAGCTCCACCAGGCCCGCGGGGACCCTCAGCGGCCCGAGCCGCGCGGGCCAGCCGGGGTGCCGACCGCCGTCACCCGCGAAACTCATCCATCCCCACCGTGTCTCGGGCCCGTCGGGGGTCTCATCCCCGCTGGGCGAGGAAGCTGACCACGACCTCTTCGCCGACCGCCACGTCCGTGACGTCCTCGTCGACCATGATCAGGCAGTTCGCCTCGGCCAACGACGCCAGCAGGTGCGACCCGGAGGTACCCAGCGGCTGCACCAGGTACTCGCCGTTGTCCGCGTCGCGCAGCAGCTGGCCGCGCAGGTAGCCGCGCCGGCCCTTCGTGGACGTCAGCGGCGACAGCAGCCGCGCGCTGACCGCCCGCCGGTACGGGTTGCGCTTGCCCAGCGCGGCCCGGATCAGCGGACGCACCAGCACTTCGAAAACGACCAGGGCGCTCATCGGGTTCGCGGGCAGCAGGAACGTCGGCACCGCGTCCGGTCCGAGCCGGCCGAAGCCCTGCACCGAACCGGGGTGCATGGCCACCCGGGTCACGTCCACGTCGCCGAGGTCGGCCAGCGCGGCGCGCACCTCGTCGCCGATGACGCCCCCGACGCCACCCGCGACGACCACGATCTCCGACAGCAGCAACCTGCCCTCGACGACCTCGCGCATCCGACGCGGGTCGGACGACTGGATGCCGACCCGGCTGACCTCGGCGCCCGCGTCCCGCGCGGCGGCGGCCAGCGCGTAGGAGTTGACGTCGTAGACCTGGCCCTGGCCGGGGGTGCGGTCGACGTCGACCAGCTCCTCGCCGATCGAGATCACCGACACCCGCGGCCGGGGGTGGACGAGCACCTTGTTGCGGCCGACCGCGGCGAGCAGGCCGACCTGGGCGGCGCCGATGGACGCGCCTCGGCGCACCGCGACGTCACCGGTCTGCACGTCCTCGCCGGTGCGCCGCACGAACGCCGCGGACGGCACCGAGCGGCGCACGGTGACCTTCGCCGCGTGCCCGTCGGTGTAGCCGACGGGCACGACGGCGTCGGCCAGGGTCGGCAGCGGCGCGCCGGTCGCGACCCGGACCGCCTGGCCGGGTTGCAGCCGTCTGGGCTGGCGGGACCCGGCGGGGATCTCGCCGACCACCGGGAGCGTGACCGGTTCCTCGTTGGCGGCCTGCACGTCGACGCTGCGCACGGCGTAGCCGTCGACCGCCGCCTGGTCGAAACCGGGCAACGCGCGCTCGGCGACGACCTCCTCGGCGCAGAGCAGCCCCTGCGACTCGGAGATCGCCACCCGCACGGGGGCGGGCCGCACGGCGGCGGCGACCACCCTGGCGAGCTGCTCGTCCACTGACCTCATAAGTTGACCTCGTTTTAGGAGTTGGCGAGGCGTGCCCGCAACCACTCCCCCAGCTCGGGCCCGTAGTCGGGGTGCTCCAGTGCGAAGTCAACCGCAGCTTTGAGGAATCCTCCCGGATTGCCCAGGTCGTGTCGCCCGCCGCGGTGGACGACGACGTGCACCGGGTGGCCTTCGTTGATCAGCAGCGCGATGGCGTCGGTGAGCTGGAGCTCGCCGCCCGCGCCGGGCGTGATGCGCTTGAGGGCGTCGAAGATCGCCCGGTCGAGCAGGTAGCGGCCGGCCGCCGCGAACGTGGACGGCGCGTCCTCGGCCTTGGGCTTCTCGACCATGCCGACGACCCGCTTGACGTCGTCGTCACCGGTGTCCTTGACGTCGAAGACGCCGTAGGCGGAGATCTGCTCCTTGGGGATGTCGAACGCGCACAGCACGCTGCCGCCGAGCTTCTCGCGGACCGCGGCCATCTTCCTCAGCGCGCCCGTGGGCAGCACGAGGTCGTCCGGCAGCAGGACGGCGACGGCTTCGTCCGCGCCGGTCAGGTTGCCCTCCGCGCAGGCGACCGCGTGGCCGAGGCCGAGCGCCTTGTCCTGGATCGCGGTCTCGACGGCGAGCAGGTTCGACGCGCGGCGGACCTTGGCGAGCAGGTCGGTCTTGCCGCGTTCCTCGAGCGTCGCCTCCAGCTCGGGCTGCGGGCGGAAGTACTCCGCGACGGCGTCCTTGCCGGGGGAGGTCACGATGACGAGCTTCGTCGCGCCGGCTTCGGCGGCCTCGGTGGCGACGAGTTCGATGCCAGGGGTGTCGACGACCGGCAGCAACTCCTTGGGCACCGCTTTGGTGGTGGGGAGGAAGCGCGTGCCCAGGCCTGCCGCCGGCACGATTGCTGTCTGGAAGGCGCTCATGGCCTGCGAGCGTAACGGCGCGCTTAGGGTGACCTGCCATGACGTCCCGTGAACGTGATCGGAAGGCGACTCTGCGCACACGGCTGCGAGCCGGGCGGCGTGGCGCGGTGATGCCCGAGATGGTGGACGAGGTGCTGTCCGCCGTCGCCGCTTTCGGTGTTTCCGCTGGTGGGACCGTGTGCGCTTATGTCGCTTCGGCGGCGGAGCCGGGGTCGTTGGCGATGGTGGAGGCGTTGCGGTCGCACGGGGTGCGGGTGTTGCTGCCGGTGGTGGTCGGGGACGGGTTGGACTGGGCGGTGTACGACGGGCGGTTGCGGGTGGGCGCGTTCGGGTTGCGGGAGCCGGAGGGGCCGTTGCTGGGCGCGGAGGCGGTGGGGTCGGCGGCGTTGGTGCTGGTGCCGGCGTTGGCGGTGGATCACTCCGGGGTGCGGTTGGGCAAGGGTGGTGGGTACTACGACCGGGCGTTGGGGTCGGCCGCGGGGCCGGTGGTGGCGGTGGTGCGGGACGAGGAGTTCGTGCCGTCGTTGCCGGTGGAGCCGCACGACGTGCGGGTGGACGCGGTGCTCACGCCGGGGCGGGGCCTGGTCCGGCTGCCGTCGGCGTGACCCGGCCTTGGCCTGTGGCGTCGCGATCCGGCTTTGGCCTGTGACGTTGACCTGTGATGTTTGCGCCACATATGCCGGGTGGCGCATCATCGGTGTTGGCACTCGTGACGGAGGAGTGCCAACCCGGACTCGTGGAGGGCTCACCGTGCCGACCTACCAGTACGCCTGCACCGAGTGCGACCACCGGTTCGACGCGGTGCAGTCCTTCTCGGACTCCGCGTTGACCGAGTGCCCCCAGTGCTCCGGCAGGCTGCGGAAGCTCTACGGCGCGGTCGGCGTCGTGTTCAAGGGCAGCGGCTTCTACCGGACCGACAGCCGTTCGTCTTCTTCCGCCGCTCCCGCGGCCACGCCGGCTCCGGCAGCCGCCAAGTCGGAGTCTTCTTCTGCTTCGTCTTCCTCTTCGACGACTTCCGCTTCGGCCGCCGCCGCGTCCTGAGCCTGAGTTGTCCACAGGCCCCCGAGTTGTCCACAGCTCGGGGGTCGACGCTGTCCTGAGCCCTGTTCCGCCCCTACCGTCGCAACCATGCTCCTCCACCTCAGAAGGATCCTGGCGGGCCTGTTGGCCCTGGTAGCCGTGGGTGTGGCCGTGCTGCCGGACGGCTCGACGGTCGACGTCCTGGTGGCGGCGCGCGATCTTGCCCCCGGCGTGCCGCTCGGTGCGGAGGACGTGCGCGTGGTCGCCGTCCCACCGTCCTTGTCGCCAGCCGGCGCGCTCTCGCCGGGCAACGCTTTAGGCCGCAGCCTGGTGAGCGCGGCCCGTTCCGGCGAACCGCTGACCGACGCCCGCCTGACGACGGCCGACCCGGGTGTGTCGTCGGTGGCCGTGCGCCTGGCCGACGCCGGCGTGGTCGGGCTGCTGCGGCCGGGGAGCCGGGTGGACGTCGTCGGCCCGGAGTCGGACGTGCTGGCCACAGACGCCTCGGTCGTCGCCGTGCGGGAGGGCGAGGTAGTCGTCCTCTCCGCCGACCGCCCCGCCGCCCACCGCCTGGCCGCCGAAACCCTGGCCGGCCCAGTCGCCGTGATCCTGCGCTAACCGACCACATCCCATCCGCTACTCACCCACCAGCACTCACACCACGGTCACCACCCGCACCACCCACGGCCGGCACCGCGCTCCCCGCGCACCCACCGAACGCCGCGCACGCCCGACCACCCTGCCCACGCCAACCACCCTGCCACCGGCTACTGGCCCGCCAATCGGCCACTGGGCCGCTAACCGCCGCGCACTCATCAACCCACTGCCCACGCCGCCTCAGCCCTCCGACCACCGCGCGCCTACGGCCCGCCGCCAACCGCTGGCTGCCAACCGCTGGCTGCCAGCTGCCCACACGACTCTCCGACGCACCGGCCCACCCGTCGCTGGCCACTTTCCGACCGGCCAGGCCCCCCGCCTGCCGCTTCGACAACCGCCAGCTCTCAGAACCTGCGTTGCCGCTCACTGACCTGCTCCGTCCTGACCAGCGGTCGCGGCGCGTCCGCTGTGGTGGCGCGGCCAGCAGGAAGGTGGGCCGTCGGCGGGTGGGGTGGGCGGGGTTGGAGGGTGGGTGAGCTGGGAGGACGAAGTTTTCATCGCGGGACCGATGAGTTTTCGGCGCGCCTGTCGTTCCACCCGGTACATGGATTGCAGGGTGGGGTTCGGCCCCGTTACCGAGGAGAGCACTGTGGACTGGAAGCTGGAAGTCGTCATCGTCCCCGTGTCCGATGTCGAGCGCGCGAAGACCTTCTACACCGACACGTTGGGCTTCACGCTCGACACCGACCACCGCTCCGGCGACGCCTTCCGCGTCATCCAGGTGACCCCGCCCGGCTCGGCGTGCTCGATCGTCTTCGGCAAGGGCCTCGGCGACAGCGGCGCGCCCGGCTCGCTCAAGGGCTGCCAGCTGATCGTCTCCGACATCCAGGAGGCACACGCGCACCTCGAAGCGAACGGCGTGGTGAACTCCGGGCCGCAGCACTTCGAGAACGGCACGATGGTGCCCGGACCGGACCCGGCCGGCGGCGACTACAACTCCTTCATCTTCTTCGACGACCCCGACGGCAACACCTGGGCCGTCCAGCAGGTCGGGAAGTCCGTCCGCTGATGTTCGAGCAGGCCACCCGGCAGCACCGCCGCGAGTTGCACGTCCACTGCTACCGGATGCTCGCCTCCTACGAAGAAGCCGAGGACGCCGTGCAGGAGGTGTTCCTGCGCGCCTGGCGGGCGTGGGACACCTTCGACGGCGGCAACGTCCGCGCCTGGCTGTACAAGATCGCCACCAACACGTGCGTCGACCTGATCCGGGCCAAGGCTCGCACGCCCCGGACCCAGCCGGAGATCAGCTGGCTCACGCCCTACCCGGACCGCCTGCTGGACCAGGTGGCGCCGTCCGACGACGAGCCGGACGTGGTCGCGGTCGCCAGGGAGACCGTCGAACTCGCCTTCCTGGCCGCCCTCCAACTCCTCCCCGCACGGCAGCGGGCGGCGTTGCTCGCGCGGGAGGTGTTGGGCATGACGGCGCAGGAGACGGCCGGGCTGCTCGACATCAGCGTGGCCGCCGCCAACAGCGCCCTCCAGCGCGCCCGTGCCACGATGCGGGAGCACCTGCCGTCGCACCGCAACGACTGGACGGCCCGCGAGCCGAACCCCCGGGAACGCGAGTTGCTGAGCCGGTTCATCGACGCCCACCAGCGGTGTGACGCGGAGGCGGCGGTGGCGATCGCCGCCGAGGACCTGCGGGTCACCATGCCACCCGCGCCGCTGTGCTTCGACGGCCTCGACCGGGTCGCGACGCTGATGCGCCGCGCGCTGGGCCCCGACCGGGAAGGCGACTGGCTGCTCGTGCCGACCTGGGCCAACCGGATGCCGACCGCTGCCAGCTACCTGCGCCGACACGGCGACACGGTGTTCCGGGCGTTCAAGTTGGACGTCCTGCGCGTCGAGGACGACCGGATCGCGGAGATCACCACGTTCGGGCCCTCGACGTTCGAACGGCTCGGACTCCCCGCGACACACGTACCCGGAGCGTCACCGACCAGGCCCTGACCCGTTACCCTCCGCTGACCCCACCCATACCCCCGAACGGAGGAGCCAACCGTGATCAAGGGCTTCAAGGACTTCCTCATGCGCGGCAACGTGATCGACCTCGCCGTGGCGGTGGTCATCGGCGCCGCGTTCACCGCGATCGTCACCGCGTTCACCACGAACCTGATCAACCCGCTCATCGCGTTGTTCGGCGGCAACAACGTCAACGGCCTGGCCGTGCAGCTGGGCAAGAGCGACAAGACGATCATCGACTTCGGCGCGATCATCACCGCGGTGATCAACTTCCTGATCGTGGCCGCGATCGTCTACTTCATCTTCGTGCTGCCGATGACCAAGCTGAAGGAGCGGCGCAAGCGCGGTCAGGAGCCCGGCCCGGCGGAGCCGACCGACGTCGAGCTGCTCAAGGAGATCCGCGACCTCCTCGCCTCGCAGCGCCAGCGCCAGGACTGACCGACACGACGGACAGGACAGCCGCGACGGTCACGATGGACAGGTGAACGTCGCGAACGGACGGCCCGATCGGACAGCGCGAGTGGACGGCCCGACGGTCCTCGTGCCGGCACCGACCGCGCCAGGGTTCACTGGTGACGGGACTCGGCGCGACCCGTGCCGCGGCGCCGGACCGGGATCGGCCGGAGGTGAAAGGGCCGGCGGTCGAGAACGGCCGGTCGAGAACGGCCGGTCGAGAGCGATCGGCGGGTCGGAAGCGGCTCGCGGTGCAGCGGCCGGCAGTGAAGCCGCCGGCAGTGAAGCCGCCGGCGGTGGAAGCGGTTGGTCGAGTGATGCGGAAGTGACCGGGCGTGCCTTGGCGGCGCCCGGTCAGCCGCGGTCCGGTGAAGAGCACTACCCGCCGTGGTGAGGTGGCCGGTTCTCCTCGTACCACCGGTCGTCACGCCCGGTCGGTCGTGGTTCGTCCGACGAGCCCTCCGGCAGCACGTCGCCGAACACCTCGGCCAGCCGACGACGCCGCGCCGCCTCCGCCGCGGCCGAAGCGGCGGCGGCAGCGGCGTCGGCGTCGTCAGCCGGCTCGGTCATGCCTCGTCCAACCCCGAGAGCTGCTCGATCACGTACGGCACGAGCGCCGACAACGTCGCCATGCCGTCGCGCACCGCCGACCGCGACCCGGCCAGGTTCACCACGAGGGTGCTGCCGGACACGCCGACCAGCCCTCGCGAGATGCCCGCGTCGACGGCTCCCGCCGCCAGCCCCGAAGCCCGGAGCGCCTCGGCGATGCCGCTGATCGGCCGGTCGAGCACGCCCTGCGTGGCGTCCGGCGTCACGTCGCGCGGCGACACACCTGTGCCGCCGACGGTGACGACCAGGTCGACACCGCCGATCACCGCGGTGTTCAGTGCGGCGCGGATGCCCACGACCTCACCCTCCACCGCGACCGTCCCGTCGACGATGAACCCTGCTTCCTCCAGCAACTCGGTGACCAGCGGTCCTGTGCTGTCGTCGTGCTCACCGTGCGCCACCCGGTCGTCCACGATCACGACAAGGGCGCGTCCCAGTCGCTGCGCGCTGCGTTCCATGAGCGCCACCGTAGCCAATCGGAGGATCTGACGGTTCCGTGACGTCACGCTGTCGCACCGCCCGCTCCCGCCGGAGGACCCCTAACTTCGGTGACGTGCGCGTTCTCCTCACCGGCGGGGCCGGGTTCATCGGCTCACACATCGCCGACCACCTGACCGCCCAGGACCACGACGTCGTCGTGCTCGACGCCTACCTGCCCCAGGCCCACCGCGACCGCCCACCGACGGCCCAGGACGTCACCGATCTCGACACGGTGAAAAAACTGCTCGACGGGGTGAACGCGGTCTGCCACCAGGCCGCCGTCGTCGGCCACGGCCTCGACCCGTCCGACGCGCCGCTGTACGCCCGCAACAACGACCTCGGCACCGCCGTGCTGCTCGCCGCGATGCACGAGCGGGGCGTGGAGCACCTGGTCCTGGCGTCGTCGATGGTCGTGTACGGCGAGGGCCGCTACGAGTGCGCCGAGCACGGCGTCGTCCGGGCCGCGCCACGCCGCCAGGCCGACCTCGACCAGGGCCGCTACGAGCCGCCGTGCCCGCACTGCGGCAGCCCCCTGGAGCCACGCCTGGTCCCCGAGGACGCCCCGCTGGACCCCCGCAGCACCTACGCCGCCAGCAAGCTCGCCCAGGAGCACTACGCGGCGGCGTGGGCACGGCAGACGGGCGGCTCGGTGTGGGCGCTGCGCTACCACAACGTGTACGGCCCGATGATGCCCAAGGACACCCCGTACGCGGGCGTGGCGAGCCTGTTCCGCAGCGCGCTCGAACGCGGCGAGGCGCCCACCGTCCTCGAAGACGGCCGCCAACGCCGCGATTTCGTGCACGTCACGGACGTGGCGCGGGCCAACGCCCTGGCCCTGAGCCGACCGGGCGAGCCCGGCACGCTCACCCCGCTCAACATCTGCTCCGGCGAGCCGCACACCGTCGGCGACCTCGCCACCCACCTGGCCGAGGCGTGCGGCGGTCCGCGGCCGCGCATCGTCGGCGGCGCGCGCCCGGCGGACGTCCGGCACGTCGTCGCCGACCCCGCCCGGGCCCGCGAGCTCCTCGGCTTCGACGCCGCAACGACCTTCGCCGCCGGGGTCAAGCAGTTCGCAACGGACCGCCTGCGCTGAGCGGCAACCGCACCTCGAACCGGCAGCCGCGACCGTGGTTGCGGGCGTCGATCGTGCCCTGGTGCGCCTCCACCAGGCCGCGCGCGATCGCGAGCCCCAGCCCGCCGCCGACGGGCTGCCGGTGCGGCGCGCCGCGGAACGCCACGTCGAACACCCTGGGCAGGTCCGCCTCCGGGATGCCGCCGCAGCCGTCGTCCACGCGCAGCAGCGCCGACGGCCCGTCCACGTCCACCCGCACGGCCACCGTGCCGTCCGGCGGGGTGTGGCGGATCGCGTTGGACAGCAGGTTGCGCACCACCCGGGCCAGCTCGGGGTCGCTGCCCAGCACCACCGGCCACGTCGCCGCGTCCGCGCGCAGCCGCACGCCCTTGCGCGAGGCCACCGGGCTCTCCGCCGCCACCACCTCGCTGACCACGTCGGCCAGCGGCACCTCGGACAACGTCAGCCGCAGCGCGCCCGCCGTGATGCGGGACAGCTCGAACAGGTCGTCCACCATCCCGGACAACGCCTCCGCCTCGGCCGAGATCCGCCCCGCGTACCCGGCGACCTCGTCCCGCCGCGACACCACGCCGTCGGCCAGCGCCTCGGCCATCGCCCGGATCCCGGCCAACGGCGTGCGCAGGTCGTGGCTGATCCACGCCACCAGCTCGCGCCGGGACGCCTCGGCCGCGCGCTCCCGCTCCCGCGCCTCGCTCTCCCACACGCTGCGCCGCGCCAGCGCCCGACCCAGCAGCACGGCCGTCGGCACCGTCACCAACGCCACCAGCAGGCACACCAGCACGGTCGTGGTGAGGATCGGGGTGAACATGAACCCGCTCACCGCCAGCACGCCGCCGATGGTCGCCACCACCGGCACGATCGCCAGCACGGTCAGCGCCGTGGCCAGCGACCCGTTCTGCAACCGCCGCAGCAGCACCGCGCCGAGCAGCGCCAGCGGCAGCGAGAACAGCACCGCGTACGGGAGGATGTGGTAGATCTCGATCAGCATCACGCACCGCCGTCGTACCGGTAGCCCACGCCCCACACGGTGGCGATCCGCACCGGCCGGGCCGAGTCGACCTCCACCTTCTCCCGCAACCGTCGCACGTGGACGGTCACGGTGGACTGGTCGCCGAACTCCCAGCCCCACACCCGCGAGAGCAGCTCGCCGCGGTTGAACGCGGTGCCCCGGTGGGTCAGGAAGAACACCAGCAGGTCGAACTCGCGCGTGGTCAGCGACAGCTCACGCCCGTCCAGCCACGCCGACCGCGCGCCGACGTCCACCCGCAGCCCGCCGTCGCTCAGCACCGACGCCGTCCGCGCCGCCGCGACCCGCGACCGGCGCAGCACCGACGTGACCCGCAACGCCAGCTCGCGCGGGCTGAACGGCTTGGTCACGTAGTCGTCCGCGCCGAGCTGGAGCCCGGCGATCCGGTCCTCCTCCTCGCCCAACGCGGTCAGCATCACCACCGGCACGGCGCTGCGCAGCCGCAGCCGGCGGCACACCTCCAGCCCGTCGACGCCCGGCAGCATCAGGTCCAGCACCACCAGGTCCGGCTCGCGTTCGGCGAACCGGCGCAGCGCGCTCTCACCGTCACCGACCAGCTCGACCTCGTGGCCTGCCAGCTCCAGGTACCGGCGCACCACGTCGCGCACGGTCACGTCGTCGTCCACGACGAGCACCCGCCCGGTCGTCTCACCCATGTCCGCGCCTCACCAGTTGGTCAACAGGAGGTGGTTGACCGCGAGCGCGGTCACCGCTTGCGCCGCCAGCCACAGCCGCCGCCGGTCCGGCACGAGCACGACCAGCCACACGGTGAACGGCAGCCAGATCCGTTCCACCTCGGCCTTGCTCAAGCCGGACAGGTCGGCGGCCAGGATCGCCACCGCCGCCGCTGCCGCCAGTGTGACGGCGCCCCTGGCCATTGTGGTGCTGCCGCGCCACCGGGCCGCGAACGGCGCCAAACCGCAGGCGAACGCGGCGGCGGCCAGGTCGGCCCACACCCAGTAACCGTAGGCGCGGGGTGTCGCGATGCCCTGGTAGTACCGCTCGACGACCAGGTGGTAGCCGTCCAGCCACCAGAACCCCAGCGCCGCGAACACCACCACCACGGCCGACGCGCCCAGCACGGCCACGCCGATCCGCCGCCAGTCGCGCCCCGAAGGATGGAGCAACAGCACGACCAGGGCCAGCACACCGAGCAGCACCAGCCCGTACGACAGGAACACGCCGAAGCCCAGCACCACCCCGCCGGCCAACGCCCGCCGGGTCGCCAGCAACGCGATGCCGCACGCCGTGACGCCCGCGAACAGCCCGTCCGCCGACACGCCCATCCACACCGCGCCGGGGAACAGCGCCACGAACGGCAGCACGGCCCGCGCGTGCTCCTCGGAGACGAACGCGCGCACCGTCACCGGCACCGCGACCGCCGTCAGCGCGCCGACCAGCACCACGAACGCCGAGGCCCACGCGCCGCCGGACAGCCCGACCCGGTCCAGCCCGATGAACACCAGGAACGCGCCCGGCGGGTGCGCGGAGACGTGCGTGGCCCACGAGTCGGGCTGGTAGTCCAGGATGCGGGAGGAGAACTCGCGCAGCATCGCGCCCACGTCCGTCACGCCCGGGACTTCGTCCAGGTACTCGTGCTCCGTGGTCAGCCGGCCGGTGAAACCGCGTGCCCAGCCGTCCACCAGGGCCAGCGAGAACGTCCACGCCACGGCGGTCGCGTAACCCGCGCCGAGCGCGAGGCGCCACGACAGCCGCCCGGCCAGCGTCGGACCCCAGACCACGACCGCCAACGCCACCAGCACGGCGAGCGGCGTGCCGATGCCGACGTGCGGCAGCCACTCGGCGAACAGCGGCGGGGCGGGGGCGTGGACGCGGTCATCGGGCAGGATCGCGCCGGCCACGACGGCCGAGGCGACCAGGGCCGCGGCGGCCAGGACACGGAGCACACGCCCACGGTAAGGCCGGCGGAGGCCCGGTGGAGGCCCCGTGGCGGGATCCGTCAGCGGTCCGTAAGAACTGGCGCACACGTCATGATTCGGTAAGCGCCACAACGGTTTTCGGTCGCCCACGACGGCCCATGCTGTGGTGCGTGGACGAAATCGACGTGGTGCTCCCCTGCCTGGACGAGGCGGCGGCGTTGCCGGGCGTGCTGCGGGCCATGCCCGCCGGCTACCGGCCATTGGTGGTGGACAACGGATCGCGTGACGGCTCACCCGAGATCGCCCGCTCGTTGGGCGCGGAGGTGGTGCACGAGCCGCGGCCCGGGTACGGCGCGGCCGTGCACACGGGGATCGAGCGCGCGCGCTCCGAAGTGGTGTGCGTGCTCGACGCGGACGGCTCTCTCGACCCGGGCCAGCTGCCGGAGCTGGTGGCGTTGCTCGGGCGGGCGGAGCTGGCCGTGGGGCGGCGGGTGCCGGGAGCGGGTAGTTGGCCGTGGCACGCGCGGGCGGGCAACGCGGTGCTGGCCGGGTTGCTGCGGCGCAAGGGGTTGGCGGTGCGGGACATCGCGCCGATGCGCGCGTTCCGCCGGCGGGACCTGCTGGAGCTGGGCGTCGAGGACCGGGCGTTCGGCTACCCGTTGGAGCTGCTGCTGCGTGCGGCGGCGGCCGGGTGGCGGGTGGTCGAGCGGGACGTGCGGTACGGGCCGCGGGCGGCGGGCACGAAGTCGAAGGTGTCCGGCTCGGTGCGCGGGACCGTGCGGGCGGTGCGCGACATGGCGGCGGTGGTCCAGCGGGGCGTCGAGCAGGAGGGCGTGCGCTGATGACGTACTCCGCGAGCCTGCTGGTGGTGGCCAAGGCGCCGGTGCCGGGCCTGGCGAAGACCCGTCTCTGCCCTCCCGCGACGCCGGAGGAGGCGGCCGACATCGCCGCCGCCGCGCTGCTGGACACGCTCGACGCCGTGCTCGGCACGCCGGGCGTGCGGCCGGTGGTGGCGGTGACCGGGTCGCTCGGCGACGCCCGGCGGTCGGCCGAGATCCGGGCGGTGCTGCGGCGGTGCACCGTGCTGCCGCAGCGGGGCGGGTCGTTCGCCGACCGGTTGGCCAACGCGCACGCCGACGCGTACCGGGCGCACGGCCTGCCGGTGTTCCAGATCGGCATGGACACGCCTCAGCTCACGCCGGTGCTGCTGGCCGAGTCGGTCGACCGGCTGGCCGCGCGGGGTGCGGTGCTGGGTCCGGCGGCCGACGGCGGTTGGTGGGCGCTCGGGCTGGACGACCCGACGGTGGCCGCGAACCTCCGTTCCGTGCCGATGTCCCGGTCGGACACGGGCGCGTTGACGCTGCGGGCCTTGGGCGGCGCCGGCCGGGACATCGACCTGCTGCCCGTGCTGTCCGATGTGGACGACATGGCCACCGCTCGTGACGTCGCCGCCGCCGTGCCGACGACCCGCTTCGCCGCCGCTCTCGCACACCTGGGAGCCCTGCGATGACCACCGCCACCGCCCGCCCTGATCCGCAACACCGCCCGGACCCGCTCACCACGACACTCGCACCCGCCTGCGCCCCAAGACTTACGCAGCATTGCAATAACCACCGCCAGTACCCATCTCGACACGCAACCCACCACGCACGTCCGACTTCGTGCCGGACTTCGGGAGCACTGCAATGACCACCGCAGAAACGCACCCCGATACGCAATGCCGCACAACCCCGCTCGCCGCGGAACCACACGACCGCCGGAGGTCGCGTCAGGTGTGCGGAGCGCCGCGATGACCGCGTTCGACGTCGGCCTCAACGGTGCGGAGTGCCGGCTCGAGCTGGCCGGCGGCGATCAGGTGCCCCTGCCGGTCGACCGGTGGCACGAGGACGCCGACGGGGCCGACCACGTCCTCCTCGACGCCTGCCACGGGCCGACCGTCGACCTCGGCTGCGGCCCCGGGCGGATGGTGGCCGCGCTCGTCCGGCGCGGGGTGGTGGCGTTGGGCGTGGACCACTCGCCGCTCGCCGTCGCCCTCACCCGGGCGAGAGGCGGACCCGCGCTGCACCGCGACCTGTTCGGCCGGCTGCCCGGCGCGGGCCGGTGGGCGCACGTGCTGCTCGCCGACGGCAACATCGGCATCGGCGGCGACCCCGTCGCGCTCCTCCGCCGCGCCCGCCAACTCCTGCGCCGGCACGGCACCGCGCTGGTCGAGGTCGAGCCGCCCGGCTGCGGGCTGCGCCGTGAACGCGCGCGGGTCGCCGGTGGCACGTGGTTCGACTGGGCGCGGGTCGACGCGCGGGCCGTCGTGCCGACCGCCGCATGGGCGGGCCTGGAGCCGCGGTGGGTGGTCGAGCGCGACGGGCGCTGGTTCGCCGAGTTGGTGCGGCCGTGAAGCGCACCTCCAGCCCCCACACCGCCACCCGGATCGGCCTGTGGCTGGGCATCGCGTTCGGCCTGTGCTTCGTCACCGGCCTGCTCAGCCACTACCTCCAGCACCCGCCCGGGTGGTTCGCCTGGCCCACCCGCCCGGTCTGGCTCTACCGGTTCACGCAGGGCGTGCACGTCACCTCGGGCGTGGCCGCGATCCCGCTGCTCCTGGCGAAGCTGTGGACGGTCTACCCGAAGCTGTTCGAACGGCCGGTGGTGAAGTCGCTGCCCCACGCCCTGGAACGCGGTTCGATCTTCGTGCTGCTCGGCGCGTCGTTCTTCGAGCTGGTCACCGGCCTGTTCAACGCCGCGCAGAACTACCCGTGGCAGTTCTTCTTCCCGACTGCGCACCACGCCGTGGCCTGGATCGCGGTCGGCGCGCTGCTGGTGCACGTCGCGGTCAAGCTGCCGCTCCTGCGCACGCCCGCCGAGGAGGTCCGCCGAGGCGCGCTCAGCCGACGCGGGTTCCTGCTCACCACGGGCGGCGCGGCGGCGGTCGCGGTGCTGGCCACGGCGGGCAGCACGGTGCCGTGGCTGCGGACCGCCTCCGTCCTCGGCACGCGGTCGGCCGCACTGCCCGTCAACCGCACCGCCACCGCCGCCGGCGTGCCCGCGGTGGACGACGACTGGCGGCTGACCGTCGGCGAACGCCGGTTCTCCCGCCGGGAGCTCGAAGCCCTGCCGCAGACCACGGCCGAGCTGCCGATCGCGTGCGTCGAGGGCTGGAGCGCGTCGGCGCGGTGGACCGGCGTGCCCGTGCGCGACCTGCTGGCGCTGGCGGGCCTCGAAGCCGGTGACGTCCGGGTGGAGTCGCTGGAACGCGACGGCCTCTACCGCGCGAGCACCCTGCCCGCCGCCCACGCCCGCGACCCGGTGACGCTGCTCGCGCTGCGGCTGAACGGCGAGACCCTGCCCCTGGACCACGGCTACCCGTGCCGGCTGATCGCACCGAGCCGACCGGGCGTGACGCAGACCAAGTGGGTCACCCGGCTGGAGGTCCTGCGATGAGGTGGGTGATCGGCGCGGTGGGTGTCGTCCTGGCCCTGTGGGGCGCGGTCCTCGTGCTGCCGCTGGTCTCGGTGGACCTGGCGCTGTGGTTCGTCGCGGGCCCGATCGTGCACGACGCGCTGCTCGCGCCGCTCTTCGCCGGCTTCGGCCTGCTGGTCGCCCGGTGGGCGCCGCAGCCGTGGCGGGCGGCCGTGGTGGTCGGCGGCACGTTCACCGGCGTGCTCGTGCTGCTCGCCGTGCCGCTGCTCTGGCGGCCGTTCGCGGGCGGGCCCAACCCCGGGCTGGTCGACCGGAACTATTCGGTCGGGCTGCTGGTGGCGGTCGGGGTGAGCTGGCTGGGCGTCCTCGCGGTCACCCTGGTGCGACGGCACAAGAGGCCGCACGCCGACAGGTGAGGGGCGGTCACCCGGGTCGGCATGCGGCCTCCACAACCGGCTCGGGGCACGGGAGCCGGTGGCTCGCGGGTGCTAGCGGACCTCGACGGGCTGGCTGCCGAGCGTGACCTCGACGGTGCGGTCCTCGCCGATGGTGAGCTGCACCTTCTCGCCCGGCGCGCGGGACCGGACGGCCGCGACCAGGGAGTCGGAGGCCTCGATGGGCCGGTCGCCGAACTTGGTGATCACGTCGCCGGACTTGATGCCCGCCGCCTCGGCCGCGCCGCCGGCGGTCACGTCGCGGACCACCGCGCCGCCCCGCGGCGAGTCGCCCACCTGGACGCCGAGCACGGTCTGGGTGGCCTTGCCGGTCTCCGACAGCTCCTTGGCCGTGCGGCGGGCCTGGTCGATCGGGATGGCGAAGCCGATGCCGACCGAGCCGCCCTGCGCGGACTGGCTGGAGTTCGGGCTGTAGATGGCCGAGTTGATGCCGACGACCTGGCCGCGCATGTTCACCAGCGGGCCGCCCGAGTTGCCGGGGTTGATCGCGGCGTCGGTCTGGATGGCGTTGAGCACGGTGTCCACGCCGCCCTGCTGGCCGCCGGCGCGCACCGGGCGGTTCAGCGAGCTGACGATGCCGGAGGTGACCGTGCCGTTGAGGTCGAACGGCGAGCCGACGGCCACGACGTCCTGGCCGATCCGCAGGTCGCCGGAGTTGCCGAGCTCGGCCGTGGGCAGGCCGGAGACGTCCTCCATCTTCAGCACGGCCAGGTCGGACGTCGGGTCGCGGCCGACGATCTTCGCGTCGAACGAGCGGCCGTCCTGGAGCTGGACCGCGATGGGCCCGCCGTTCGCGGCGCTCTCGACCACGTGGTTGTTGGTCAGCACCAAGCCGTCGGAGCTGAGCGTGAAGCCGGACCCGGCGCCGCCGTTGACCTGCACCTGCACCACGGTCGGCAGCACCTTCTGCGCCACCTGCTCGATCGAGCCGTCCGGGGCGTCGGTGCTCTGCTGGGCGGGCGGGGCCTGGTTGAGCGCATTGGTCACGGGCCTGGACTGCTCGGCGGCCTGGAAGCCGACGTACCCGCCGACACCGCCCGCGACGCCGCCGACGGCGAGCACGAGCGCGGCGACGCCCGCCACGACCTTGCCGCGGCCCCGCGGCGGGCGCGGTGCGGCGCCGACCGACCCGGGCGGCGCGTAGTAGGGGCCCGACACGCCGGGCTGCGCCGACCCCGAAGGGGAGTGGGCCGGCGAGCCCGGGTGTTCCGGGGCGCCGGTCTGCGGAGCGCCGTGCGGACCCGCGTGCTCCGGGCGGTGGAAGCCCGCGTGCCAGGCCTCCGGCCCGGATCCCGGCAGCCCGGCGCCGCCCTGCACGGCGCCGGGACCACCGGTTCCGGGATGGCCGGCGCCGCCCTGCACAGCACCGACCACACCTGCTCCGGTCGGGCCGGCGCCGCCCTGCACAGCGCCGGCCTGACCGGTTCCCGACTGGCCGGCGGCACCCTGCGAGGCGGCCGGCGAGCCGAAGTCATCCGGGCGACCGGGACGCGACCACGCGTCCGGCGACCCGGGCACGGGCTCGGCGGCGCTCGCGTGCGGAGCGGCCGGCGAGCCGGGGTTCGAGGCGGCAGCGGTCGTCGTCACGCTGTCCGGGTACAGGTCGGCCGGGTGGCCGGTGTTCCCCCGCGGAACACCGGCCGACCCCGCCGCCGACGGGTCGGCCCCTACCGCCGGCCCGTCGGTCACGTCCTCCGGCCGCGCCGAGGCTCCCTGCCAGGCACCTCCCGCGCCGGTGGACTCCGACGACGCACCGGTGCCGCCCTGCACGGCACCGGTGTCGTCGCTGTCCGGCCGACCAGCACCCTGCTGCTGGGAGCCGGCGTCCTCATGACCGAGCCCGGCGCCCCCGCGCGCCCACGGGCTCCGCGGCTGAGCCGGCTGAGACTGCGGTGGCTGCTTCGGCTGCTCGTCTTCGGTCATGTCCACCACTCTGCGGTGCCCGCCTGAGAGCAGCCTTAAACGAAACTGGGCATCCCTTGTGAGTCGGTGCGGGTTTCCGGGCCGTGGTTCAGCCGCGCAGCCTCTCGGCGATCTGCTCCGGCGTGGCGTCGTTCACCCACACGCCCATGCCCGACTCGGAGCCGGCCAGGTACTTCAGCTTGTCCGCCGCACGCAGCACCGAGAACACCTCCAGGTGCAGCCAGGCCAGGTCACGGCCGGTGCGCACGGGCGCCTGGTGCCACGCCGCGATGTAGGGCAGCGGGCGGTCGTAGAGGGCGTCCAGGCGGTGCAGCACGGTCAGGTAGAGCCCCGCGAAGTCGTCCCGCTCGGCGTCCGTCAGCGCGGGCAGGTCCGGCGCCTGGCGGTGCGGGACCAGGTGCACCTCGACCGGCCACCGGGCCGCGGCGGGCACGAACGCCGTCCAGTGCTCACTTTCGGCGATAACCCGGGTCCCGGCCGCACGTTCAGCCGCCAGGATGTCACCCATCAGTGGACGACCGTGTGACGCCTGGTAGTCCGCCGCGACGGCGAGCATCCGTTCCGTCTTCGGGGTCACGAAGGGGTAGCCGTAGATCTGGCCGTGCGGGTGCGACAGCGTCACGCCGATCTCTTCGCCCCGGTTCTCGAACGGGAAGACCTGCTCGACGCCCGGGGTCGCGTTCAACGCCGCCGTGCGGTCCGCCCACGCGTCCACCACCGTGCGCACCCGCGAGGCGGGCAGCGAGCCGAACGAAGTGTCGTGGTCGGACGTGAAGCACATGACCTCGCACCGGCCGCGCCCGGCCGCCCGCGCCACCATCGGCATCCCGTCCACAGTGGACGGCAGCTCCGGCACGCCCTGCGCGAACGACGGGAACCGGTTCTCGAACACCACCACGTCGTAGGACGACTCGGGCACCTCGGTCGGCTTGCCGGGCGTCGACGGGCACAGCGGGCACAGGTCGGCCGGCGGCTTGTACGTGCGGGTCTGCCGGTGCGCGGCCATCGCCACCCACTCGCCGGCCAACGGGTCGCGCCGCACCTCCGACAGCGGCTGCGCGCGCGGCAGGTCGCGGGTGTCGACCGCGTCGCGCGGCGGCGCGTCCGGGGTGTCGTCGAAGTAGATGATCTCGCGACCATCGGCAAGCTTCCCCGCCGTGCGCCTCACGCCAGTTCCTCTCCGCGGCCCGGCACGTGCGCCAGGACCAGTTCGCCGACCTGATCGCCGAGCACCGTCCGCGCGGGCTCGGCCAATCCCTCGTCGGTCACCAGCACGTCCGCCTCGTCCAGCGCGGCGATGGTGGAGATGCCGACGGTGCCCCACTTGGTGTGGTCGGCGACCACGACGACCCGCCCGGCCGCGTCGACCAGCGCGCGGTCGGTCTCGCTCTCGTTCAGGTTGGGCGTGGTGAAGCCGGAGCGCTCGGCCATGCCGTGCACGCCGAGGAACACCACGTCCAGGTGCAGCGACCGCAGCGCCTGCACGGCCACCGGCCCGACCAGCGCGTCCGACGGCGTGCGCACCCCGCCGGTGAGCACCACCGTGCGGTCGGTGCGCCCGCTCTGCTGCAGCACGTCGGCGATCCGGATCGAGTTCGTCACCACGGTCAGGTCCGGGATGTCGTCCAGGAACCGCGCCAGCGTCCACGTCGTGGTGCCCGCCGACAGGCCGATCGCGGTGCCGGGGCGCACGAGGCCCGCAGCGAACGCGGCGATGGCCTCCTTCTCCGGCAGCTGGCGCACCGACTTGGCCTCGAAACCGGGCTCGTCGGTGCTGCGGCCGACCACGGACGTGGCGCCGCCGTACACCTTCTCCACCAGGCCGCGGGCGGCCAGCACGTCCAGGTCGCGGCGCACGGTCATGTCCGAGACGCCCAGCCGGACGACCAGGTCGCTCACCCGCACCGCGCCGGTGCGGCGGACCTCTTCCAGGATCACCGCTTGTCGCTGGCGTGCCAGCACCTCACACCTCTTCTTCCCGGACCACGACCACGCCGCCGGCGGGCACGACCACGCTGCCGGACGCACGCGCGCCGGACAGCAGCTCGACACCCACCGCGGGCAGCTCGGCGTCGCCGTCGGAGTGGTTGACCGCGACCAGCCACGATACGGCGGAGCCGGCCACCTCACCGCGCCGACGCACCACCTCGACGTCACCGCCCGGCCCGGACGGGACGCCCGCCTGGTCGAGCGCGGTCCGCACCAGCCGCTCCAGCCCGTCGCCGACCAGGCCGCACGCCACGTACCAGGCGACGCCCCCGCCGCGCTCGTTGCGGGTCACGGCGGGCACGCCGGGCAGCGGGCCGTCGGCGTAGGAGGCGATCACCTCCGCGCCGCGGGCGTGCAGGTGCTCGGTCCAGACGGCGGCCGACGAGCCGTCGTCCAGCGAAGCGGTCTGCCCCGCGCGCAGCGGGTGGAACTCCTCGGTCCGCACGCCGAGCAGCTCGCGGAACGCGCCGGGGTAGCCGCCCAGGTGCACGTGGCCGCGCGTGTCGGTGACGCCCGACAGGTACGTGACCAGCACGTGCCCGCCCGCCGCGACGTACTCCTCGTACGGCGTCGCGTCGTCCACCGCGTACAGCGCCGGCAGCACGACCAGCCGGTAGGAGGACAGGTCCGCGCCCGGCGGCACGAAGTCGACCGTCACCCCCGCCCGCCACAACGCCCGGTAGTACGCGAGGACGTGCTCGGGGTAGGCGAAGTCCTCCGTCGGGTGGGCGGACTGGCCGAGCGCCCACCACGACTCCCAGTCGAAGACGACGGCGACCGGCGCGTCCACCGTGGAGCCGACGACCTCGGCGATCCGCTGGTACTCGGCCCCGACCTGCTCGACCTCGCGGAACACCTTCGTGTCCGGCCCCGCGTGCGGCACCATCGCCGAGTGGTAGCGCTCCGCGCCCGCCCGCGACTGCCGCCACTGGAAGAACAGCGTGCCGTCCGCGCCGCGGGCCAGGTGCGCGTAGGAGTTGCGGCGCAGCTCGCCGGGCAGCTTGGCGATGTTGCGCGGCTGCCAGTTCACCGCCGACGTGGAGTGCTCCATCAGCAGCCAGGGCCGCCTGCCCGCGAGGCCGCGCACCAGGTCGGCGGAGTACGCCAGGTGGACGTGCCGGTCGGGGTCCTCGCCGAACGTGTAGTGGTCGTTGGAGACGAAGTCGACCTCGGCGGCCCACTTCCAGTAGTCGAGCCCGGAGAACGCGGCGGCCATGAAGTTCGTGGTCACCGGCACGTCCGGGGTGACCTCGCGCAGCACGTCCCGCTCGGCCTTGTACAGCTCGAGCAGCGCGTCGGAGGAGAACCGGTCGAAGTCGAGCAGCTGGCCCGGGTTGTGCAGCGCCGGCGTGGCCCGCGGCGGCAGGACCTGGTCCCACGACGTGTAGCGCTGGCTCCAGAACGCCGTGCCCCACGCCTCGTTCAGCACGTCGAGCGTCCCGTGGCGGGCGCGCAGCCAGGCGCGGAACGCCACCGCGCACCGGTCGCAGTAGCAGCGCGGGACGTGGCAGCCGTACTCGTTGTTGACGTGCCACGCGGACAGCGCCGGGTGGTCGCGGTAGCGCTCGGCCAGCGCGCGGGCCAGCGCCACGGCCTTGGTCCGGTAGACCGGCGAGCTCGGGCAGTAGGACTGGCGCGAGCCGTGCACGAGCCGGACGCCCTCGGCGGTCTCCGGCAGCATCTCGGGGTGCGCGGTGGTCAGCCACGGCGGCGGCGCGGCGGTCGCGGTGGCCAGGTCGACCCGGATGCCGCCCGCGTGCAAACGGTCGAGCACGCGGTCCAACCAGCCGAACTCGTAGCGGCCCTCTTCCACTTCCAGCAGCGCCCAGGAGAAGATCGCCACGCTCACCAGGTTGACCCCGGCCCGGCGCATCAGCTCGACGTCGTCGTCCCAGACGTCCTCCGGCCACTGCTCGGGGTTGTAGTCGGCGCCCCAGGCCAGGCCTCGCACGCGGGTGGGCCAAGTCGTCATGGCACAAGAGTGGTCGATTTGCGGCGAAAACGTCAACACAGTCCAACAAGAACCGTCGGATAGCTTGACATTCCGTGTGGCGCAGCCCACATTGTGAGGCCTCTTGTTGACTCTTTGTTCACTTGGCTTCCGCTGAGTGTCACCCGGAGGAGCGACGATGACGAGGTTCTCCGCCAGCACCCACCCCCTGCTGGGCCGCCGCGCGCTGTTGAGGGCGATCGTCGCGGGCGCGGGCGTCGCGGCCGTGCCCGGCCTGGCCGCGTGCGGCTCCGACGGCGGGGCCGCCGCCACCGACACCGTGTCGTTCGGCAACAACCAGTCCGACCAGGTGCCGAAGGACGCGATCACCGCCGTGCTCAAGGCGTTCGAGGGCGAGTCGGGCCTCAAGGTCGCGATCAACACCAAGCAGCACGAGCAGTACCAGGAGCAGATCAACAACTACCTGCAGGGCAAGCCGGACGACGTGCTGGCGTGGTTCGCGGGCTACCGGATGCGGTTCTTCGCCGAGAAGGGCCTGACCGGCGACCTGAGCGAGGTGTGGTCGAAGGTCTCCGCCGGCTACGAGCCCGCGTTGAAGGAGGCGTCCACGGCCTCGGACGGCAAGCAGTACCTGATCCCGTTCATCCAGTACCCGTGGGGCGTGTTCTACCGCAAGAGCGTCTGGCAGCAGCGCGGGTACGAGCAGCCGAAGACGCTGGACGAGCTCGTCGCGCTGTCCACGAGGATGCAGGCGGACGGGCTGGTGCCGATCGCGTTCGCGCAGAAGCAGGGGTGGCCCGGCATGGGCACGTTCGACCAGCTGAACTTCCGGCTCAACGGCTACCAGTTCCACGTCGACCTCATGGCGGGCAAGGAGGACTGGCAGGGGCCGAAGGTGCGGGAGGTGTTCGACACCTGGAAGCGGCTGCTGCCGTTCCACCAGGAGAACGCCCTGGGCCGGGAGTGGCAGGAGGCCGCGCAGGCGTTGCAGCAGGGCAAGGCGGGCATGTACCTGCTCGGCTCGTTCGTGGCGCAGCAGTTCAAGGGCGCCGAGGTGGACGACCTGGACTTCTTCCCCTACCCGGAGATCAACCCCGAGCACGGCCAGGACACCGTGGAGGCGCCGATCGACGGCTTCATGATGTCCCGCAAGCCCGCCAACCCCGAGGGCGCGCGCAAGCTGCTGGAGTACCTGTCCACGCCCGCCGCGCAGCTCGCCTACGTCAAGGCCGACCCGAGCCAGGTCGCCGCGTCGAACAAGGCCGAGACGACCGGCTACAACGCGTTGCAGAAGAAGTCGGCGCAGGTGATCAAGGAAGCCGCGCACATCACGCAGTTCCTCGACCGGGACACCGACCCGCGCTTCGCCAGCGACGCGGCGACCAACGGGCTCAACGCGTTCATCCAGAACCCCGACGACCTCGACTCGATCCTCAAGGGCATGGCCGACCAGGCCAAGACGATCTTCACCGGGTGACGCCGTGACCGCCCTGCAGTCCCCACCGGAGCCCGCCGGGACGTCGGCCCCCTCCCCGACGTCCCGGCGCGGCAGGCGTCGCCGCGCCACCGCGTTGGCCCCGCGCGACAAGCTCGTGCTCGGGCTGATGCTCGGCATCCCGTCGCTGGCGCACGTCGCGCTGGTGTGGGTGCCCACGCTCGGCTCGGTCGGGTTGTCGTTCAGCTCGTGGGACGGGATCGGCGGGTTCGCCGACATCGAGTGGGTCGGCTTCCAGAACTACGTCGACATCTTCACCCGGTACCCCCGGTTCTGGCCCGCGCTCCAGCACAACCTGATCTGGCTGCTGTTCCTGCTGGTCGTGCCGACCGTGGCCGGGCTGCTGCTGGCCGTGCTGCTGGACCGCCAACTGCGGTTCGGGCGGATCTACCAGAGCGCGCTGTACCTGCCGATGGTGCTGTCGCTGGCGTTGGTCGGGTTCATCTGGCAGCTGATCTACCAGCCCGAGCAGGGGTTGCTGAACAACGTGCTCGGCACCGCCGCGTCGGACCCGGTGAACTGGCTCGGCGATCCGGACATCAACCTGTACGCGGTGCTGGTGGCGGCCGGGTGGCGGCACACCGGCTACATCATGCTGCTGTACCTGGCCGGGCTGAAGTCGGTCGACCCGGCGTTGAAGGAGGCCGCGGCGCTGGACGGCGCGAACGCGTGGCAGACGTTCTTCCGGGTGACGTTCCCGGTGCTCAAGCCGGTGAACGTGGTCGTGCTCGTGGTCACCGTGATCGAGGGCCTGCGGGCGTTCGACATCGTGTACGTGATCAACAAGGGGCGCAACGGGCTGGAGCTGCTGTCCGTGCTGGTGACGGACAACATCATCGGCGAGTCGAGCCGGATCGGGTGGGGTTCGGCGCTGGCCGTGGTCCTGCTGCTGATCTCGCTCGGGTTCATCATCACCTACCTGTTCCAGGTGTTCCGCGAGGAGGACCGGACGTGACGTTCGCTTTCCGACCGGCGCGCATCGCCCTGCACGTGTTCCTGGTCCTGACGTGCCTGGCGACGCTCGCCCCGCTGCTGTGGGCGTTGTACGCGTCGCTGCGGACGTACGACGACACGGCGCGCAACGGGTACTTCTCGATCGCGGAGAGCCTGACGCTCGACAACTTCGCGTCGGCGTGGACGCAGGCGGACCTGCCGCACTACTACCTGAACACGTTGATCGTGACGTTGCCGGCGGTGGTGCTCGTGCTGCTGCTCAGCTCGATGGTGGCGTACGGGGTGTCGCGGTACAGCTTCAGGTTCAACCTGGTGCTGCTGGTGCTGTTCACGGCGGGGAACCTGTTGCCGCAGCAGGTGATCGTGACGCCGTTGTACCGGCTGTACCTGCTGACGCCGTTGCCGTCGTGGTTGAGCGACAGCGGGTTGCTGCTGGACTCGCAGCTGGGGCTGGTGCTGATCCACGTGGCGTTCCAGTCGGGGTTCTGCGTGTTCGTGCTGAGCAACTACATGAAGACCATCCCGCACGAGCTCGGTGAGGCCGCGCGCGTCGACGGCGCGGGTGTGTTCCGGCAGTACTGGCAGGTGATCCTGCCGTTGTGCCGTCCCGCCCTGGCGGCTCTGGCGACGCTGGAGTTCACGTGGATCTACAACGACTTCCTGTGGGCGCTCGTCCTGATCCAGACCGGGGACAAGATGCCGATCACGTCGGCGTTGCAGAACCTGAAGGGCACGTTCTTCGTGGACAACAACCTGGTCGCCGCCGGCTCCCTCCTCGTCGCCCTGCCGACCCTGGTCGTCTTCTTCACCCTGCAACGCCAGTTCATCGGCGGCCTGACCCTGGGCTCCACCAAGGGCTAGGCCGTTGGGGTGGTCCGCGACCGCGGCGGTATCCAGGTCCCCCGGCGGTGATCCCTGTCCGAGGAACCCACCACCCCCGTCGAGAGGACGTCCCGATGCTCGCCCGTCGGATCCTGGTCGCCTGCGCCGCCGCGACAGCCGTCGGCTTCGCGGCGGCACCGCCCGCGCAGGCCACCTCGGCCACGCTCTACGCCGAGGTGGACGAGCTGGCCGCCGAGCTGAACTCCCTGCCCTGGCCCGACCAGGACACCTACAACCACTACCCCGGCGAGCTGGGGCACCCGGACGGCGCGTCGACCGCCGTGTGGGGCACGCCGGGCGGCCCCACGACGTACGAGAGCAAGACCAAGTGCGCGCCCCTGCTCACCCTGGCCCTGCGGCACGCGTTCGCGTGGGCCACCGACAGCTACCTGACCACCGAGTTCGGCAGCACCAGCCCCACCTCCGCGCAGTACCACGACGGGTTTCAGGCCGGCGCCGACCACTTCACGGTCAAGACGACGGTGCCGAGCCTGGCGCAGGGCGACGTCATCGCGGTCGAGTACCTCGACTCCGCGGGCGGCACCGGTGACGCGACCGGTGACGTGATGGTGGTCGCCGGCACGCCGCAGCTCTACAACCGCGACGGCGACACCTCGACCCGCGAGTACGCCGTGCCGGTGATCGACAGCACCAAGGAGCCGCACGGCGTGCCCAGCACGTGGGCCGGGTCGCCGGTCCACCTGTTCCCGGACACGCGCCGGGTCGGCGCCACCGAGTACACCGGCGTCGGTCGCGGCTGGATCTTCATCAGCACCGGGTCCGACGACGTGCCCACCGGCCACTGGTGGGGCCCGAACGAGAATGTCACGACGCAGTACCGGCCCGCGTCGACCCGCCCGATGGTCTTCGCCGCCCTGTCCTGACCGCGCCGGGCAGGTCCGCCGAACCCGGACCTGCCCCTCAGAACCCCGCGACCGACTGCGGCACGACAGGCTCTGGGCGGCCGGGGAGGCGGATGGTGAACATCGCGCCGCCCTCCGGGGCGCGGCCGACGTACGCGAGGCCGCCGTGGCGTTCGGCCACCTGCTTCACGATGGCCAGGCCGAGGCCCGAGCCGGGCAGGGTGCGGGCCTCGGACGAGCGGTAGAAGCGTTCGAAGACGTGCGGCAGGTCGGCGTCGGCGATGCCCGGACCGGAGTCGGCCACCTCGACCACCGCGCTGCCGTCGCCCAGTTGCTTCAGGGACAAGCGGACCACGCCGCGCGCCGGGCTGAACTTCACCGCGTTGTCCAGGAGGTTGAGGACGGCACGTTCCAGCGCGCTGGAGTCACCCAGCAGCGACCACGGCTGCACTTCCACCACGAAGTCCACGTCCGTCGCACGGCGCTTCGCGCGATCCAGCGCGCGCTCCACCACCTCGACCAGGTCCACCGGCTCGTGCACGACCTGCGGCGCGTCCTCACGCGCCAGCTCCACCAGGTCCCCGATCAACGTGGTCAGCTCGTCCAGCTGCGCCCGCACGTCGGCGTTGATCTCCGCCTTGTCCTCGTCGGACAACGTCGGCGCGTCCGGCCGCTCCGAGGCCAGCAGCAGCTCCAGGTTCGTGCGCATGGACGTCAACGGCGTCCGCAGCTCGTGCCCCGCGTCCGCGACCAGCCGCCGCTGCCGCTCCTGCGAGTCCGCCACCGCGCCCAGCATCGCGTTGAACCGCTGCGACAACAGCGCCAGCTCGTCGTCGCCCGACACCGGGATCGGCCGCAGGTCGCCGGTCAACGCCACCCGCTCGGTGGCCTCCGTCAACCGCTGCACGGGCCGCAGCCCGGTCCGCGCCACCGCCGTCCCCGCCGCCGCCGCGACCAGCACGCCCAGCCCGCTGATCACGAACAGCACCACGGACAGCTTGCCCAGCGTGACGTTCAACGGCTTGGTGGACTGCGCGATCAGCATCGCCTGGCCGTCGCCGTACGGCACCGCGATCACCCGGAAGTCGGTGCGCAGGTCGGTCCAGATGTTCTCCAGCCGCGACCCGCGCGCCACGTCCAGGTCCGCGGGCTGGGTCGGCGGCGCGACCGTGCCCTTCGGGTACAGGATCTGCCCGGTCACGTCCAGCACGCCGATCCGGATGTCGCCCGCGGCCAGGAAGGCGCCGGGGATCTCGGTGACGTCGTTGTTGACCTTCGGCGCGTTCACCGCGGCCTGGGCGCGCTGCCGCAGGTTGGAGTCCATCTGGTCGTGCAGGTTCTGGCTCACCGTCATGTACGCGCCGAGCGACACGACCGCGACGGCCCCGGCCACGCAGAACGCGGCCAGCAGGGTCACCCGGGCCCGCAGCGACACCCGCTGGAGCCGCCCGTTGGCGGCACCGATCACGGAGGGGTCTCCCGCAGCACGTAGCCGACACCGCGCACCGTGTGCAGCAGCCTGGTCTCGCCCTCCGCCTCGGTCTTGCGGCGCAGGTAGCCGACGTAGACCTCCAGCGCGTTGCCCGAGGTGGGGAAGTCGTAGCCCCAGACGTCCTCGAGGATCCGGCCGCGGGTCAGCACCTGCTTCGGGTGCGCCAGGAACAGCTCCAGCAGGGCGAACTCGGTCCGGGTGAGGCTGATCGGGCGCTCGCCGCGCCGCACGTCCCGGGTGCTCGGGTCGAGCTCCAGGTCCGCGAACCGCAGCACCGCGCCCGCGGGCTCCTCGGCGTCCGAAGCCGCCCGCCGCAGCAGCGCGCGCAGCCGTGCCAGCAGCTCCTCCAGCGCGAACGGCTTGGGCAGGTAGTCGTCGGCGCCCGCGTCGAGCCCGGACACCCGGTCGGACACCGCGTCACGGGCGGTGAGCACGAGGATCGGCAGGTCGTCGCCGGTGCTGCGCAGCCGGCGGCACACCTCCAACCCGTCGAGTCGGGGCATCATCACGTCCAGCACCATGGCGTCGGGGCGCTGGGAGACGACGGACTCGAGGGCCTGCTGGCCGTCGCCGGCAAGGTCGACCTGGTAGCCGTTGAACTGCAGTGAGCGACGAAGCGACTCACGCACGGCCCGGTCGTCGTCGACAACGAGGATGCGCATGCGGTCAGTCTTGCCGCTGGTCCTGAGAGCCGCCTGAGAAGCCGGTGTGAGCTACCCGTCAAGTTTTCGCGCCCCGTCACGCGCCGGGCCCGTCGCGGGCCACCGGGGCGTTCCAGCGACGCCACAGCGCCAGCAGCCGCAGGCCCACGATCACGGCCGACCCGACCAGCGTCACCGGCACCGCGGGCAGGCCGAGGTAGTCGCCGAACGCCACCACCACCGCCCCGCACAGCGCCGCCACCGCGTAGATCTCCCGGCGCAGGACCAGCGGGATCTCCCGCAGCAGCACGTCGCGCAGCGCGCCGCCGCCGATGCCCGTGGTCATCCCGACCAGGCACGCCGCGTACGGCGGGGCGCCGAGCCCGAGCGCCGTCGTGGTGCCCGCCGTGACGAACAGGCCGAGCCCGATCGCGTCCAGCAGCAGGACCGCCCGCCACAGCTTCGCCACGGTCGGGTGAAACCAGAAGACCACCAGTCCGGTGACCCCCGCCACCGCCAGGTACGGCCGGCTCACCAAGGCCGCCGGCGGGTGCACGCCCAGCAGCACGTCCCGGATGATCCCGCCGCCCAACGCCGTGGTCAGCGCCAGCACGATGACCCCGAACACGTCCAGCCGGGCCCGCACCGCCGCGACCGCCCCGGAGGCGGCGAACGCGGCGATGCCGACCAGTTCCAGCGCGGCGAGCAGCACGGCTGGTCAGGTTAGAAGTAGTCGGCCAGGCGCGGCACGCCAGGTGCGCCGACCACCCGGTCGAGCAGCGCGCCGTCACCGTCGAGCAGCCCGGCGCGGCGCAGCGCGTGGCTGTTCTGCATCCCGCTGAACCACGGCCCCAGCGCACGCGCGTGCAGCCGCACGGCGCCGGTGCCACCCGCCTCGACGCGCACCGCGCCGTCCTCGACCACCAGGCGGCACCGCCCGGCGTGCCACGGCGCGTGCTCGTCGACCACGTCGAGGTCCACCGCGGCGGGCTTGAGCCACGCCGCCGACGGCCAGCCGCGCGCCGCCACCGCCGCCGGCAGGTCGACCACGCGCAGCAGCCAGGTGGACGTGGTCACGGTGTGCTCGATCGCCTGGTTCGTCAGCAGGCCGGTCACGGCCGGGTCGGTGACCAGCAGCCGGGCCCGGTCCAGCACCCCGGCCCAGCCGCCCAGCTCCCGCAGCAGCCCCAGCTGGGTCGCCACGTCCCGGGCGACGAGGTCGTGCACCCGCAGCCCGTCGGCGTCGCGCTCGGCGGCCAGGTACCCGCGCACCTCGCCGTCGTGGCCGGGCACCACCGACACCACGGTCTCCTTGAGCAGGTCGTCCACCGCGATGGTCGGCGGGCTGCGGTCCACGAGCCCGTCCACGGTGGACGCGACGTCGAGGTAGCACGCCTGCACCGCCGGGAGGTCGCCCTCGACCAGGGGCCGGGTGGCGGCCCGCGCGCCCGCGGGCATCCGGTCCAGCGGGAACTCCAGCCACTCGAACACGCCCGACCGCTCCCACCCGCGCGACCGGTACACCGCGGGCACGGTCGCGTACAGCGCGGACAGCACCTGCCCGCGTTCGCGCAGGTCCCGCAACGCCGCGTCGAGCAGCGCCCCGGCCACCCCGCGCCCCCGCGCCCAGGAGTCGACGGCCACGCCGCCGACCCCGCCCATCGGCACCGTCGTGCCGCCCCAGAACTGGTGGAAGTCCTTGATCGTGAGCAGGCCGGCGACGTGCCCGTCGACCTCGGCGAGCAGCCCTCGCCGACCGGGCCGCAACGACGGCTCGCCGATGCCGCCGAACGCCACCCGGCGCAGCCGGTCGGCCTCGCCGACGTCGTCCTGGGTCAGCTCGCGGATCCGCACGCCGTCCTCCTCACCAGGTGAAGAACCCCTGGCCGGTCTTGCGGCCGAGCTGACCGGCCGCCACCTTCTCCCGCAACAACGCCGGCGGCTCGAAGCGCGGCCCCAGCTCGGCCGCCAGGTGCTCGGCGATGGCCAGCCGGACGTCCAGCCCGACCAGGTCGGTCAGCCGCAGCGGCCCCATCGGCCACCCGTACCCGAGCCGCATGCCGGTGTCGATGTCCTCGGCGGAGGCGACGCCGTCCTCGAGCATCCGGATCGCCTCCATGCCGACCGCGACCCCGAGCCGCGACGTGGCGAACCCCGGCGCGTCCCGCACCTCGATGACGGTCTTGCCCAGCTCCTCGGCCCACCCGCGGACCCGCGCCACCACGTCGGCGGCGACCCCGGGGTGGTGCACGAGCTCGACCAGCTGCTGCACGGGCACGGGGTTGAAGAAGTGCATCCCCAGCACCCGCTCGCCCGGCAGGCCCTCGGCCAACGCCGAGATCGACAACGACGACGTGTTCGACGCCAGCACCGCGTCCGGGCAGGCCCGCGCGGCGTCGCCGAGCACCTGCCGCTTCAGCCCGAGGTCCTCCGGCACGGCCTCGACCACGAGCGCGGCACCACGCCCGACCCGCGTGTCGAGCCGTTCGACCACGGTCAGGCGCTGGAGCAGCTCGTGCGGCACGGCGTCCAGCCTGCCCCGGTCGGCCGCCTTGGCCAGCGACGCCTCCACCGCGCGCCGCGCGGCCGACGCCCGGTCGGCGCCCGCCTCGACGAGCACCACCTCGTGCCCGCCGGCCAGGAACAGGTGGGCGACACCGGCGCCCATCGTGCCGCCGCCGATCACCACCGCGATCACCGGTCCACGACCTCCGCCGCGAACATCGCCACCAGCTCGACGCCGCCGATCTCGGCCAGGTTCGCGCCCGCGGCCTGCCACTCGGGCGAGCGGAAGGCCTCCTTCATGGCCTCGGCGGACTCGAAGTACATCTCGGCCACGACGTGCGGCTCGTGCTCGCCGAGGAAACCGGGCGCGAAGACGCGCGAGACCTTCGCCACCTCGGCGCGCAGCAGGCCCGGCGTCCGGTCGACCAACGGCAGGTGGGACGCGAAGTAGGCCTCGTCGAACGCCTCGACGTCGGCCGGTTTCCGGTACAGGGCGACGTACTTGACCATGTGACACCTTCCGTCCGGTTTCGCCTGCGAATGTAACACCGGCACCATGGAGCGGTGCGGATCATCCTGCTGCGCCACGGACAGAGCCTGGGCAACGTCGACGAGCTGGCGTACTGCCGCATACCCGACCACGCCCTCCCGTTGACCGAGCTGGGCGAACAGCAGGCCCGGGCCGCCGGGCCGCGGATCAAGGAGCTCCTCGGCGGCGACCGGGCGGCCGGGTACGTCAGCCCGTACGTGCGGACCAGGGCCACCCTGCGCAACCTCGGCCTCGGCGACCAGCTGGAGCGCACGGTCGCCGAGCCGAGGTTGCGCGAGCAGGACTGGGGCAACCTCCAGGACCCGGTGCGGCAGGAGGTGCTCAAGCACCAGCGGCACGCGTTCGGGCACTTCTTCTTCCGGCTGCCCAACGGCGAGTCCGGCGCGGACGTGGACGACCGCCTGGCCGCGTTCCTGACCGACCTGGAGACCCGGATGCGGGACCCGGCGCACCCCGGCACGGTCCTGGTCGTCTCGCACGGCCTCACCATCCGGCTGCTGTGCCGCCGCCTGTTCGGGTGGAGCATCGAGCTGTTCGAGTCGCTGTCGAACCTGGAGACGTGCGAGGACCGGGTCCTGACCCACGACGGCCGGGCGTGGCGCCTGGACCGGCCGTTCGACCAGTGGCGGGAGTCCCCGGACGGCGAGACCCAGGGACCGATCGGCTAGCCCGGCACGACGTCCGCGACCACGCACACCACGTTGTCCGGCCCGCCACCGGCGTTGGCCAGCTCCACCAGCCGCCGCGTCGCCTCCTCCGGCTCGCGCTCCGACGCCAGCACGTCCCGCACGTCGGCTTCGGGCACGACGGTGTGCAGGCCGTCCGAGCACAGCAGGTACCGGTCGCCGGGCAGCGCGTCGTGCAGCGCCAGGTCCGGCTCCACCGCCTTGCCGTGCAGGGCGCGCAGCAGCATCGACCGCTGCGGGTGGCTGACCGCTTCCTCCTCCGTCAGCCGGCCCTCGGCGATCAGCGACTGCACCACCGTGTGGTCGTGCGTGATGCGGAACAGCCGGCCGCCGCGCAGCAGGTACACCCGCGCGTCGCCGACGTGCACGAGGCCGAGCCGTGAGCCGGACAGCACCAGCGCGGTCAACGTCGTCCCGCTGCACTCGTCGGCGGGGTTGGCCGACAGGTACTCGCCGACCGCCGCGCCGGCCCGGTGCACGGCGTCCGCCAGCGTGTTGAGCAACTCGCCCGCGGGGATGGCGGTGTCCAGCGGGGCGAGCGTGTCGATGGCCATGGAGCTGAGCGGCTCGCCGCGGGCGCCGAACCCGTCGGCGACGGCCAGCAGCCGCTCGCCCGCGTAGCCGACGTCCTGGTTCGAGTCCCGCACCAGTCCTCGGTCGGTCCGCACCGCGTACCTGAGCGCGACGGTCATGGTGGTGTCCTTCCCGGAGAGCTGTTCCACGAGGAAGGAGGCGAGGCTCCGCCGTGCCGCGGTGTCGGCCTCGACCCGCGCCCAGTAGGCGCGCACCTCGGCCGCGGCGTCCGCCGGCGCCAGCTCGCACACCCCTCGGATGCGGGCCAGCGGCATCCCGAGCCGGCGCAACCACGCCACCAGCCGGGCCCGCTCGAGCTGGTCCGGCGAGTACAGCCGGTAGCCCGACCTCGGGTCCACCCTGGCCGGCGTCACCAGCCCCAGCTCGTCGTAGAGGCGCAACGCCTTCGGCGACAGGCGGGCGGCGCGCGCGAACGCGCCGATCGTCAGCAGCTGCACGACCCCTCCCCCGGCCGGACCCCGACGGCCCGGCTGGGACCACCGTGCGGCTTCACCCGGGGTGAAGGTCAACCGACCGCGGAATCCACCATGGCGGAGCGGTCGCGCACCAGTCCACTCAGCGACACCGTGCCCGCCACCGCCAGCACCGCCAACGCCGGCCAGTCCGCCACCAGGAGCCCCTCCTCGCCGACGACGAAGCTCCCGTACAGGCCCCAGCACTGCACCGCGGTCAGCGCCGCGCCGAGCACGGTCGTCCACCACGAGACGACCACCACGACCACCACCAGCAGGAGCAGGGCGAACACCGGCCAGCTCCCCGCCAGCGCGGTCACCACCACTCCGCCCGCGAAACCCAGCGCGGACCCGTGCACCGTTCCGACCATGACCGGCCATTCAACGCCGAGCTGAGACGCACGCCACCCTCTCCCGGTCAGGTTCACCGGAACGCGTGAGGCACGATCGTCCGAATGAGCTTCTACGACGTCCTGCACCGCCGGAGGGACACCAGGGGCGAGTTCACCGGCGCCCCGATCCCGCCCGACGTGCTGCGCCGGGTGCTCACCGCGGCGCACGCCGCGCCCAGCGTCGGCCTGTCCCAGCCGTGGGACTTCATCGTCGTGCGCGACGAGCACACCCGCCGCGCGTTCCGCGACCACGTCCACGCCGAGCGCAGCGTCTTCGCCTCCGAACTGGACGCCGGGCAGGCCGAGCTGTTCTCCCGGATCAAGGTCGAGGGCATCCTGGAGTCCACGGTCGGGATCGTCGTCACCTACGACCCCGACCGCGGCTCGCCCGCCGTGCTCGGCAGGCACGCCATCGCCGACGCCGGGCTGTACTCGGTGTGCCTGGCCATCCAGAACCTGTGGCTGGCCGCCACCGCCGAGGGCCTCGGCGTCGGCTGGGTCAGCTTCTACCGCGAGGACGTGCTCCGCCGGATGCTCGACATCCCGCCGCCCCTGCGCCCGGTGGCCTGGCTGTGCGTGGGCCCCGTCGAGTGCCTGCCGGACACGCCCGACCTGGAGCGGCACGGCTGGCGCAACCGGCTGCCCCTGGAGGCAGTGCTCCACGAGGAGCGGTACACCCGGCGTTCGGGCCGGTAGCCTGTGGTAGCCGTGCCGGCGGCGAGCGGTCACCGCGTACCGCATCGCCGAGTCGGAATGGAGTGTCAGCACGAGTGGAGCAGCGAGATCGGCTGGTAGCCGGACAGGTTCCGCAACTCGACCTCGAGGTCAAGGCGTTGCTGAACGCTGGCCGCCTGCCGGAGGCCAACACCCTGTTCGACCAGGTGGTGAGCCGCGTGCCACCGGGCGCCGACCGCTGGCAGCGCTCCGCCGTGCTGGTCAACCGCGCCAAGCTCGCCTGGCGCCTGGGCCGCATCCCGCTCGCGCTGGAGCTGGCCGCCGAGGGCTGGACCGACCTCGAGGGCGAGCACAGCGACAACCCGGCCGCCGCCCAGGCGATGCACGCCCTGGCCTACCTGCTGGAAGGCATCGGCAACCGCCGTGCCGCGGTGGACATGCTCCGCCTGTCCGTCCAGGTGGCCCGCCGCGCCGCCGAGCGCTCGCCGTCCGCCGTCGAGGTCCTGGGCCACTGCCTGCAGGGCCTGGGCGGCACCTTGAACTTCCGCGCGATCTCCTCACCGCCCGAACGGGCCCGCGCGATCTTCGAAGAGGCCCGCGGCTACCTCAAAGAGGGCCTCGACCTGGCCGAGGAGAAGCAGATGCGGCGCGCCCTGCTCGCCGCGTACAGCCGTTCGCTGGCCGGCGTCGGCGAGCTGGGCCAGGCCGAGGAGAACGCCCAAGAGGCGCTGCGCCAGGCCCAGGAGGCCGGTGACAAGTGGGCGTCCGCCGTGGCCGGTTGGGTCCTCGCGGTGGTCCGCCGCGAACAGGGCGACCTGGTCAGCGCCCGCACCCTCGCCAGCCGCGCGGTCGCCGCCTCGGAGTCCATCAACGACCCGTCCCTGCTCCTGCGGTTCTCCCTCGACCTGGCCGACATCTGCGCCGAGATGGGCGACCACGTCGGCGAGGCCACCGCGCTGCGCTGCTCCGTGGCGGCGAGCCGCACCGCCACCGAGACCCTCCAGGAAGGACTCGGCCAAGCGCTGGAACAACGCCGCGTCGCCGTCCAGGCCCAACGCCTGGCCGTCGCCGCCCAGGAAGCCGCCGCCCGCGACCCGCTCACCGGCCTGGCCAACCGCCTCGGCCTGGAGCGCGCCGCCGCGGGCCTGTTGGAGAGCACCGCGGCCCGCGGCCGGGTGCCCTGGCTCGTCCTCGTCGACGTCGACCGCTTCAAAGGCGTCAACGACGACGCCGGCCACGCCGCGGGCGACGCCACCCTGCGCGAGATCGCCCAACTGCTGCGCCGCGAGTGCCGCGCCGCCGACCTCGTGGCCCGGTGGGCGGGCGACGAGTTCGTGGTCCTGCTCGGCGACGCCGACGGCAGCACCGTCGAAGTGGGCCCGACCGTCGCCGAGCGCATCCGCGCCGCCGTGGACGGCCACGACTGGACCGTCGTGCTGGGCGCCGCCTGCCACCCCACCGTGAGCATCGGCGTCGCCGCCGGCCCGGCCAAGCTGGACGAGCTCTTCGCCGCCGCCGACATGGCCCTCTACCGCGCGAAGCGCCACGGCCGCAACCGCGTCGAGGTCGAACCCCACCTGGTCGTCACCGAGACCGTCTCCGGCAACTAGCCACCCGCCGGGGTGGCTCGACGGGGCCGGGTCGGTGCAGGATGTGTCTTGACCGATACACCTGCCTTGAGGAGCGACATGACCGCGATTGTGCGCGTCGTGGGACGACAGGTCCTGGACAGCCGCGGCAACCCGACCGTCGAGGTCGACGTCGAACTGGCGGACGGCTCGCTCGGCCGCGCCGCGGTGCCCTCGGGCGCGTCGACCGGCACGAACGAGGCCGTCGAACTGCGCGACGGCGACCGGTCCCGCTACCACGGCAAGGGCGTGCGCAAGGCCGTCGCCGCGGTGAACGGCGAGATCGCCGACGCGGTCAAGGGTCTGGACGCCGAGGAGCAGGCCGTCATCGACCAGACGATGATCGAGCTGGACGGCACCGCGAACAAGGCGAGGCTCGGCGCCAACGCCACCCTGGGCGTCTCGCTCGCGGTGGCCAAGGCCGCCGCGGCCGCGCACCGCCAGCCGCTCTACCGCTACGTCGGCGGCGTGTTCGCCCACGTGCTGCCGATGCCGATGATGAACATCATCAACGGTGGCGCGCACGCCGACAACGCCATCGACTTCCAGGAGTTCATGATCGCGCCGATCGGCGCGGAGAACTTCGAGGAGGCCGTGCGGGTCGGCTCGGAGGTCTTCCACACCCTGCGCAAGAGCCTGCACGACGCCGGCCACAACACCAACGTCGGCGACGAGGGCGGCTTCGCCCCGAACCTCAACTCCGCGGACGAGGCGCTGTCCTTCGTGGTCGACGCGATCGAGAAGTCCGGCTACACCCCCGGCGAGGACGTGGCGCTGCTGCTGGACCCCGCCGCTTCCGAGTTCTACGCCGACGGCGTGTACGACTACCGGGGCGAGGGCCTCAAGCGGTCGGTCGAGGAGCACGTCGCCTACCTGGCCGAACTGGTCGACAAGTTCCCGATCGTCTCGATCGAGGACGCCATGGCGCAGGACGACTTCGACGGCTGGAAGCTGATCACCGACACCCTCGGCGACCGCTGCCAACTGGTCGGGGACGACGTCTTCTGCACCAACGTCGACCTGCTGCGCAAGGGCATCGACCTCGGCATCACCAACTCGATCCTGGTCAAGGTGAACCAGATCGGCACCCTCACCGAAACCCTGCTGACCGTCAACACGGCCTTCCGCGCCGGCTACTCGGTCGTCATGTCCCACCGCTCCGGCGAGACCGAGGACTCCACCATCGCCGACCTCGCCGTGGCGGTGAACTGCGGCCAGATCAAGACGGGCTCCCTGTCCCGCTCCGACCGCACCGCCAAGTACAACCAACTGATCCGCATCGAGCAGGAGCTGGGCTCACAAGCCGAATACGCCGGCAGCCGCTCCCTCCGCGGCCACCGCACCCACTGAGACCACTTGCCCCCCAACGGCCCCGGAACCGGCACCCTGGAACATCCCCCACCCGCCCACAACGGACCCGCACATCCCCACCTAGGCCCGATTTGACATGGGTTCGGGTGCCATAGGCTGGTCGAAGCCGGGCAGGCTTGGCGGACGCTTTTCCCGCCAGGCCTGCCCGGCTTTGGCCTGCCTGGGGTGCCCGTAAGGGCCCCATGTCAAATCGAGCCGAACGAGACCACCACCGCCCCGCCCGGAAACCCCGCCCCAACCCTCACGCGATCAACCCACCCCGAAACGCCACCAACGCCGCCTGCACCCGGTTCACCGCACCGATCTTGCCCAACACCGACGACACGTACCCCTTCACCGTCGCCTCGGACAGGTGCAACGTCCCACCGATCTCGGCGTTCGACATCCCCTGTCCGATGAGGACCAACACCTCGCGCTCCCGTTCGGACAAAGACGCCAGCAACCGCCGAGCCGGCTCGGCCGCCCGCTCACCGTCGGCGACCGCCGCCAGCACCCGCGCCGCCACACCGGGGTCGAGCACCGCTCCGCCCAGCGCGAGGTCGCGCACGGCCCGCACCAGCTGCTCGGGCTCGGTGTCCTTGAGCAGGAACCCCGAAGCGCCCAACCGCAGCGCCTCCGACACGTACTCGTCCACGTCGAACGTGGTCAGCATGGCGATCTTCGGCGGGTCGGGGATGGCACGCAGCCTGCGCAGCGCCATCAACCCGTCGGACGACCGCATCCGGATGTCCAGCAGCACGACGTGCGGGCGGTGCCGGCGTGCCAGGTCGGCCACCAGGTGCCCGTCGTCGCACTCGGCCACGACCTCCATGTCGCCTGCGCTGCTGAGGATCATGCGAAGGCCGGACCGGACGAGGTCTTCGTCATCGGCCAGCATCACCTTGATCACGACGCCTCCCCGCGTTGGCGTTTCGTGTCCGTGCCCGCCCAGCCTCGTGCACGAACACGCAAGCTGACGTTAATTCCCCGTTATCTCACCACGGAAAGACGCGGGTTCAGCCTGTTCACAGTTGCCAGGAAATAACCGAGGTCAGCTCAGGACCTGCGCAACTTCCTGGCGCAGTCGCGGCAGCAGGGCGTAGAGCTTGTCGCCCGGGCAGAGGGTGTCCCGGTAGTCCCGGTGGCCCTGGATCGACGACGGCGGGATGCCGTACTGCTCGCACGTGTACACGCAGAACGACACCAGCGAGTCCCACTGCAACTTGGGCGGCTCCACGTCCATGTAGAGGCCTTCGTTCTCGATTCCGATGGCCGCGGTGTTCTGGCCGGGGCAGTGCGCGCCCACCACGACCCGGTCGCCGGCCCGCAACGCCGCCAGGCTGCCGTGCCTGCCCTCCATGAGGAACCCGCCGCGGCTGTTGGTGAAGTGCTGGCCGGAGTCGATCCAGCCGTTGGTGTCCATGTGGAGGTTCTGGATCCACCTGGCGTTGGCGTACGCCGCCGCCTGCGAGTAGTCGGTCACGTTCGCCGACGCGGTGTGGTGGATGAGGATCCGCACGGGCCGCTCGTTCACAACGCTCGTCGGCTGCGCCGGCGGCCTCGCGCCCCAGTCGGCGCAACTGCGGATGGGCAGGATGGGCGAGCCAAGGGCCGGCGAGGAGCCCAGACCAACGAGCACCCCCGCGCCGGCGAGACCGGTGAGCAGCGATCGACGTCGCATCATGTTGACCTTTTTCCCAATATCAGGCCAATAGGTCAAGACTCCACACCCGGACGGGCGAAGACCGCCAACCGCGCCCACCCCAAACGCGAAGCTCTTTCGCGAATCCTTGACCAGCCAGTAACGTGCGTCACACGATCCCTGCCTGGAAGGAGCTTCGCGTCATGCGGAGAGCCGCCCGATCGCTAGCCGTGGTCGCACTCCTCACCGCCGCGGCCGCCACCCCGATCACCACCCCCACCGCCACCGCCACCGAGGTCAGGACCACCGCCTTCACCTCGGACGACCACTGCCTCGGCCAGTGCCACGACCTGCTGCCGCCCGGCCAGAACGGCAACGCCACCCTCGCCGAGATCCTGGCCCACCGCGCGCTCGGCACCCGTCCCGCGCACTCCGCCGACCAACTGGGCCGCTACGACTCCCTCGTCTCCGGCTACGGCGGCCTGACCAACGAGCAGCTGGGCACGTTCTTCAACGACGCCTCCTTCGGCGTCGCGGCCGACCAGGTCGAGAGCACCGTCAAACCGCGCGCCGACGTCACGATCGTTCGCGACAAGGCCCTCGGCATGCCGCACATCTACGGCACGACCCGCTCCGGCACGGAGTTCGGCGCCGGCTACGCCGCCGCGCAGGACCGGCTCTGGCTGATGGACCTGTTCCGCCACCTCGGTCGCGGCCAGCTGTCCGGGTTCGCCGGCGGCGCCGAGGGCAACCGGGCGTTGGAGCAGAGCTTCTACAACCAGATCCCCTACACCGAGGCCGACCTCCAGGCGCAGATCGACCAGGTGGCCGCGCAGGGCCCGCGCGGCGCGCAGGCGTTGCAGGACGTCAAGGACTACATCGCGGGCATCAACGCCTACATCGCCAAGTCCGTCGCCAACCGCACGTTCCCGGGCGAGTACGTCCTGACCGGGCACGCCGACGCGATCACCAACTGGAACGACATCAAGCCGTTCCAGCCGACCGACCTGGTCGCGATCGCCGCCGTCGTGGGCGGGCTGTTCGGGGCGGGCGGTGGCGGCGAGGTGCAGAACGCCCTGGTGAAGCTGGCCGCGCAGAACAAGTACGGCGCCACCGTCGGCGACCAGGTGTGGCGGTCGTTCCGCGAGCAGAACGACCCCGAAGCCGTGCTCACCCTGCACGACGGCCGGCGCTTCC
Source organism: Actinosynnema sp. NPDC037264 (assembly GCF_055603705.1). Lineage (NCBI taxonomy): Bacteria > Bacillati > Actinomycetota > Actinomycetes > Pseudonocardiales > Pseudonocardiaceae > Actinosynnema > Actinosynnema sp. NPDC037264. The sequence goes on along the minus strand of NZ_JBVJVK010000033.1, from coordinate 44,258 downwards.
CCTACGGCACGACGCCCACCGCACCCCAGGGCGTGGCACTGCCGGACAACGGCGTCGTGACGCCCGAACCGATGGTGCACGACCAGACCACCACCGCGCACTCCACAGTGGACACGCCGCCGGACCTCAAGCCCCTCGAAGGCCTCTTCGCCGACGGCGTCCTCCCGCCCGACCTCCTCACCAAGAAGCACGGCATGTCCAACGCGCTGGCGGTGTCCGGCCGGCACACCGACACCGGCAACCCGATCGCCGTGTGGGGCCCGCAGACCGGCTACTTCGCGCCGCAACTCCTCATGCTGCAGGAACTGCACGGCCCCGGCCTGCGCGCACGCGGAGTGTCGTTCGCAGGCGTGTCGATGTACGTGCAGCTCGGGCGCGGCGTCGACTACTCGTGGAGCGCGACCTCGGCCGGCCAGGACATCACCGACACCTACGCCGTCGAGCTGTGCGAGCCCGGCAACGGCACGCCCACCGCCGCGTCGCTGCACTACCGCTACCACGGCCAGTGCCTGCCGATGGAACGCCTCGAGCGCAAGAACGCGTGGAAGCCGACCGTCGCCGACCCCACGCCCGCCGGCTCGTACACGCTCGTCATGCACCGCACCAAGTACGGTCTCGTGCAGAGCCGCGCCGCGGTCGACGGCAAGTTCGTCGCGTACACCTCGCTGCGCTCCACCTACCTGCACGAGGTCGACTCGATCATCGGCTTCCAGGAGTTCAACGACCCCGACGCGATCAAGTCGGCCGCGGACTTCCAGCGCGCGGCCGAGCACATCGGCTACGCGTTCAACTGGTTCTACGTGGACTCCCGCGACACCGCGTACTTCAACTCCGGCGCGAACCCCGTGCGCAAGGCGACCGTCGACCCGCACCTCCCGGTGAAGGCCGAGGCCGCGTACGAGTGGGAGGGCTGGGACGCCGACCGCAACACGGCCGCGTACACGCCGTTCGCGCAGCACCCGAACTCCGTCAACCAGGACTACTACATCAGCTGGAACAACAAGCAGGCGCTCGACTACTCCGCGTCCGGCTACGGCATGGGCTCGGTGCACCGCGGCGACCTGCTCGACGACCGGGTGCGCGCGCTCATCGCCCGCGGCAAGGTCACCCGGACCTCCCTCACCCAGGCCATGGCCGAAGCGGGAGTCGCCGACCTCCGCGCCGAACAGGTCCTGCCCGACCTCCTCCGCGTGATCGACACGACGCCGATCACCGATCCCGCCCTCGCCGCCGCCGTGACCAAGCTCCGCGACTGGCACCGATCCGGGTCGCTGCGCAAGGAGACCTCGCGCGGCAGCAAGGCCTACGCGCACGCCGACGCCATCCGGTTGCTCGACGCGTGGTGGCCGCGCCTGGTGGAGGCGCAGTTCAAGCCCGGCCTGGGCGACGCGCTCTACGGCCGGCTCACCGGCGCACTCCAGATCGACGAACCGCCTTCGGACACGCACGGCGCGGCTCCGCACAAGGGCTCGTCGTTCCAGAACGGCTGGTGGAGCTACGTCGACAAGGACCTGCGCGCCGTGCTCGGCGATCGCGTGGACGGCGCCCTGGGGGCCCGCTACTGCGGCAACGGGAACGTGGCGGCCTGCCGCCAGGTCCTGCTCGACACCCTGAACGCGGCCGCCGCCGTCCCACCGTCCACCGTCTACCCCGGCGACGACTCGTGCGCCGCCGGTGACCAGTGGTGCGCCGACACCATCATCCACCGCGCCATGGGCGGCATCACGCACGACAAGGTGCACTGGCAGAACCGGCCCACCTACCAGCAGGTCGTGCAGTTCCCGTCCCGTCGCGGCACGAACCTGGCGAACCTCGCCGCGGGCGCCGCGGCCACCGCCAGCAGCCACGAGCGCGGCTGGTTCAGCTCACCGCCGTCGCACGTCGTGGACGGCAAGCCGGACACCCGCTGGGCCAGCGACTGGTCCGACCAGCAGTGGGTGCAGGTGGACCTGGGCGCGACGCGCACCGTCGGCCGCGTCGTGCTTTCCTGGGAAGCGGCTTATGCCAAGACATATCGCATAGAACTGTCCACCGACGGCAGCACGTGGCGGACCGCGTACACGACTTCCGCGGGAGATGGTGGCCGGGATCTTGCGTCCTTCGCCCCTGATGCGGCACGATTCGTACGAATGACGGGTATCCAACGGGCCACCGGATACGGATACTCGATTTACGAACTTGAGGTCTACGCCTTGTAGACCGGCCCACAGGAAGACCCCGGTCCACCCCCAGGGACCGGGGTCTTCCGCTGTTCCGGGCCTGACCAGCGCCTACCTACCGCCGCCGCGCCGCCGCGACCAGCACCGCGTCCCGCGCCCCATCCCGCGCTCCGTCACGCACTCCACCCGGCACTCCGACCGCCGCGCCGCCGTCACCGTCACCGTGCGACGAACAGGTAGTTGCGCACGCGATCATCGATCCGGTCGACCTGGCGCCACGTGTCGCGGTGCCAGGCGTGCATCCGGTAGCCGCGTTCGGCGAGCCAGTCCTGCACGTCGCGCGCCCGGTAGCCGAATCGCGCCACGTGCCGTTCCTCGATCTCCAGGAGAAGTTTCGGTCGAAACCTCTCGATGGTCTCCGCTCCGCCTTCCAGCACGCGCAGTTCCGCGCCTTCCACGTCGGCCTTGACGAAGTCCAGCCGGTCGATGGCGTTGGCCGCGCGGAACCGGTCCAACGTGTCCGTGCGGACCAGCACCTCGAGGTGCTCGGCGAACTCGGCGTTGGAACCGAGGCCGTCCGCGCCGGCGGTGAGGAACGAGCGGCCGGTGACCGGTGTGCCGTGCCGGACCGGGACGCTCATGACCTGGCGGCCCTCGCTCACTCCCAGCGCGACGGAGTGCCGGACGATGTTGCGGCCCTCGCGCGGGCGCAGCAGGTAGGACAGCGCGGGGTGCGCGAACACCAGCGGCTCGATGCTGTGGACTGTCCCGTGTGGACCGACGAGGCGGGACAGCGAGACGGTGTAGAGGCCGAGCGCGGCGCCGACGTCGACGCACACGTCTCCGGGCCGCACCACCTCGCGCAGGCCGATCAACTCGGGTTCGACGAACGGCGTGAGCCGGGCGAGGACGCGCAACGCGCCAGCCACGGCCGCGCCGCGCACCTCGGTCAGGTTGTGGGTCACGAGGACCAGATTAGGGAATCACGTCAGGGGCTTGGCGCCGTTCTGGTTCTGCTGGAGCTGGGCGGGCAGGCCGACCTGCTCGGCGAACTCCGCGGCGACCGTCGAGCCGCCGTAGATGCCGAGCGCTTTGGCCAGGTGGAGGCGGACGTCGGCGCGGTGCCCGTCGTCCAGGCGGGGCAGGGCGCTCTCGAAGGAGGTGACGAGCGTGTCGGCCCAGTGCCGGTCGCGGCGCTGCGAGGCGATGCCGACCAGTTCGGCCAGGTGCCTGCTCAGCACCACCGCCTGCTCGACCTCGTAGCCGTTGCGGACGAGCCACCAGATGGTCGCGGTGGACAGGTCGGTCAGCACCTCGTCGCGCAGGTACTTGATCTCGGCGCGTTCGGCGTCCCGTTCGGCCTGGCGCATCGTGGTGGTCTGGAGCAGCTCGATGTGCTTGCGCGCCATCGCCAGGTCGTGCTCGTCCACGGTCAGCTCGACCGCGTCCGCGCGGGCCCACACGTGCGTGCCCTCGACCTGCCGTTCGGCCGCCAGTTCCGCGCCGAGCTGGTGCTGGAGCGGGGCGTGGTGGACGAGCATCGCCCGTTCGGTGAGGGCCTTGGCCCGGTGGATGACGTCGTTGACGGCGGCGCTGCGCGGTGCGTTGTGCCGTGCGCCCGTCGTCAGGTCCACGCGCCAGTGGATCGTCATCTTGGCGTGGAAGTCGAGCCCGTAGACCGCGCTGGGCAGCGGCGACTCGAACGGGTGTTGGTGGGAGGTCGAGGCCGGGACGAAGGTGTACTGCTCGGCGTTGGGGCGGGCGCGGAGCCGCCGCCACCACGCGCCGACGGAGCCCAGGGGGCCGGGACGGAAGTCAGGCCAGGGTCGGCTGCTCATGGGATGGCTTTCGTCGGAGGGGGATATGGCCCCTTCTGTACCTCACTGGACCGATGCGGAACAGGTGCGGTCGCCCACATCCCCCGGACAGCCGACCCGGTGAGGCCCACCCCCTAACCCAAGGTGCACGTTCCTAGGCCCACCGAGTGACAACCCCACCACCGGAAGCCGGATCCCCGACCGGGTACGCTCACCACCGCGCCCTCGTAGCTCAGGGGATAGAGCATCGGTTTCCTAAACCGTGTGTCGCAGGTTCGAATCCTGCCGGGGGCACTCACCTTTCGCCGGGTGAATCAGGCCCTGGCCAGCGGAAACGCGGCCGGGGCTTGATCTTTTTCATCAGTCGCCGTCAGCCGGAATCTGCCCCTGTTTGCCGGGGTCCGCGAAACCACTGCGAAACGGCTCGACCCCCTGGGTCGGGGTTCCCAGGGGGTCGCGGTGAGACCTGCGCTACTCGTCACCGAACAGCGCTTCGACCAGCTTGTTGACCTTCTCGCGCTGCCCGTCGATGCACTTCGCATACACCTTGAGCAGCACGTCCACCGAGTGCCCCGCCCGCTCCGCCACCTCAGTGGCAGGAACGCCGCCGTTGAGCATCAGCGAGACTGCGGCGTGCCGAAGGTCGTACGGCCGCCCAGCCAGCGGAGAGGCCGCCTGAACGGGCGTCAGGGCGTACTGCCGAGCCTCCTCCCACACCCGGTAGTAGGTGGACGAGGACACGACCCCTCCACCGGGTGAGCGGAACAGCCGCCCGTCCGGCCCGGTGCCGAACCGGTCGAGGTGATCCCGCAGGATGCGGACGAGCACCGGCGGGATCGGCACCGGCCGCACGTCCTTCACCCCACGATGCTTCAGGCCGCGCCGGTCGTGGACCTCCCCGGAGTCCGTCCACCGCTTCCCGGCCGCCGGACGCGACTCACCGAGCATGAGCAGACCCCAACCCTCCTCCGGCAGGGTGCAGTCGTCCTCACGGAGCCCCAGGCCCTCAGCGGGCCGAGCCGCTGCGTAGTAGCCGGTCGCGAAGAACGCCGCCAGGTGCGCGCCCCGCTCCTGGTTCCGCCGCCCGACGTAGGTCACCGCGGTCAACAGCCGCTCCACCTGACCGGGGTTGGCGACGACACGCGGGTCGACCTGCTCGACCACCTTCGCGACCTTGCGCTTCACCCTGGTCAGCGGGTTGTCCGGGATGAGCCCAAGCTCCACCGCGTAGGACAGCAGGTTGAACAACACCGCCCGTTTCCGCTGGTAGACCGTCGCAGCCGCCGCCTTGCCGTCGAGCTTGACCGCCAGTGCGTCCAGCACCTCACGGACCGCCACCGCGTCTGTCAGCTCGAACAGCGGACGCGAGTTCCGGACCAGCCAGTCAACGACCTCCCGCCCCTCACGCGACAGCTCGTTGTCTCGGGTAGTCGGAGGCAGCAGGTTGCGCGTGAGCACGCCCCGCAGCTCGTTCACCTCCGGTCGCCCCGCTCCATCCCGGACGAACGCCGCCCCAGCCGTAGCCAGCGCCTCCACCGTGCTGCCCCGCGTGGTTGCGGCAGCGTCCGGCCACTTGATGTCCATGTAGGACTGCGCAAACTCCACGAAGGACAGCGAGTTGCGCCGCTTAAGCTCCGAGACCGGAAGGCCCGTCTCGACGTCGAACTCCTCACCCCGCCGAGCAGCCTGCATCAGCTCCGACCGCCGACTGTTGGCCAGGGCCTTGGTCCCGAACCACTCCGAGTGCGACTTGGTGTCGGTCACCCACCGCACGCCGTAGGGCCGAGCCTTCCGCTTCCCGTCCTTGCCCTTCTTCTTCGACCAGTCCGCGATCTCCCAGAACCGAACCTTAAACGTGGTCGTCATGCCGCCGCCCGGTACAGGTCATCGAGCCAAGCGAGGAAGTCCACCCGCTTGCACCGCAGCTCACCGTTGGGCAGCGAGAAGCACCGAGGCCCCTTCCCCGTCTGCCGCCACTTGTAGAACGTGTCCCGCGAGACCTCCCCGCCCAAGGCCTCCAGCATCTCCGGAACGGACATCAACTCAGCCAGCTCACGCACCTTGCCACTCATCCCCGAACCCCCGTTTACGCAGCTTGAGACGTTGCCGAACGGTTTGGCGGACTGGCCGAGGCGAGCAGAGCCGCCGTGTACTCGGCCTTCCATCGACGCCGCTCCGCGACCGCCCGCAGCAGCAGGTGTGGTCTTGGGGGCACGTTCGGGTCACCGGGCTGCACGTTGTTCCAGACGACCCGTTTCGGCCGGTCGTCCCCGGTGATCCCCACGTCGGCAAGCAGTTGCCGAACGAATTCCTTGCGATCGTGCTTGTGGTCGGCGAGCGACTTCCCGGACCACTTCCGCGACACGAGCACGCGTCGACCGGCGACGCCCAGGGTCGAGCGCTTGTGCGCCTTGCCCTTGCACTTGCCCGGCTCCATCGACAGGCGAGCGCCCTTGGGTTGGACGCCGTAGAGCAACCACACCGGGCACTGCGGCGAGCAGGGCGTGACGGCCAGCTCAGCGCACAGCCGTTCGGCGTGCTCCTCCTGACGGCTGGTCCGGGCGTCGAAGCACTCCCCGATGCTCTTGGTCAGGTACTTCGTCAGGTAGCCGATGTGCCGCCCGGCCTCTTCCGTGCCGCCGAGGATGCCCTTGGAGTGCACCTGCACCCCGAACCGGGCGACGTGCGCGGGCGCTTCTACCTGGTCGAGCGCTTCCTCCCAAGTGGGCAGCGGTTCGCGGGTGGTCGGGTCAACGAACCCCTTCGCTCGCGAGTCCCACACCGGCCGGTTGTCGCCGCTGTACTTGATCTCGTCGTGGTCGGGCCACCAGACCTGGTGGTAGGTGGCCTCCGCGACCGCGCGCAGCTCCGCCCGCGAGATCGAGCCACGGATAGCGGCGTGCCAGTGCGGCGCCAGTCGCCGCTGAGGTTCGACGGTCGAGAAGTACTGGACGTCCCAGCCGACGCACCGTCGCAGGTTTTGCACGAACCGGTCGAGCAAGGCCGCGAAGTGCACCGCGTCCCGAGCCGCCCGCCGGTAGTCGTACTGGGCCGGATCAACCGGGGTGCCGTCCGACCGCACCTTGCCGTAGCTGTCCAAGGTCAGCGTGAGGAAGGTCGAGGGCTGATACTTGCCGCCGAAGACCCGTCCGATCGTGCGCTTCTGGACCGGTCGCCGAGGCAGGTTCGGCGCATCCTGCCGCCGCCTGGTCGACCGCTTCCGGGTGATCCTTGGATGAGCCTCCAGGGCGGGGAGTGAACCGCGGATTCCGAGCTGCCGAAGTTCGGCGTCGACCCCCGCAACCTCTTCCCGAACCTCCTCCGCCCCGATCTCGTCGCCCTCCTCGACGGCCTGCCGGTACACCTTCACCAGGTCGGCCCGGTAGGCGGTCAGCGCCCGTTGATCGTCGCTAGGCGGGTCCGGGATGAAGTCGGGTTCCTCGGTCAGGTGCCATCCCTCACGGCACTGCGCCATCCGCAACCTGCGGTTCTTCTCCGCACAGGTGGGGCACACACTCGCCACGGTTGAGCCGCACGCCACGGGCACGATCTCGACCCGTCCGGTGTCCAGGTCGATCCGCTCCTTGGCCAGCGGTCGGACGCAGACGCCGTGCTCTTCAGCCACGGCCCGAGCCACATCCAGCGCCGCCGGCTGCTTCATCCGGTCCGCACGAGTCAGGTACTCACTCACGCCGCAACCTCCCCCGAACCGTCCGGCCGAGTCGGGAAGTCGTGCACCTTCGCATCGGCCAGGAACACCCCCAGCTCGACCAAGTCGGCATCGGTGACGTGGAAGGCCCGAGCCCGTTCCGGCTCCCGCTGCCCGTCCTCCTTGATCCAGGCGACACCGGGCGTGTTCTCGCTGATCTCGTGAGCCGCCGCGCCGCGCTGCCGGACACCGTCCCCAAGCACCATGTCCACCTGCTGCGGCTCGTCCAGGCGCAGCGCCACACGAGTGCTGAACAGGTGCCGGAACGACACGACCTCCTTACGCGGGTCCTGGACCAGGCCGACAACCGCGTACCCAGGAGCACGCCCCTGCGAGGTGATCGTCTGGATAGCCCGCACCGCGCGCTCCCGGAGCTGCTTGTCCGGCTGGTAGGCGATCAGGTCCGCCAGCTCGTCCACCACCAGGACCGTGAACGGCTCCCCCGTTGACCGTGCCCACAACCGCCGAACACCCCGGTACCGCGTCGCCCGCTCTTTGACCTCTGCGGCGATTTCTTCAAGCAGGGCAACGGCTTCCGGTCCGTTGTCGTACACGACCCGGTCGAAAGCGTCCGGGCACTGCCCGAGTTCCATCCCGCCCTTCGGATCGATCCCGACCAGCCGAACCAAGCCCGCACGGACAGCCGGGGCGAGCTGCCACACCAGCGACCAGAGCACCGAGCCCTTGCCCGCACCGGGCACGCCGACCACGAGCACCTGAGCGCCAAGCAGCCGCAGCCGCCAGGGTTTACCGGTCTCGGTCCGACCGACCACCACCCGCTTGAGATCCACCTCGGCATCCGTCAACGCGGGAACGGCCAGGGGACGCAGCAGCGGGTCACGGTGGACGAAGTCCAGCTCGACCACCCTCGGCCGCAACACCCGCACCCGACACGACCGAGCGCCGAACGAGTGCGCCAACCCGTCCCGACGCAGCTCCCACGCCTCAGGCGACTGCGCGGGCACCATCCGCACACGGACGCGATCCCGCCAGCCCTCCGACCGGACCCGGCGCAGCTTCGGCCGGTACTCACGGCCACGGTCCCGCTTGGCGAGGTCCGACAGCCGCATCACCGAGCGCCACTTCGGCACGTACACCGTCAACCGTCGCCACTCGGTGACCAGCCGGTACCAGGCGTGCCGCAGGAACGACCCGCGATCCAGGCCCGCCCAAATCGTCAGGGCCGCGACCAGCGACAACAGGGCCAGAACCAGCGGCGAGATCCCGAACCGCCACCAGCACCAGGCCGCCGACAACGGCACCAGCGTGACCACCGGGTACCGGACGACGACGAGCACCAGGCGCACGACGCCGACCAGTCCCAGCCACACCAGCGCCACCAAGAACGCGATCCACCGCAGCTTGCCGGGCACCAGCGCCCACCACGGCACCCGAGGCCGAGCACCCTCGAACGGGGCCGGATCCACCCACTTGCCGCCCATCACACACGCCCGACGGGGGCGAAGATCAGCGGCAGCCAGCCCAGACATCCGCAGCAGATGGGCTGGTTGGGCGCGTAGACGCCGAACCGCTTGCACGCCCCGCAGGGGCGACCGTTGGACAGCTTCCACACAGACGGGGCACCGCGCCGACTTGACGCGTGACCCCCACGTACCGATAGCCTTGACATGACCGAAACCCCTTGTGTGTCAACAAAAGCGCGCGAGAAGACCGGTCGTTGCGTCGTCGGTGAACAGCTCCAGGCCCGCCAAGACTTGAGGTCCGTTCACCGACGACCACGACCGACAGGTCAGTGATCGTCTTCAGTTGTCACTACCGATGTGAGCGGACACCGCCGCATCCGATGCCCGCCCACACCACCGGCTAGTAGTCGAGCGGGTCAGGCATCCAGGGCAGCCACGTCACCATCCCGGCCAGGGTGACCTTGAACCGCGTCTCCTCGCGTTCCTCTCCGCCGTCCTCTCGCCACTCGTGCGCGGAGGCGTGTCCGGCCGCGACCAGGTCCAGGCAGGCGAGACGCACCATCTCCTCAGCCGCACCGGCCGCCGTCACCAAGTCCTCGATGCGCCACTCCCGCGACGGCACCAACACCAGGGCGTCAGCCACCCGGTACAACACCGGGAGCGAGTAACCCACCACCTCGCCCTGCGCCCGGTCCTCGGCCGACAGGCGCGACCCCATCACCGGCACCACTCGCGGATCACGCCACACGTCCGCGTCATGCAGCCAGTCGTGCGCCACCACCGGCCCACCCCAGTAAGCGAGCCCTTCCGGCGACAACCGATGGCGGTGCACGGACACCGCACCCTGCAACGTCCCCTCATCGACCGTCAGGTGTCCGAGGTCGACCAGGTCACGGCAGATGTGACGCACCGCGGAGTACGGCATCTTCGTCGCTTTCTCCAGCGCCCGCACCGACCAGTTCTCGTACGGGAAGCCGACGAACTGCCGCATCACCGCCTCGAACATGAACGGCGTGTACCCGGCGTCGGCCAGCTCAGCCAGCGGCAACCCGTCCCGCACCACGCGTACCAAACCGCCACCGACCCCACCACGGCCCCGCCGCACAGCCCGATCAACGCTCATCCGAAACAACCCCCTCCGCCTTGGCACGCTCGCGCTTGGCCCAATACAGCGCCTCGTGGTGATGACCCCGATCAACCTCCGCGACCCGCGCGTACACCTCGGCCGACCGCAGGTAGAACTCTCGCCACACCTCAGGCGACGCGTCCGGCGCAGGCATCAGGTGCGTCAACGCCTCGTGGGCGTCCTTGAGCAACGTCACCGCGTACGCCGCCGCCCACGGGTCGACTTTCTTCGTTTGAGCCATCACGCACCCCCAACCTCAGGAGGCGTCCCCAACGCGGCCTGTCCCTCGGCGACGGCCTGGGCCAGACGCGGCAACGCGTCCCGATCAACGACCAGCACCGCCGGGAACGCGTTACCGAGCCGGAACTCCACCCTCCCGGCGAACACCAGCGGCTCGACCCGAATCGGCAGGTCAGCGGTGACATGCAGACGGACCATGTCAGCCACCGGGGGTCACGCGGCCTTGGGCGCGGACTTGACGACGACCGGCTTCATCCCGGTCGCCCGCAGGCTGTACCCGAGCTTCGCCCGGCACCTGTGCCGCTCACCACCGTGGCTGCCCCGGCACGCCTTGTCGTCAATCCACGGCGTCACCGTCAACCCCTCGAACACCACCGGCCGGACATCGGTCCCCGGAATCGCCTCCGGCGGCACCGGCTGGTGAGGAGCCGCGATCTTCACCGTCACCGCGGCCTCTGCCTTGCGTTCCGCCGCCTGGTCGATCACCAGGACCGACCACACCAACAGCCCGGTCTCCTTGTCCGTCTCCTGCTGCACCGGCAGCCCCTTCGCCCGCTCCTCAGCGGACTGGAACTTGAGCACCGGCTCCACACCCATCACCAGCGCGCCACGCGGGAACACGAAGTCGTGCGACGTGGGGAGCCTGCTCCCACCCGAGATCGCCACAGCCGTTCTCCTGACGTCGGTGTCGGCTGGACCCTCTGTCCAGCACCTTGACACCAACCACTTTCGGCAGAAATGCGGGACGGCAGCACCGCACAGCGGGACAACTACAGACGTCCTTGGTAGCTTGAAGACGTCCCAACTCGTTCGACAGGGGGAATCGTGCCGAACCAACGCCTACGAGACTCGTTGCTACGCAACGGTTTTGACCTCAACCAGGTTGCCAAGGCCACCGGCGTGGACCCCAAGACCGTCGAACGCTGGATCAACCTCGACCGGACCCCGTACCCACGCCACCGGCGCACCATCGCGGCCATGGTCCGAGAGGCCGAGACCTACCTCTGGCCCAACGCACTCGCCCCGGATGCCAAGAAGGAGATCACCCAATCGGAGGTCGTACAGGTCTACCCGCACCGCCACTCCGTCCCGCAGGAGCAGTGGTCCCACCTGGTCGACCAGGCCCGGATGAACATCTCGATCCTGATCTACTCGGGCATGTTCCTCACCGACAACCCGAGCTTGATCAAGACCTTCCGCCAGAAGGCCGAGGCAGGCGTCAAGATCCGCCTACTCCTGGGTGACCCGGCCAGCCGCGAGGTGGCCCGCCGCAGCGAGGAAGAGGGGATCGGCAAGGGCACCCTCGCCGCCAAGGTCCGCAACGCCCTCGCGTTCTTCAAGCCACTCGCCGACACCGGCCACGCCGAGATCCGCTGCCACCGCACGACGCTCTACAACTCGATCTACCGCTTCGATGACGAGATGCTGGTCAACACCCACGTACATGGCTTCATGGCAGCTCACGCCCCGGTCCTCCACCTGCGCCGCCTCTCCGGAGGCGACCTCTTCGAGACTTACGCCGAGAGCTTCCAGGGCGTCTGGGACGACGCCAAGCCACCCAAGTGGTAGGCAGGAACCATGGCGCGCACCGACCACTACAACGACCCAAACGCCCCCAAGGCAACCAACATCGTCGTAGCCGTGACCGCGTTCGTCCAAGACGACCAAGGCCGCCTACTCATGATCCGCCGCACCGACAACGACCTCTACTCCATCCCCGGCGGAGCCCAAGACGTAGGCGAGACCATCGGCCACACCGTCATCCGCGAGGTCAAAGAAGAGACCGGCATCGACGTAGACCCCACCGACATCATCGGCGTCTACTCCGACCCAGCCCACGTCATCTCTTACACGGACGGCGAAGTCCGCCAGGAGTTCTCCATCTGCTTCCGCGCTCAGCCCATCGGAGGCGAGCTGCGCACAAGCAACGAGTCCAGCGAAGTCCACTGGGTAGCCCGCGAGGACCTGGAAGCCCTCAACATCCACCCGTCGATCCGTCTTCGGATCGAACACGGCTTTGAACCGCGGACCACTCCCTACTTCGCCAAGTGACCCAACCCAGCCGCCCGCAACCGCTCCTCAGTCCGCTCCACGGCCGCGGTCAACTCAGGTACCGCTTGTTCAATGAACTTTGTGACTATGTCATCCGGACCGTACCTCGCTCGAATCTCGTCAATCCGCTCACGAAAGCTTACGATCATCCCGTCCGGAGAAGTCGTCATGTCCGCCCACCAGAGCGCATCACGGACCGCCGTTATCTCGTCCTCCCATTTCTCCAATTCAGTCGAAAGGCCTCGCAGCTCCGCCTCTCGATAGGAGCAAGTGTGACGAGCAACTAGTGAGCACAGCCGCCGCGAAACACCGTGCGACGAGAGATATAGTGCACCATCGAGCGGGTGAAATCCAGTTTTCGCTATACCGGGCGAGTATCCAATATCGTGAAGAATAGCAGCGGAAATCAAAACCTCAGCATCGCCGGGGTCGAGCAGTGGCGACACACTTGCGGCACGCTTAGCAACACCTTGAACGTGTCTCCAACGCCGAGGCAACTCGGACGAAAGAAGTGACGCAGCCAGCTTAACGGACGCCCTGTAGTCCATGGCCACTAGGTTATCCTAACCTTTAGTGCGTTACGTAACATCGCCCCTCATGCCAAAGACAACATGTAGTGGCAGGTGCTGCGTCAACGCTAGATGCTGCTCGTTCCTACGAGGCGGTACTTCGTGCCACCTTTCTGCGTACCTGGCACCTTCTCGATTTCACCTTTAGCGATAAGTTTCGCGAAGATCCTTCGAATTTCCCCTTCGCGAGGTTCACCGGTAATTTCCCTCGCCTGACGATTCGTGATCGTGCCAGTACCTGAACTCTTCAAGAACTCCACGATCAAGGTCGACGGGGAATCGAGCTTCTCGTGCCTGATCACCACAAGGACAGAATTCTCCCGCTCGTAAATCTCGGGGTCTTTGAGTCGCATCTTCTTCATAGCAGCGAACGCGGTCTGCAAACCTTCGCCGACATTCTTGTTAGGCGGGTCCGGGAATTTGTGCAACCAGCGCTCAATCTGCTGATTCCGAGAAAAGCGAGCAGTTAGGATATTCCTGGGCGTCACGTGTCCACCGAGACGCCCAGGACTCTCGACTTCAACACGATCATCGAAAATACGCACATGCACGTTATCCGGTTGAGCGTAGTCGCGGTGAATCACCGCGTTTGTCACGATCTCATGAAGCGTCTCATTTGGGTACTCAACTTTATCCAGCGACTCACTCTTGATCTGCTCGATAAGCTGAGTTACCAGCTCAACCGAATCTTTGATTTGCCTGTATGCTGACCCCTCGATCAGATGAGTCTTACCGTCGACCAGGAACTCACGACTACCGGTAGGGTTGCTTGTAGCATACCTATAGACGATCACCGACGCCTTCGGCAGCGCTACCTGGGGGTCATCGGCAAACAACACCAGGGCAGCGACAGTGGGGCGGTTCTCACGAATTAGAAGCTGCTTCCTGATCCACGGTTCGGCAGAGTCGACCGACGGAATGACACTTACCAGGAATTCGAGCACCTGGAGCGAGTCAGTGACCAATTCCAACGGCGCATTTACGGTCTCAACCTCATGGGTTACCAATCCTTTTTGAAGCTTTAGGATATCGAGGTCTTCACTCGTCTCGACCCTCTGGATCTGTGCACCCACACGCTTGTACACATCACCGTTAGACGACTTCTTGATGGTCTGCGTTTTACCAACTTCGATACGCAATACAGCGCCGGAGCGGCCCGCCGCCTCCAAGAATGTGTACCTAAAGTCATCTCCACCGGGAAAGATCGGGCTTAGGACCGCGAGGTGCGCGTTCGCATCTTCGATTCTTTCGAAGCCGTCCCAGACAAAGACGCCTTTCTGCGGTTCTGATATCCCGACATAGATGTCACCGCCCGACGAATTCGCGAAAGCACTCATCCATTTTGAAAGACTGGCAGGTTTCACATCCTTCGACTTGAAGTCGACATAGTAATCCTCCTGGAGCGACAGAATCTTGTCGACGTCGATCGAGCTAATCTGGATGCGATCCGTCACTGCGCCTCCTGCCTCGGTGGCCATTGATCCTAAACGACAAGTCGCCGAAGGCAAGCGTCCACCCTTCATGCGTGGCTTCTGCCGAATTGCGCTCTACAGGATCAAGGCGCGCGCCGCCTGCGGCAGCGCACGGTTGGGCTGTCCCACGTTGGCACCGACTCCCCGCATCACGGCACGCCGGGCTCCCGCTTCGCTCCGCCCGTCGGCCGTGCGCGGAGTCGGTGCACGTGGTCCGGAGGCGGCGCGCGAGGTGATGGCGAGCTGGAGTCCGAGGAGTTCCGAGGTTCGCCAGTCGGGACGATCGCGCGGTCACGCGGCTAGGGTGGGCTGGGCCCGGCGATCGGCTGCCGCGACGGCTTCGCCGTCTTGCCATCGAGCAGGCTTGAGCCGGTTGAGAGCTGTCAGCGCGAAACGCGAAGCCACTGCGAAATGACTCCGTGGACGTGGGCGATGGGATGCCGCTTCGGCGCAGGTCAGGAGACGTGACCGCAGGGTTGGGCCACGCGCCTTCCTAAACCGTGTGTCGCAGGTTCGAATCCTGCCGGGGGCACTCACCTTTCGCCGGGTGAATCAGGCCCTGAGCTGCGGCAACGCGCTCGGGGCTTGATCTTTTTTTTCCGGCAGTAGCCGTCAGTCGGGGCCCGGCCCTTGGCGAACCCGGTTGGCTGCGGTCGTCGGGGTGGACACACTGAGCCGGTGAGAGATGACCCGCGCAGGTACGCGAACGGCGACGACATGAGATGGGCGCTGGTCGGCTACTCGGACCGGACGGAGGAGGCGGTCGGCGAGCACGTCGTCACGCGGGAGCAACTGATCCGGCTCCGGCCGTTCTTCGACGTGGCGGGCGATCTCTGGTTCGCCGACTCCTACCCGGTCTCGGCGGACGTCTGGCCCCATGTCCAAGCCTTGCTCCGGTGCGGACCGCCGGTCCCCGGGGTCAGCTACTTCGTCGAGGGATTCGCGACCGACCGTTGAACGCCGGCAGGCACCCGAGCGGAAGGTCCCCGGTCAAGGCGACCGAGGACCTTCGCGGGCTTGGTACGGGCGCGAACGGCGGGAAGTCCCGGTGGCCGTCGTCCGGTCGCCCGTCGTTGCAGCACCGGGATTGCAGCCGACACCAGGGTAGCGGGGGCGGGCGTCAGCGGTTGTGGGTTCCCGGGGTGTGGCCGAAGGCGCGGCGGAAGACGTCGATGAACGCGCTGGTGGACGACCAGCCGCAGCGGTGGGCCACGGTGGTGACCGGGGTGTTCTCGGCGAGCAGGACGAGGGCGTGGTAGAGCCGCAGCTGGGTGCGCCACTGCGGGAACGTCATGCCCAGGTCCGCTTTGAAGAGACGGGTCAGCGTGCGGTCACTGGCGCCGACGACCGCTCCGAGGGCCGCCAACGTGCGGTTGTCCGCGGGGTCGGCCTGCAGGATCGCGCACAGCGCCGCCAGTCGGGGATCGGTCGGCACGGGCAGGTGGACGGGTTGCTGCGGCGCGACCCGGAGCCGGTCCAGCAGCACGGCGCGCAACCGTTGCCGCTCGGGCGAGTCGTCGTGCGGTGAGCCGGTGTAGGCGAGGATCAGCTCGCGCAGCAACGGGTCGACGGACAGCACGCCCGGCTCCACCAGCCCCAGCGGGTTGTCCGTCGCGGGCAGACCCACGAGGTGCAGTTCGAGTTCACCGTGCGCCTGATGGGCGTGCACGGTCCCGGCCGGCACCCAGACGGCGCGGTTGGCCGGCGCGACCCAGGAACCCCGGTCGGTCGTGATGGCCAGGACTCCCCTGGCGGCGTAGACGAGCTGGTGGTCGTCGTGCCGGTGCGCGTCGATCCCCGCGCCGGGGGCCAGGGTCCGTGCCTGGGTCGGCGCCCTGGGGTTGTGGCGGATTTCCGTCATCGAACGGCAGGTTATCGGAAGCGCGACACCTCCCTCGGTCACGAGCATGGCGTGGTGTCGCGCAGAAGATCGATCACCCTGCTCTCGGTCGGCCACGCGTGCGTCGACGTCTACCAAGGCGCGGTCGCCTCGCTCGTGCCGTTCTTCGTCGCCGAACGCGCCTACGGCTACGCGGCGGTCTCGGGCATCGTGCTCGCGGCGTCCCTGCTGTCCTCGGTGGCACAACCGCTCTTCGGCGCGCTGACCGACCGGTGGGCCCTGCCGTGGCTGCTGCCCGTGAGCACCGTGCTCGCCGGGCTCGGCATCGCGCTCAGCGGCCTCAGCGGTTCCTACGCGCTGACGCTGGCGTTCGTGGCGGTGGCCGGGATCGGCGTCGCCGCCTACCACCCCGAGGCCGCCCGCACCGCGCGAGCCGTCAGCGGCGGCAGCCACACCGCGATGGGCTGGTTCCTCCTCGGCGGCAACCTCGGGCTCGCCGCCGCACCCGTCCTGGTCGCCGCGGTCGTGGCCGTCGGCGGGCTGCGGTGGTCCCCGCTGCTCATCGTCCCGGCCCTCGCCGGCAGCGTGCTGTGCCTGCCCGTCCTGCGCGCGCTCGCCGACCCCGTCCGCACCACCCCGACCGCGGCAAGCCACCGCGCCGGCGACGACAAGGCCTCGTTCCTGAAGCTGTCCCTGGCCGTGGTCTGCCGGTCCGTCGTATTCGTCGGCCTCAGCGCGTTCATCGCGCTGCACGCCCAGCAACGGACCACCGGCGGCACGGCGGCAGGCACCGCCGCGCTGGTCCTGCTCTACCTCGGCGGGGCCGCGGGCACCGTCGTGGGCAGCAGGCTCGCCAACCGCTGGGACCGGATCACCATCGTGCGGTGGTCGTACCTGATCACGGTCGGCGCCGTCGCGGGTGTCGTGCTCGTCCCCGGCCCGGCCCTCTACCCCTGTGTCGCCCTGGCCTCCGCGGGCCTCTACGTCCCGTTCTCCCTGCAGATCACGCTCGCCCAGGACTACCTGCCCAGCCGCGTCGGCACGGCGAGCGGCGTCACCCTCGGCCTGACCGTCAGCATCGGCGGCATCACCAGCCCCCTCATCGGCACGCTCGCCGACCACACCTCCCTGCGGACGGCGCTCACCCCGTTGATCGTCCTGCCCGCCCTCGGCTGGCTCGTGATCCGCACGCTGCGCGAACCCACCGCCCTGGACGCCGCGACCGGCCCGGGGGTCGTTCCGGACCGGTCGTCGGCGGGCTGACCGAGGGTCAGGACCGGTTCTTGAGCCGGCGGCTCAGCTCGGCCACCAGCTGCTGATCCGTCAGCGCGCCCGGATCGGGGCTGGACACGCCCTTCAGGTCCGCCTCCTCCGCGGTGATCAGCTTCGCGGCCACCATGACTTCCAGCGGGCTCATGCCGAACGCCTTGGCCACCACGCGGGCGGTGGCGAGGTTCGGGCGCTCGCCCTTGCGCCACGCCGTCAGCCTGCTCCGGTCGAAGCCGGTCTTGTCGGTCAGTTCTCCGGTGCTCATCCCGCGGTCGTCCATCTGCTTCTGGACGAAGTCCGACCAGGACGAGTCCGCACTCTCGGCTTTGGTCACCCCGACATGGTACGTGCGCGCACGCAACGTTGGTTGGGCACTCCCCCCAGGCGGCCGCCGACCTGCACGTTGTTCACGCACAACATTAGTTGCGCATACAAAACGAAGTGCCTAGCGTTGTGGCCTCACAACATGCGTTGGGCGTGCACAACACGAGGCAGGCCATGCCGTACACGATCAAGCTCCGCACCGATGTCTTCACGAAAGCCGCACGGCTCGCCGGGTTCCGCTCGGACTACGCGCTGGCCAAGGCGATGGACGTCAACCGCTCCACCGTCGCGCGCGTCCTCGGCGGCGACCTCCAGCCCGGGGCGGCGTTCATCGGCGGCGCGTTGACGGCACTCGCGCCGATGCAGTTCGACGACCTCTTCGAGATCGCCCCCGGCCAGCGGTGATGACGGTGCGTGGTGCGCGCGGGTGACCCGGTCCGCCGACAGTCGGCCACTTCCAGCGGTGTGCGGTCTCACCCGTCTGGTTGACACTCGTGATCAAGTGACGTCGCGGGGCGATGAGACCAGGGGTCGGTTCGGCACGGGAACGCGGAAGGACGGCACGAGGTGAGCGACGAGCCACGGCACGAGGTCGCGCGGTTGCGCCGGGAACTGCGGACCACCGGGCACGACTGGTTCGACGCGCACCGGGACGAGCTGCCGGCGACGCTGCGCGCCGCGCTGGCCGAGCCGGAGGCCGCCGTCGCGCTGTTCGCCGACGTGTGGCCCGCGCTGCCCGCCGACGTGGACGAGGCGTGGTCGCGCGACCTGCTCGACGTCGGCGCCGAGCTCGCCGCCGCGCTGCCCACGTCCCTCTTGCTGGCCACCGGCTTCCGCCGGGCCGCGGCGCACTTACGCGGGCGGGGAGCGCTCCGCCTCGCCGCCGTCGCCGGCATGCGCGAACTGGCGGTCCACCGCCTCCGCGACGACGACCCGGACGCCGCCGCGGGCGCGTTGCACGACCTGGCCGCCACCTATCGCGCCGAGGGCCGGATGCACAAGGTCATCGGGTGCGCCGACGAGGCGCTCGAGTTCTACCTGCTGCACGACGACCGGCCCGGCGCCGCGCGGGCGCTGGCCCACCTCGGCGAGTTGATGATCGAGGTCGGCCGGCCCGACTCCGCGATCAAGTACCTGTCCCGGGCGGACAAGATCCTCGAAGACCTGCCCGACCCCGTCGAACGCGCGCGCACCCTGACCGCGCTCGGCCGGGCGCTGTGGCTCTCCGGCGACCGCGCCGTCGCCCACCGGCGGTTCAACCGGGCGCTCGCGCTGCTCATCGGCGTCGACGACGACGCGGCGCAGCGCGTGCGCGACCTGGTGGCCGGACTGGAGTCAGTCGCGGAACCAGTGCAGCAGGGCGACACCGACCTGGATCAGCAGGCCGACCACGAGGCGGACCCGCGGCAGGCCCCGTGAGCGGTGGCGTCGGCGGCGGCAGTGCTGCCGGCGGCAGCCGGTGCGGCGGCATCGGGGGGACGGTTCGTCGGGGAGTGCGCTCATCGTCGTCGTCGCGTCTCTTTCCGGGTCGTCGGACGGTGGTCAGGCGGTGGTGTCGGGGTGGTCGGCCAGCAGGCGCAGCACGTCGCGGCACAGGAACACCCGGCGGTAGGGCAGGAACTCCCACGGGACGAGCACGCCCAGCTCGACCAGGCGGGCGGTGAGGTCGGTGGCGGCCTTCGCGGAGACGCCGTAGCGCGTGCGCAGCGACCGGTTGTCGACCACGGGGAAGCCGATCAGCTCCGCCGCCACCAGGGGCAGCTTCCCCTTGCGCGGCAACCGGGCGGCGTACTCGGCGGCCAACTCCTCCAGGTGACCGATCAGCCGCAGCTGCGCCAGCGCCTGGTCGCGGACGGCGGTCGCGAAGAACTCGACCCAGCGGTCCACCCGGCCGGTGTCGACCACCGCGCGGAGCTGCCGCTGGTACTCGGCCAACGCGGTGTCCAGCCACACCGACAGCGGCAGCACCTGGTCGCGCACCAGCCCGCACCGCACCATCTCCAACGTCGAGAACGTGCGCGCGACGTGCCCGTTGGCCGTGGGGAACGGTTGCAGCACCTCCAGCTGGTAGTGCGCGAGCGCGACCTTGGCGATCCGCGGCTGCTCGTCCTCCTCGCGCACCCACGTCGACCACTGCTCCAGCAGCGCCACGAGGTGCGCGCCGGTCGCGGTCAGCAGGTAGGCCCGCGCGTCGCTGACGCCCAACCGGCCGGGCGCGTCGCGCAGCACGTCCGTCAGGCGGCGGCCGGGCGTGCCGCCGGTCATGATCGCGGCGACCTCGCCGACCACCTCGGCGTCGACCGCCGCGCCGTCGCGGACCCGCGCCAGGCCGTGGTCGTACGCCCGCAGGAACGGCGCCACCAGCTGGGACGGCGCGGCGCTGTCGGTCGGCGGCGCCCCGTCCTGCGACGCCAGCAGGTCCGCCGCGAACGTCTCGCGCAGACCGACGGCGACACCGGACAGCCCGGCCGAGCTGTTCGCGTCGCGGACCTGCGTCGCCCGGACGAGCGCGGGCCGGACGTTCGGCCGGCCCGCCGCCTCGTCCAGCCGGCCGAGCGCGTGCTCGGCCTCGGCGCACCGGCGGTAGGTCGACACCGGCAGCTGCAGGTCCGAGGGCAGCGGCGGTGGCAGGTAGGCGCCTTCGCGCCGGAGTGCTTCGGGGATGCCGGGCAGGTGGGGCACCGGCGACCACTGCCCGTCAGGCAGAGGGCGGAAATTCATGGGCGGAAGACTTCCACGACGGCCGACGCCTTGGCAAGGCATTCTTCAACCGATGTGAAGTCAGCAAGCCCTTCACTACACATCCATCCGGATAGCTCGATTAGGCCGTTCGAGTCAACACTTTGGTCGACGTCCGCAAAATTACGGATCACCACCCGCGATCGGGACATATGACCAGCTCAGCACCCATGCTAGCGCCATTCGATCACGACCGTCGGCGATTCCCGCACGCTCGGCCGGGAGCTGCGTTATTCCACCCGACGCGACCAAGCCGGAAAACGATCACGGCCTCGCGTCACGTTCCGAAATGGGCCACTGGTCTCGCTGTACCGCAATTTCATCCGATCGGGTGGCAACAGACCCGGAGCCACCACGCACCGCCGTGGCACCAGCCGGGCTTGCGTTGGCACCACAGTGGTGCCATAGTGGTGCCATGGACTTGACGCCGTACGTCGACAACCTCCGCCGGGAGCTCGCCACCGCCGCCGAGGCGGGCGGCGCGGAGGCACGGGCACTGGCCGAACGACTCGTGGCCCCGCTGGAGTCAGCGGTGCGGTTGACGCTGCTGGAAGCCCTTTCCACGGCCGTGGACGAGATCACCCGCGACCTCGCGCCGGGATCGGTCGACGTGCGGCTGCGTGGCCGTGACCCCGAGTTCGTCGTCTCGGTGCCGGATGATGCCACGCCGAGCCAAGGTGATGCCACGGAGCTGCCACCGGTGGTCTCCGAGGAGGGTGCGGTCGCGCGGATCAACCTGCGGCTGCCGGAGCACCTGAAGCTCCGGGTCGAGGAGGCCGCGAGCCGCGAGGGCGTCTCCGTCAACGCCTGGCTGGTGCGGGCCGCCGCGGCCGGGCTCGGGCACGGCGGTCGACCGGCGGGCCGCTCCGCCTCGCGCCAGAGCTACACCGGCTGGGTCCGCTAGCCACACCGGCACCGCAACCCGTACCAGGCCCACGACCAGCGCAAACGCCGACCAGACACACTCCCAGGGGACAGCCATACCTTCTTTCGCCACGCCCGAGACCATCACGCTCGACCTCGACATCGTCGCCGGCAGCGTCCTCATCACCGCCTCCGACCGGGACGACACCGTGGTCGAGGTCGAGCCCGCCGACGCGGACAACGGCAAGGACGTCACGGCCGCCGAGGGCACCTCGGTCGACTTCGCCGCCGGCCGCCTCACCGTCCGGACACCCAGGTCCCGCAGCATCTTCGGCAAATCCGGCACGGTCGACGTGGTGGTGCGGCTGCCCGCCGGCTCGCACGTCGTCGCGCACGGCTCGCTCGCCGACTTCCGCGCCGAGGGCGCGTTGGGCGAGTGCCGCTTCAAGACCTCCGCCGGCCACATCAGGCTCCAGGGCACGGCCGCGCTCAAGGCCGCCACCTCCCACGGCGACGTGGCGGTCGAGTCGGTCACCGGCCGCGCCGAGCTGTCGACCGGCTCCGGCGAGCTGCGCGTCGACCGGCTCGACGGCTCCGGCACCGTGAAGAACTCCAACGGCTCGACCCGGATCGGCGAGGTCACCGGCGACGTGCGGATCGGCGCCGCCAACGGCGACATCTTCGTCGGCCACGCCGCCGGGGACGTGCACGCCAAGACCGCCAACGGCCGCATCCGCCTCGACGAGGTCGTGCGCGGCACGGTGGTCATGGAGACCTCGGCCGGCGAGCTGGAGGTCGGCATCCGCGAGGGCACGGCCGCCTGGCTCGACGTGCGCGCGATCACCGGCCGCGTGCGCAACGAGCTGACCAGCGCCGACGCCCCGGGCGAGGCCGAAGAGCGGGTCGAGGTGCGCGCTCGCACCTCCCTGGGGGACATCGTCATCCACCGCGCGTAAACACAACACCATTGGGGGACAACGACAATGTGGGACACCAACCCGCAGCAGTTCTGGCTGCGCGGAGAACGACCCGAGCACGCGGTCGAGTACGACGAGCAGCTCGGCTTCTGGAACGTCTACGGCCACCCCGAGTCCGTCGAGGTCCTCGGCGACTGGGCCCGGTTCTCGTCCGACACCACGCGGCTGTTCCCGGTGGACGACGCGTCGCTGACCGAGGGCAACATCATCCAGATCGACCCGCCGGAGCACCGCCAACTGCGCCGCCTGGTCAGCCACGCGTTCACGCCGAAGGTCGTCGCCGACCTCGAACCGCGCATCACCGAGCTCACCGGCGAACTGCTCGACGACGTCAGCGGCGACGACTTCGAGCTGGTCCGCGACCTCGCCTACCCGCTGCCGGTGATCGTGATCGCCGAACTGCTCGGCGTGCCGAGCAGCGACCGCGACCTGTTCAAGGTGTGGGTCGACAAGATGTTCGAGAGCACCAACCAGTTCTCGCTCAAGGACGACCAGGCCAAGCAGCGCGAAGAGCTGCGCGACAGCGTGGAGGCCATCCGGCCGCTGATGGACTACCTGGGCGAGCACGCCGCGCAGTGCCGCCGCTCGCCGCGCCCCGGCCTGCTCAACGACCTCGTCCAGGCCGAAGTGGACGGTGAGCGCCTGACCGACGCGCAGGTGGTGAACTTCGCGGCCGTCCTGCTGGTGGCGGGCCACATCACCACCACGATGCTGCTCGGCAACACCGTGCTGGCCCTCGACGCGCACCCGGACCAGTTCGAGGAGGTCCGCCGGGACCGCGCGCTGATCCCGGCCGCGATCGAGGAGTCGCTGAGGTTCCTCACCCCGTTCGCGGTGCTCGCCCGGGTCACGAACAAGCCCGAGACGCTCGGCGGCGTCGAGATCCCCGCCGACCAGCTGCTGATGCTGTGGGTCGGCGCGGCCAACCGGGACGCGCGCCAGTTCGCGAACCCCGACGTCCTCGACGTCACCCGCTACCCCAACCCCCACCTGGGCTTCGGCCGCGGCGTGCACTTCTGCCTCGGCGCGCCGCTGGCGCGGCTGGAGGGGCGGCTCGCGCTGGACGTCCTGCTCGACCGCTTCCCGAAGCTGCGCACGGACCCCGACCGGCGGCCGACGTTCATGCCGTCGCCGAACCTCACCGGCGTGCGGTCCCTGCCGCTGCTCACCGACTAGAAGGAGACGACCATGGCGATCACCGCCACCGGTCTGCGCAAGTCCTACGGCGACCACGTCGTGCTCGACGGCCTCGACCTGCGGGTCGAGCCGGGCACGGTGTTCGCCCTGCTCGGGCCCAACGGCGCGGGCAAGACCACGACCGTGCAGATCCTGTCGACCCTCATCACCGCCGACGGCGGCCGGGCGGAGGTCGCGGGCCACGACCTCGCCCGCGACCCGGCCGGCGTCCGCGAGGCCATCGGCGTCACCGGCCAGTTCTCCGCCGTGGACAACCTGCTCACCGGCGAGGAGAACCTCCGGCTCATGGCGGACCTCGCCCACCTGGACCGCCGGGACGGACGACGCCGCACCGCCCGGCTGCTGGAGCAGTTCGACCTCCTCGAGGCGGCGAAGAAGCCCGTCTCCACCTACTCCGGCGGCATGCGCCGACGCCTCGACCTGGCGATGACGCTGGTCGGCGGGCCAAAGCTGATCTTCCTCGACGAGCCGACCACCGGCCTCGACCCGCGCAGCAGGCACGCCATGTGGCAGGTCATCCGCGGCCTGGTCGCCGACGGCGTCACGATCTTCCTCACCACCCAGTACCTGGAGGAGGCCGACGAGCTCGCCAACCGGATCGCCGTGCTCAACGGCGGCCGGCTCGTCGCCGAGGGCACCGCGGCCGAGCTGAAGCGGCTGATCCCGGGCGGGCACGTGCGGCTGCGCTTCGCCGACGCGCACACGCTCGACCTCGCCGCCAAGGCGATCGGCGACGCCACCCGCGACGACGAGGGCCTGACCCTCGACGTGCCCGGCGACGGTGGCGTGCACCAGTTGCGGGCCCTGCTCGACCGGCTCGACGACGCCGCGGTCGACGTGCAGGACCTGTCCGTGCACACGCCGGACCTCGACGACGTCTTCTTCGCCCTGACCACCGAGAGGACCGTGCTGCGATGAGCACCATGGCCATCCGCGACACCACCACCATGCTGCGCCGCAACCTGCGGCACATGCAGCGCTTCCCGATGATGTCGATCGGCACGATCGGCATGCCGGTGGTGATGATGCTGCTGTTCGTGCACGTCTTCGGCGGCTCGCTCGACACCACGATCGCCGGCGGCGCGTCCTACGTCGACTACCTGGTGCCCGGCATCCTGGTGATGGCCGTCGGCGCCGGCGCCGCGTGGACGTCGGTGAACATCAACACCGACATGGGCGAGGGCATCATCGCCCGGTTCCGCACCATGGCGATCTCCCGCTACTCGGTGCTGACCGGGCAGGCGCTGAGCAGCCTGCTCAACACCGTCCTCAGCCTGGCGCTGGTGGTGGGGGTGGCCCTGCTCAACGGGTTCCGCCCGTCGGCGGGCCTCGCCGGCTGGCTCGCCGCGGCCGGGCTGCTGGTGCTCATCGCGTTCGCGTTCACCTGGCTGGGCATCGCGTTCGGCATGGGCGCGAAGACGGTGGCCGGCGCCAACAGCTCCGCGCTGCCGCTGCAGTTCCTGCCGTTCGTCAGCAGCGCGTTCGTGCCGACCGACTCGATGTCGAGCGGGCTGGCGTGGTTCGCCGAGCACCAGCCGTTCACGCCGATCACCGACACCCTGCGCGGGCTGCTCATCGGCACGCCGATCGGCGACAGCGGGTACTGGGCGGTCGGCTGGTGCCTCGTCCTCAGCGCCGTCGGGTACGCGAGGGCCCGGGTCCTGTTCAACCGCGACCCGTCGCGCTGAGCCCTGGTCCGACGAGGCCCCGCCCTGGCCGACGGGCGGGGCCTCGTCGTTGATCGAACGCGTGTTCGATCCGTCCACAACTGGGGACAACCCTGTGGACAACTCAGTTCTTGCTGGTCAGAGCCTGTGCATGGGTGAGCAGTTCGTCCACCGACCACTGGTCGTACGCGTGTTGTCCACGCTTCTCCGCGACGACCTCGCCGTCCGGCGCGATGAGGAAGTCGGCGGGCAGGCCGAGCCGCCCGCCCTCCGGCTTGGGCAGCGGGCGCCGACCGCGCAGCACCGGGCCGAGGTCGCGCACGACGCCGCGCACGATCGCGCCCCACGCGCGCGGGTCGAGCACCGAGCGCGGCGCGGACTCCACGCCGAACTCCACGTACAGCCGCTTCTCCGGGTCGCCGACCACGGCGAACGGCAGGTCCGCGGCGTGCGGGCGCAGCTCGGCCGCCGAGGAGTGGAACACGACCACCTCGGTGACGCCGTGCGCGGTGATCTCGTCGTGCCGCTGGACGATCGACCGCAGGTGCAGGTTGCACACCGGGCAGCCGGCGAAGCGGCGGAACTGCAGGTGGACCAGGTTGCGCGGGTCGGGCACCCGCACCGTGCCACCGAGCACGGCTTCCCACTCACGTGCGCTGACCTTCACGGCATCCCCCTCGACGTAAGCGTGCGGTGTACGCCTACGCAAGTTATGCGCGTAACTTGTACGCTGTCAAGGCGATGCCCCGCCCCAAGTCGTTGACCAGATCCGCGCTCGCCGCCGCCACGCTCGCCGTCCTGGACCGGGACGGGCTGGCGGCGTTGTCGATGCGCGCCGTCGCCGCCGAGCTCGGCATGGGCACGATGTCGCTGTACCGGTACGTCGCCGACCGCGACGAGCTGGAAGCGCTCGCGGTCGAGCAGGCGATGTCCGGAGTGGACACCGTGCCGCCGAAGGCGTTGTGGGACAAGCAGCTCGCGGTCCTGGTCGAACGGGTCCGGGGGGGGGGGGGGGAGCCCCCCCCCCCCCCCCCCCCCGCCCCCCTCCCCCCCCCCCCCCCCCCCCCCACCCCAACGCCGTGCCGCTCACGATGGCGCACCGCCACCGGTGCCCGAGCCTGCTGCGCTGGGCGGAGGCCGTGCTGGTGGTGCTGACCGAGGCCGGGTTCACCGGGGAGCAGCGGGTCTTCGCCCTGCGCGCGCTGCTGAGCTACCTCATCGGCGCGACCGAGACCGAGCACCGCAGCCCGCTGTCGGGCCTGGGCACCGACGCGATGTCCCGGATGGGCGAGGAGTACCCGCTCCTGGCCGAGACCGCGGGCACCGCCCGGGTGATCCCGCCGGACATCGAGTTCCGCCGCGGCCTGGACGTGGTGCTGAGCGGCCTGCGCCGCCCGTGAACCGCCACCCCCGCCCGGGGAGTGGCCAGTGCGGAGGCCGAAGCCGACCTCGGCCTCCGCACCGACCGCGACGAACACGGAGTTGCGCTCCGAGCGTGGTGTCGACGCCTTGTCCGGCGCGGAGTCGACTCCCGCTGCGTCTCCAGGTCAGGTTCGCCGGTGAGAGGGCTCTCCCCTCTCGTCCCGTCCACCACCGCGGATGTGGACGGGAAGCCTTCACGCGGTCCGCTCGTCCTCGTCGGGCAGGTCGAGCAGCTCTTCGAGCACGTGCGTGGCCGGACCGCGACGGCGCCACGAGAAACGGCTCGGCGACAGGACGTTCACCTCGTCGGCGGGCATCCGCATCGCCACCGCGTCGTCCTCGTTGTGCAGTCGCACGACGTCGATCACCGCGTCGTGCGCCCGCACCCCCACCACCGCCGCCAGTTCTCCCCTGGCGTCGCGAGGGTGGAGGAACTGGAACCCCCGCGCGATCAACTCGCGAAGCTGGAACGTCGTCCGCGAGGGGTGGTCAGTCGACGAGGTCATCGAACTCCCCGTCCCGGGCCCCGGCCACGAACGCGGCCATCTCCGCTCGCGTGTAGACGAGCGCGGGGCCTTCGGGGAACCGGGAGTTGCGCATCGCGATCTCGCCGCCGTCGACCACGGCGAACTCGACGCAGTTGCCGATCGCGTCGCTGTAGGAGCTCTTGGTCCACGTGACGCCGTTCAGGTCGGCCGCGGACATGCCGTTGTGAACCTTGGTGGCCATCGACTCACCTTCCGAGCCAGAGATGCATCTGCACGTGCATCCGGTTGTGCACGGACCGTAGCACCGGCCGGTGCACGGGTAAATGCACGTGCAGATGCAGAGCGTGAATCCCACCCGGTCGGACGACAACTAAAGCTCAGCTCGCCGTTTTGCGAGCATTTGTCGACTCCGGTCCGGCGTCTCGGCGTCCACCGTGAGGCGGTCGAAGACCCGGCTGTAGATCTCCAGCTCTTCGAGTTTGTCCAGGTAGAGGGCACCGGCGAGGTGTTCGAGGTACACGATGTCCGGCAGGTCGGGCTCGCCGAACCGCAACATCGCGAAGGGACCCTTCGCCGCGTAACCGGCCAAGGGAAATGGCACTACCTGCAGAGTGACGGGCCCGTCTTTGGTCACGCTGAGCAAGTGGTCGAGCTGATTGATCAGGACTTCGCGGCCACCGATCGCCCGGTAGAGCACCGATTCGTCGATCACCGCCCACACCCTCGGGGCGCCCGGCCGGGACAGGATCCTCTGCCGCTGCATCCGCAACGACACCCGCCGCCGCACGTCGGGCGTCACCAGCTCCGGCCGGCCGTGGCTCGCGATGGCCATCGCGTAGTCCTCGGTCTGCAACAGGCCGGGCACGAACTGCGTCTCGTAGATCAGGATCCGCGACGCCGCCTCCTCCAGGCCGACGAAGTCGTGGAACCAGTCGGGCATCAGGTCGGTGTAGCGGTGCCACCAGCCCGGCGAGTTGGACCGGCGGACCATGTCGAGGAACTTCGCCCGCTCGCCCGCGTCGTCGACCCCGTACATGGTCAGCAGGTCGTTCACGTCGCGCTCTTTCAGCCCGACACGCCCGAGCTCCATCCGGCTGATCTTCGACTCCGAGCCGCGGATGGCGTAGCCCGCGTCCGCCCGGGTGATCTCCGACGCCTCGCGCAGGCGGCGCAGCTGGGCGCCGAGCACGATGCGCAGCGCGGTGGGACCGCTGTCCCGCTCCGGCGTGGATTCGTCCGCCGCCATAGCCGATCCTCCCGCCCGTCGTGCCCGTCCCACCCGAACAGCGGTTGCGCCCGAGGAGGGCCTACTCGCATCGTCACTGAACGTACACCCATGATCTTGCCCGGTCAGATGCACGAGGCTCACTCGCGCGTTGAGCCCATACCCTTACGCTGACCGGACTGTGACGCGGTGCACACAACATCACTCCCACCCCCGTAATGCGAGGTCACCACAATGCCGGGTACGTCCTCGGACGCCGCCGCCCCCGTCTACATCGACACCACCAAGGCCAGCATCGCCAGGGTCTACGACGCGTTCCTCAACGGCAAGGACAACTACGAGATCGACCGCGAGGTGCTGCGTCGCGTGCAGCAGATCGCGCCCGAGGCGGCCACCCTCGCGGTGGACAACCGCAGCTTCCTGATCCGCGCCACCCGGTTCGTCGCGAGCCAGACGGGCATCAACCAGTTCCTCGACTGCGGGTCCGGTCTGCCGACCGCGGAGAACACCCACCAAGTGGCCCAGCGGGTCAACCCGGATGCCCGAGTCGTGTACGTCGACAACGACCCGGTGGTACTGGCGCACGGCCGCGCGCTGCTCGAGGAGAACGACCGGACGCACTTCTCGGCCGCCGACATCTTCAAGCCTCGCGAGATCCTCAACGACGAGGTCGTGCGCAAGCACATCGACTTCACCGAGCCGCTCGCGCTGTTCCAGATGGGCACGCTGCACCACTACAACGGCGACGCGCCGACGTCGGCCGAGATCATGGCCGAGTACATCGACGCGCTGCCGTCCGGCTCGTACGTGGCGATCTCCCACTTCCTCGACCCGGAGACCGAGGAGCACTCCGCCATCGCACGGCGCATGGAGGAGACGTTCCTGCACTCGCCGATGGGCAGCGGGCGGTTCATCACCAGGCGTGAGATGCACGAGCTGTTCCACGGCTTGGAGCTGGTCGAGCCGGGGCTGGTGATCTGCGCGGACTGGTGGCCGGACGGGCCGCGGCTCAAGGAGCTCGACTCGGTGAGCTACTGCATCGCGGGCGCGGTGGGCCGCAAGCCCTGAAGCCGTCGCGCGCGACGGTGGTGGACGAGGAAGTCCTCGCCCACCACCAGGTTCCGCGCGCCCGCTCAGCCCTCGCCGCGGTGGAAGAAGTCGACGAGTGCCGGGACCGTCGCCTTGGGCTTGACCATGTGGGTCTGTCCCGGCAGGACGGTCAGCTCGCCGTGCGGCAGCGCCGACGCCAGGTGCCGCTGCGCGTTGCGCATGTACTCCGGGCTCTTGCCACCGGCGATCACCAGCGCGGGCGCGTCCGCGCGCGACCACCGGTCGGCGGGCGGCGGCGTCCCCCGCTGGAACTCGCCGACCAGCGCGAAGTCGTTCGGCAACGTGTGCGCGACGCCCTTGAGCTTCTTCCACGGTGGCATGAGCCGGAGGACCGCGACGACGAGGCCCGGTGTGCCGACGTACCGCATGAACAGCGTGACCGCGTCGCCCCGGCGCCCTTCCGCGACCGCGCGAGCCACGCGGGCCGGCAGGTCTTCGGGCATCGGCTCGTGCGTGCCGTCGACGATCATCGGCGACTCGTAGATCGCGATCCGCTCGGCGGCGACGCCCCGGTGCGCGGCCTCGGCGACCAGAGTGCCGCCGGAGGACATGCCGAACAGGTGCGCCGACCCGCCCGCCTCCTCGATCAGCGCGGCGATGTCCTCGACCTCGCGCCCGACCTCGTGCGGCGCGGTGCCGCCGCCGCTCTCGCCCCGGCCGCGGCGGTCGTAGGTGTAGACGGTGAAGTGCTCGGACAACGCCTCGGCCAACGCCGTCGAGGGGCCGAAGGCCCGGTAGCACAGCGCGCCGTCCACGATGATCAACGCCGGCCCGGACCCGATGCGCGTGAAGGCGATCGCGGTGCCGTCCTTCGAAACGACCTGTCCCATGATGTGCCCGTCCCCTCAGATCCCGGAGCGCAGCTTCGCCGCGACGGCGGACGCCCACAACCAACCCACCACGGCGCCGCCGTACAGCAGGACCGTGCCGAACCCCGTGCCCAGGAAGGGCATCGGCGCGAGCGACAGCACACCCGCGACCACGCTCGCCCGCGCCCACGGCCCGGTGAGCTTCCGCGCCAGCACGAAGAACGACGCGACCAGCGCGGGGAACGCGAGGAAGAACGCCACGCCGTGCAGCACGCCGTGCCACGAGAGCGCCGCCGCCTGGCCTTCCGGCGCGCCGGCCGGGAAGCCGAACGCCGGGTCGGCCACGAACACGCCGCCGCCGACCATGCCGACCGCGAAGACCCCGATGAGGACCGGCGCCCACCGGCCGACCGCGCCCGTGCGGTGCGCGCCGACCGCGGCGGCCAGGAACAGCAGCCCGGTGAGGACGAAGTTCGCGATCTGGAGCCAACCGCCCTCGCCCAGGGAGAGGAAGCTGAACGGGTGGCGGGTCGGGTCGAAGCCCTCGCGGGTGAACGCCTGGGCGAAGCCGGTGACGAGGTAGAGCGGGCCGGCCAGGACGCCGCAGCCGAGCAGGAGCCTGGTGGTCTGGGTGCGGGCGCCGGTGCGGGCGCCGGCGCCGGTGCTGGTGTCGTTGTGCCGCAGGGTGGTCATGCCAGGTCTCCCATCCAGGTCGACCAGGTCCGCTCGTCGCGGTGGTCGTCGGCGAACACGTGGTGCATGGCGATCAGGGCGCCGGGGTGTCCCTGGAAGAAGCGGTACATCGCGTGCTCCGTGCGGATGCCGACGGTCTGGGAGTTCGCGAAGTAGACGACGCCGTCGTCCAGGTCGACGCGGTCCCCGGTCTTCGGCGCGCCGTCGAGGCCGAGCTTGCGGCCGAGGCGGGGCCACATCGCGGGCCAGTCCGCGACGGGCGGCCCCATGACCGTGACGGGTCGGGCGGTGCGCCCGGCGAAGTGGCGGAGGTAGGTGACGAGGGTCTGCCAGAACATCTCGCCGCCCGCCGTCATGGCCTCGAACTCGTCCTCCCAGTCGTCGCCGGGCAGGAAACCGCTCGCGACCATGCGCAGGACCGTGCTGCCCCGCTCGCGGCCCTCGACCAGGAACTCGTAGGCCATGAACCGGCCGTCCGGGGCCGGGTCGCCGCCGTAGGCGAGGTGCTTGCCGGGTTCCCAGGCGGTGATCCGGTGGGTCGGCTCGTACCCGCCGAACGCCTGCCGGACGACCTCGCCCGGCTCGACCTCGTTGGCGCCCATGAACCAGGAGTCGATGCCGGGACCGGTGGCGATGGCCTCCCAGACCTGCTCCGGCGTGACGCCGTCCAGCTCGACCTCGTTGACGCCTTCGAACGCGTGACCCATTGTCACTCCTTCGGGATGCTGGGGTGGACCGCGACGACGACGCGGTGCGGGCGTCCGCCGGTGGCGGCTTCGTCGTGGTACTTGGCGACCAGGGTCGTGACGGCGGTGGCCAGCTCCTCGGCGAACGCCGCGCGGTCGGCGGCGGTGGCGAAGCGGACCTCGCCGTCCAGCGCGAAGGTGGCGACCTTCTTGTCGGCCTTGGCGGCGCCGGTGAGGAGGTTGCCGACGTCGCGGACCAGCCGCGCGGCGACGGCCAGGAGCCAGCGGGCCGACAGGCGGTCGGGCGCGCGTTCCGGGTCGGGTTGGACGGCGGCGAGCGCCGTGGGCGAGATGACGTAGGACGCGGCGGTGGCGCGCATGACCCGTTCGGTCATGTTGCCCTTGCGGCGTTCCTCGGCCAGCTCCACCAGCCCGTGCTGCTCCAGGGTGCGCAGGTGGTAGTTGACCTTCTGGCGGGGCAGGCCGATCCTCGCCGCCAGCATGGTCGCCGAGCTCGGCTCGGCCAACTCGGCCAACAACCTCGCCCGCACCGGGTCCAACGAGACCTCGGCCGTCGCCGGGTCCTCGATCACTGCCACGTCAAGCATGGGCCAACCCTCTCACCGACAACTTCTTCTGTCAAGACAACTTCTCTTGTCGGTTCCGGTGGGAGGGGTGGTGGTGCGCGGTTGGTGCGGGGGTGGTGCGCGGTGGTGGGGAGGGTGGGGGCATGGGGAAGACGAAGTGGTTCCGGCGGCCTTGGGTGGCGCCGTTCGCGTTCTTGGTGTTGGTGTTCGTGGCGTTCTCGTTGCCGCCGTACTTGACGTTGGACCCGGCGTTGTCACGGGTGCCGGAGCCGCCCGCGCACCCGTGGCACTTCCCGGTGCTGGTGGCGCACGTGGTGTTCGGGTCCGTGGCGATCCTGACCTGCGTGGTGCAGGTCTGGCCCTGGTTCCGGCAGCGGTACCCGGTGGCGCACCGGCGGGTCGGCCGGGTCTACGTGCTCGGCGGGGTGCTGCCGGCCGGGGTGACGGCGCTGGCCATCGGCGCGGTGTCGCCGTTCGGGCCGCTCAACCAGGCGGGCAACGTGCTGATGGGCTCGCTGTGGCTGGTGTTCACCGCGGTGGGGTTCCGGATGGCCCGGCAACGCCGGTTCGTCGACCACCGCCGGTGGATGATCCGCAGCTTCGCGCTCACCGCGTCGATCATGACCAACCGGATCTGGGGGGTCGTCGCGACGATCACGCTCTCGCCACAGCTCGACACGACGTTCGGCGGCAGCGAGGTGGCCCTGCTGCAGGCGATCTCCGGGATGGCCGCGTGGCTCGGCTGGGTGATCCCGCTGCTGGTGGCCGAGTGGTGGCTGGAGCGGGGCGACGCCCGCAAGCGCCGCGCCCGCCGCGCGGACAGGTCAGATCGGCAGCCGGTAGTCGTCTGAGCCCTGCTCGAAGTCGAGCAGCTGCCGCTTGCGCTCCAGCCCGCCGCCGTACCCGGTGAGGTCGCCGTTCGCGCCGACCACCCGGTGGCACGGCACGATGATCCCGATCGGGTTGCGGCCGTTGGCCAGCCCGACCGCCCGCGCGGCCGACGGCCGGCCGAGCCGCTGGGCCAGTTCCCCGTACGTCACGGTCTCGCCGTACGGGATCTCGGCCAACGCCCGCCACACGGTCCGCTGGAACGGCGTCCCGATCGGGTCCAACGGCAGGTCGAACGCCGTGCGCGTGCCGGCGAAGTACTCGGCCAGCTGCACGACCACGTCCCCGAAGGGCGAGGGGTCCTCCGGGCCGAACGCGTCGTCCGCCGGCCGGTATCGCTGCCCGGTCATGTACAGGCCCGACAGCACGTCGCCGTGCGCGACCAGTGTGAGCGGTCCGACGGGGCTGTCGACGGTGGTGTGGCTCATCGGTGCGAGGTCCTTTCAGGCGGGCAGCCGGTTGACCGCGTGGTCACCGGTGGCCCAGAGGTACTGGACGGCGTAGGCGCGCCAAGGGCGCCACGCCTGGGCTCGCCGCACGAGGGCGGCGGGGGTGTCGGGCAGGCCGAGGGCACGGGCGGCGACGCGGATGCCCAGGTCGGTCGGGGTGAACGCGTCCGGGTCGCCGAGCGCCCGCATCGCGATCACCTCGACCGTCCACGGCCCGAACCCGGGCAGCGCCAGCAGGTCCGCGCGGGCCTTCGCCCAGTCCGCGCCGACGCCGAGGTCGATCGCGCCGCCGGACAGCGCCTCGACCAGCGCGCGGAACGCGGTCCGGCGCGCCTGCGGCACGGCCAGCACGGCGGGGTCCAACGCCGCCAGCGCCTCCGGCGTCGGGAACAGGTGCGTCAGCCCGCCGTCCGCGATCGGGTCGCCCGCCGCGCGCACCAGCCGACCGGCGTGCGTGCGGGCGGCGGCCGTGGACACCTGCTGCCCGAGCACGGCGCGCACCGCGAACTCGGCGGCGTCGACGGTGCCCGGCACGCGCCGTCCCGGGCCCGCGTCGACCACGGGCGCGAGCAGCGGGTCCGAGCGCAGCTGCTCGTCCACCGCGACCGGGTCGGCGTCGAGGTCGAGCATCCGGCGGCACCGGGCGATGGCGATCGACAGGTCGCGCAGGTCGCTCAGCGCCAGCTTGCACGCCACGTGGTCCTCCTGCGGCGTCAACGACACCACGCCGTGGCCGCGCGGCAGCCGCAGCGTCCGCCGGTACGCGCCGTCGCGCCACTCCTCCACCCCCGGCACGGCGGTCGCGGCGAGGTGGCCGAACAGGTTGTCCGGCCGCAGCGGCGCGCGGAACGGCAGCCGCAGCGACAGCACGCCCGGCGTGTCGGGCGCGGGGGGCCGCCTGCGGGTGCGCAGGTCGGTCGGCGACAGCGCGAACACCTCGCGCACCGTCTCGTTGAACGCGCGCACGCTGGCGAACCCGGCCGCCGGCGCGACCTCAGCCATCGGCAGCGCGGTCGTCTCGATGAGCAGCCGGGCGGTCTGCGCGCGTTGCGCCCTGGCCAGCGCCAACGGCCCCGCGCCGAGCTCGGCCAGCAGCAGCCGCTCGACCTGCCGCACGCTGTAGCCGAGGCGGACGGCGAGGCCGGGCACGCCTTCCCGGTCCACCACGCCGTCGGCGATCAACCGCATCGCCTTCGCCACCGAGTCGGCGCGGTGGTTCCACAACGGCGAACCGGGCGACGCGTCGGGCCGGCACCTCTTGCACGCCCGGAATCCCGCTTGTTGCGCCGCCGCCGCGCTCGGGTAGAACCGCATGTTCTCGACCTTGGGCGGCGCCACCGGACAACTCGGCCGACAATAGATCCGGGTGGTCAGGACCGCGGTGAAGAACCACCCGTCGAACCGGGCGTCTTTCGACCGCACGGCCCGGACACAACGTTCCGCGTCTTCGTGCACGACACCAGCATCGGTCAAAGCGGGGGCCCGTGGCCGGCGGAAATGCGACATGGTGGAAAACGCCGCCGGGCCGGTCGCGCCGCACCGCGCTGTGCGGCGCTCCCGGAGGGCGGCGACGCCCTTCGGCCGGACACCGACTAGCTGTGCGCCGGGGCGGCGAGGCGGGCCAGCAGGTCCAGCCTCACCTCGGCCCCGTCGCGGCCGTGCGCGTCGAGCACCGTCCTCAGGATCGGGCAGACCCGTGCTTCACCGGGGACTCCCCGGTCCTCACGGGCCGTGACCGGCTGACGGGTGGTCCGCACCGGGTCAACTCCGGTCGGCGCGGCAGGTCGCCGCGCCGTTCCACCGAGCGGGTCGGTTCGGCGCGCATCGCTGAGAAGACCCCCAGGACCCCTCAGCGACGATCGAGCCGCCACTCGCGGTAGTTGCCTGCGAAACCACTTTGACCGGTCCCTTCGCACAACTTGTCGACGTCACCGGAACGTCCCGCTCAGCTTGTCAGCGCAAGTCGTTAGGGTGGACCGAGAAGAGCACCACCGGTCGACAAACGGCCTGTTCACGCGCTCACACCCGGTTTTCCGGTCCGGAACACCGGACCTCTAGGAGGCACGCCGCGGATGGCTGGTTCCGGTCAGGGGTCAGGTCCCCGTGCCGTGTTCGCGGAGCGGTTCGCACTGCTCTACGCGGAGGCGGGCGATCCACCTCTGAAGAAGGTGACCGAGTCGGTCGGCCGCGCGCGGCGCGCCGACGAGCGCGGCAGACCGATCCGGGCGACCGCGCAACGGGTCAGCGACTGGCGTCGTGGCCGCAACGTGCCCGCCCGGTTCTCGGCACTCTCGGTAGTACTTGAAATTTTGATCGGTGAGGCCAGGAAGTCACGTCCGCAGCCGCCGGTGGCCGGGTTGTACGACCTCGACGCGTGGCGCGCGCTGTGGGAGGAGGCGCTGGCCAGCCCGGTGTCCTCGCCCGACGACGAGGACCCGCCGAGCTCCGACGAGATCGGTGTGTGCCCTTATCGGGGATTGGCCGCGTTCCAACCCGAGGATTCCGGTTGGTTCTTCGGGCGGGAACGCAGCACGGCCGCGCTGGTGTCCCGGTTGGGCAATGCCGCGGATACCGGCGGAATCGTGATGCTGGTCGGCGCCTCGGGTGCCGGAAAATCGTCGCTGGTGCGCGCCGGGGTCATTCCGTCCATTCGTGCCGGCGCGTTGGGCGTGGCCGGCTCGACGAATTGGCCGTCGGTCGTCATAACGCCCGGCGCGGACCCGGTGAAGGAATTGATCCGGCAGGTCCCGGAATTGGCCGAGATCCTGGACATGGCGCTCACCCTGGACGGGATGGACCAGGACCTGGTGGCCTCCGGGCACGGTCCGGACACGTTCCTCGGGCAGACCCTGATGGGCGTGCTGCGGTTCGCCGCGCAGATCCGGGCGGCGTTCGCGGCGTACGCGGCGCGGCACGGCGGCGAGCGGGTGGTGGTCGTGGTCGACCAGTTCGAGGAGGCGTTCACGCTGTCCTCGGACGAGAACCGGTTGCAGGTGTTCGTCCAGGCGCTGCACGTGGCGTGCACGCCCGCGGCGCCCGGCGGCACGCCGCCCGCGCTGGTGCTGGTCGGCGTGCGGGCCGACTTCTACGGCCGCTGCCTGGCGTTCCCGGAGCTGGCCGACGCGTTGCAGGACCGGCAGATGGTGCTCGGCCCGATGACGTCGGCGGAGCTGCGCGAGGCGGTGTCGCGGCCCGCGAAGGCGGCCGGCCTGCAACTGGAGCCCGGGCTGATCGAGCTGATGCTGCGCGACCTCGGCGTGCGCAGCGGGCGCGCGCAGGCGCGGGCGGGTCAGGGCGCGTACGACGCGGGCGCGTTGCCGCTGCTGTCGCACGCCCTGCTGGCCACCTGGCAGCGCCGCGCCGCGGGCAAGCTGACCATCTCCGGCTACCGCTCGGCGGGCGGCATCCAGGGCGCGGTCGCGGCCACCGCGGAACGGGCGTGGGCCGACCTCGCGCCGGAGGCGCAGCAGGCCGCGCGGCCGTTGTTGCTGCGGTTGGTGCGCGTCGGCGAGGACACCCAGGACACCCGCCGCCGCTCGACCCGGCACGAGCTGGTCGAGCAGGCCGCGAACCGGGCCGCGGGCGAGGAGGCGCTGGAGGTGCTGGCGCGGGCCCGGCTGGTCACGCTCGACGCGGGTTCCGTGGAGATCACGCACGAGGCCCTGCTGCAGGCGTGGCCCCGGCTGCGCAGCTGGATCGACCAGGACCGGGAGGGCCAGCTGCTGCGGCAGCGGCTGGAGGAGGACGCGGCGACGTGGGCGGCCCAGGACCGCGACCCGTCGCTGCTCTACCGGGGCGCGCGGCTGGAGACCGCGCGGCACTGGGCGGACGCGGCGGGCCCCGAAGGGCTGACCGGCACCGCCCAGGACTTCCTCGCCGTGTCGATGCAGTACCGCAGGCGCGCCGCGTGGGGCAGGCGGGCGGCCGTGGCCTGCGTGGCCGTGCTCGCGCTCATCGCCGCGACCGCCGCCGTGCTGGCCGTGCGGCAGCGCGACGACGCGGTGTTCCGCCAGGTCGTGGCCGAGGCGGACCGGTTGCAGGAGTCCGACCCGTCGCTGTCGGCGCAGCTGGCCCTGGTGGCGCACCGGATGCGGCCCGACGACCGGGACGTGCAGACCCGGCTGCTGTCCACGCAGACGACGCCGCTGGCGGTGCCGCTGATCGGGCACACCGGCCCGGTGTACCTCACCTCCTACTCGCCGGACGGGAAGTTCCTGGCCACCGCGAGCTTCGACCAGACCGTGCGGCTGTGGGACCTGCGCGACCCGGACGACCCCAAGCCGCTCGGCTCGCCGCTGCCCGGGCACCGCGGCTGGGTCACCTCGGCGGTGTTCAGCCCGGACGGCAGGACGCTGGCCACGGCGGGCGACGACACCACCGTGCGGCTGTGGGACGTCAGCGACCCGGAACGCCCGCGCTCGCTCGGCGAGCCGTTGCGCGGCGACAACGGCACCATCTACCTGGTGGCGTTCACCCCGGACTCCCGCACGCTGGTCACCGCCAACGCCGACCACACGGCGCGGCTGTGGGACGTGAGCCACCCGACCGACCCGCGGCGGCTGGGCGACCCGCTGCGCGCGCACACCGACCAGGTGCGCGCGGTCGCGATCAGCCCGGACGGCGCGCTGCTGGCCACCGCCGGCGACGACGGGACCGTGGTGCTGTTCGACGTGCGCGACCCCCGCGACCCCCGGCGCGTCGGCGAGCCGATCACCGGGTTCGACAACACCGTGCACTCGCTGGCGTTCAGCCCGGACAGCCGCCTGCTGGCGGGCGGCAGCGAGGACCACACCGTGCAGCTGTTCGACGTGGCGGCCCCGGCGTCGCCGCGGCCGGTGGGACGGCCGCTGACCGACCACGCCGAGGGCGTGTGGTCGGTGGCGTTCAGCCCGGACGGCCGGGTGCTCGCGGCGTCCGGCGCGGACGGCACGACGCGGCTGTGGAACATCACCGACCCGGCGCACGCCACCACCCTCGGCCGGCCGATGACCGGCCGCAACGGCATCGTCTACGCGGTGTCGTTCAGCCCGGACGGCCGCACCCTGGCCACCGGCAGCCACGACTCGGTGGTGCGGCTGTGGTCCCTGCCGCACAGCGTGCTCATCGGGCACTCGGCGCGCACCATCGGGCCCCGCTTCACCCCCGACGACCACCACCTGCTGTCGGCCAGCGAGGACGGGACGATCCGGGTGTGGGACACCAGCGACCCGCGCCGGCCGACGTCGCCGACCGTGCTCTCGCACGGCGGTGGCGTGTGGTCGCTGGCGTTGAGCGAGGACGGCCGGACGCTGGCCAGCGTGAGCGACAAGACCGTGCGGCTGTGGGACCTCACCGACCCGCACGACCCCAGACCGCTCGGCGAGCCGATCGGGGTGGGCACCCGCTACAGCTCGCCGGTGGCGTTCCGACCCGACGCGAAGGTCCTCGTCACCGGTTCCGACGACAGCTCCGTGCAGCTGTGGGACCTCGGCGACCCGGAGCACCCGAAGCCGCTGGGAGGCGCGCTCGTCGGCCACGGCGGGTACGTGCACTACGTCGGGTTCACGCCGGACGGCAAGACGCTGATCACGGCGAGCGCGGACAAGACCGTGCGGCTGTGGGACGTGACCGACCCGGCCACCGCCCAGCCGATCGGGCACCCGCTGAGCGGGCACAGCCTGGCGGTGCGCGCGGGCGACATCAGCCCGGACGGCCGGACCCTGGCCACCGCGAGCGACGACGGCACGGTCCGGCTGTGGGACCTGACCGTGCCCAACCGGGTCAAGCAGCTCGGCCAGCCGCTGACCGGTCACGTCGAGGCGGTGGTGACCGTGGCGTTCAGCCCGGACGGGCGGACCCTGGCCAGCGGCGCCGAGGACCGCACGATCCGGCTGTGGGACGTGCACGACCTCCAGCGGCCCGTCCCCGTCGGCCAGGTGCTGACCGGGCACGACGGCGGGTTGCGGGACGTCGTGTTCAGCCCGGACGGCCGCCGGCTCGCGTCCACCAGCTCCGACAGCACGGTCCGGGTGTGGGACCTCGACCTGCCGCACGTGATCGGGCGGCTCTGCCTCAAGACCAAGGGCGTGCTGCCGGAGGAGCGGTGGGCCGAGCACCTGCCGCAGCTGGAGTACGAGCCGCCCTGCCCCTGAGCGACGTCCACCCCGAACCTCCGAGTGGTCCAGACCGCATCCGGGACGTGGGCGTTCCCTCCCGGGCGACCACCCGCGCCGACCTGCCGGTTCGACGTGCTCCCGGGCCCGGCGCGGACCCGGCGCGGGCCGGTGGAAGTGAAATCCGCTCATGGACTTCCGGTCGATCGTGACTACGTTCTACAGATCATGCGTTTACTTGCCGGGGTGGGGAGCCTGAAGGCGGCGATCACCGCGCTGACCGGGATCACCGCGCTCTACATGGGTCTGGTGGTGTTCGGGAACATCACCGACTACGAGACCAACCACGCGTTCGTCCAGCACGTGTTCGCGATGGACACCACGTTCGGCTCGCCCACCACGACGTGGCGCGCGATCACGAACCCGACCGTCGTGACCGCGGCGTACGTGCTGATCATCACCTGGGAGGCGGTCACCGCGCTGGTGCTGCTGGCCGGCCTGGTGGCCTGGCTGCGCCGCCGCGAGGAGGTGGCGCGCCGGCTGTCGTCCACGGGCTGGGTGATGCAGGCGCTGCTGTTCGGTGGCGGTTTCATCGCGATCGGCGGCGAGTGGTTCGTGATGTGGCAGTCCAAGGACTGGAACGGGTTGTCGGCCGCGTTCCAGAACTTCGTGATCGCCGCGCTCGGCCTCGTCCTGCTGCACGCGGGCAAGCGCGACTGACCTTCCCCCCCGTCCGCACCCCGGACCGGAGGCCGCCTCCCCTCGTGGCGGTCTCCGGTCCGGCGGTCCCCTACTCGTCCTCCCAGAAGTCCAGCCGGTGCTCGGCCCGGTAGTCCACACCGGTGATCGCGTCCGGCACGAGCGACTGCACGTGCCGCCCCTCGGTGAACGCGGGCCAGTGCGGCAGGCCGTGCGCGCCGTCGCCGTTCGGGTCACCGGTGCGGGCGAACTCCGTCCAGTACCGGATCATCGCGTCCGACAGGTCGCGCCGGGGACCCGCCAACTCCTCCTCCGGGAACAGGTAGCCGATGTCGGTGCTGTGG
This sequence comes from Actinosynnema sp. NPDC037264, assembly GCF_055603705.1. Lineage (NCBI taxonomy): Bacteria > Bacillati > Actinomycetota > Actinomycetes > Pseudonocardiales > Pseudonocardiaceae > Actinosynnema > Actinosynnema sp. NPDC037264. Next base: position 3,321 of record NZ_JBVJVK010000033.1, on the reverse strand, counting down.
CTCGCGCCCTGCTCGGAGGCCGCCGGGTCGGCGAACTCGAACGCGAACGTGGGCGTGTGCGCGGACAGCAGCTCGTGCTGCCGGAACGTCGGTCGCGCCCACACGCGGTCGGTCAGCACCGCCGCCCACGCCCGGCTCGGGCTCTCGAACGCGCTCAACGGGTACTCCCGCTCCACCTCGGCCGCGCGGTCGCCGAACGCCGCCGCGAGCAGCCGCGGGTAGTCCTCGGCCGCGACCGGGCCGCGGAAGATCTCCACGATGCCGCGGTGCTCGTGCCGCGTGTTGCCGGCCAGCACGGGCACCTTCGCGATGTCGCCGGCGGCGAACGCCTCGACGGGCAGCGCCGGCAGGTCCTCGTTGCCGTACCCGAAGGGCTGGAAGATGTTCATCACCTGCGGGTGGTCCAGCAGCCGCTCGGCGGGCAGGCCGCGCAGGCAGTCGACGTCCGCGCAGCCGAGCTCGGCGGCGACCCCCTGCCCGATGCCCTCGATCTCGGCCGTGTCCCGCCAGGCCAGCCACGGCAGCGCGCCCAGGTCCGGGTACCACGCCTCCGCGGGCAGGTCGACCAGCGCGAACCCGCTGTGCATGATCGCCTTGTGGAACAGGCCGCGCGACTTCGGCGAGATCAGGTGCGCGGCGGTGGCCGACGCGCCGTAGGAGACGCCGAACAGCGTGACGTTGCCCGGGTCGCCGCCGAAGCCCGCGACGTTGCGCCTGACCCACTCCAGCGCGGCGCGCTGGTCCTGCAGGCCGAACGCGCCGGAGCCCGCCAGGCCCGGCAGGCCGAAGCCGCCGAACACGCCGAGCCGGTAGTTGAGCGTCACGACCACCACGTCGCCCTTGGTGGCCAGCGCGGCGGCGTCGAAGTGGTGGCCCGCGCCGATCGCGCCGTCGCCGTGCACCCAGACCATGACCGGCCTGCGGCCCGTGGTGGACGGCGTGGTGACGTTGAGGAACAGGCAGTCCTCGTCGGTCGCCTTGGTGTCCGAGTAGGACGAGCCGACCTGCGGGCACGGGTTGCCCGGCTCGGTGGCGTCCCTGGTCCCGTCCCAGTCCGCCGCCGGCCGCGGCGACCGCCAGCGCAGCTCGCCCTTCGGCGGCGCCGCGTACGGGATGCCTTGGAAGACGGTGTGGTCGGCGTGCGCGACGCCGCGCACCTCGCCGTTCTCCACCTTCGCGATGTCGCGTGGTCCCACGTCGTTCCCCCCGCATGCCGTCACGACCAGGGCGGTCGTCGCCGTGATCAGTGCTCGCGTCCCCCGACGCATGGGTCACCCCCTCGTGGTGGCGAGCTCCACCGCGGTGACGAGCTCGCGTTCGCAGAGGTCGAGGTCGACCTCCGGGTGATCGGCCGCCCTGGCCAGCACCCCGTTGCGCAGGGCCAGGACGAAGATCGCCATGGTGTCCGCGTCGAACCCGCGGAACTCGCCGCGCCGCTGCCCCTCCCGGAGCAGGTCGGCCATCGCGCGGTGGTCGTCGTCGGCGGTGTCCACCTCGGACACGTGCGGGCGGACCTGTGCCAACGCCACCATGTGGGCCCGGTGGGCGCGCATGAACCGCAGGTTGGCGCTCAGGAACGCCCGCAGCTCGCCGGCCGCGGTGGCGCTGTGGTCCATCCGCTCCAGCACGAACGCGGCGAACGTCCGCCTGACCTGCGCGTAGACCTCGTCCACCAGTTCCTGCTTGCCCTTGAAGTGGTACGAGATCAGGCCCGTGCTGCTCAGGCCCGCGCGGGCGGCGATCTGCTTGAACGAGGTCGCCCCGTAGCCGAGCTCGGCCAGCGCCTCGATCGCCGCGGCGACGATCTGCGCCCGTCGTGCCTGCTCGGTCACGGACTTTGCTCGCATGAGCAAAAGTTAGCACGGCTGAGCAAGATCGTGCGCGGTCGCGTGGAAACCGCAGGTCAGGTCGGGTGCGATCAGCCGACGATCTGGCGGAGCTGGTCCAGCAGCTCCGCCCGGCTGGTGCAGCCCAGCCGCTGGCGGATGCGCGCCACGTGGTGCTCGACCGTCTTCGCCGAGATGAACAGGCGGTCGCCGACCTGCTTGTAGGTCAGCCCGCCGACGACCAGCTCGGCCACCTCGCGCTCGCGGTCGCTGAGCTTGCCCGCGTCGGCCTCCACCGCCGGTTCGGGCTGCTTGCGCGCGGTCGTGGCGGTGCGCCCCTGGAGCAGTCGCGCGCAGTCCAGGAGCCGCACCATCGCCTGGCGGTCCGACGTCCTGATCGCGGCCTGGCCGGCGAGCCTGGCCGCGTCCCACCACTGGCCGACGGCCTGCAGGCCGCGCGCGGACTCCTCGACCTGGTCGGCGTCCACCTTGCCCGCCACCACGTCGAGCCAGCTCTCCGCCGCCGCCGACACGATCCCGGCGTACCGGCTGCGGTCCCGGCACGCGGCCAGTGACGCCGCGTGCTCCTCGGCGACGGACGTCTCCTCGGCGATGATCGCCGCGTGCAGCGCGCTCCAGTGCAGCGGCACGGCCCAGAGGCTCGGCTCACCCAAGTCCCGCAACACCTCCCGCGCGGCGGTGAGGTGCGGCGCGAGCCGGTGCTGGTCGCGCAGCCGCGCGGCGGCGGTGGCGAACTCGCCGAGCGGCAGGAACGTGAACAGGTCCACGGGGTGCCTCAGCACCGCCTCGTGCGCCTGCTCCCACGTCCGCTTCAACGTCGCCAGGTCGCTGTTGCGCCGCGCGACGCCGATCTCCAGCGCCACCGCGAACAGCCAGTCCCGCGGTTCCAGCGGGCGGCCGACCTTCCGCAGCGCCACCAGCGCTTCCCTGGCCTGCGCGAGGTTGCCGCGCTGCATCGCGATCCACGCCCGCAGCAACCGGTGCCGCACGACCATCAGCGCGCCGCCCGACGACGTCGCCATCGCCCGGTCCAGCACCGATTCCGCGACGCCCGGCTCGCCGCTGTGCAGCGCCACCAGCGCGGCCAGCGCGGCGGGCGTGTCCGGCAGCAGCACGGCCCGCCCGGCCGGTTCGAGCAACCCGGCCGCACGCACCAAAGTGGACAGTGCCGTGGTCGCGGACGACGTCACCGACTCCACCACGCCTTGCGCCATCAGGGAAGCGCCGCCGTCGAGCATGGTCGGCGGCGCGACGGGCAGCGGCTCGGTCGGCAGCCGTCCCGTGCCGACCTGGCCGATGACCGCGAACGCCGAGGACGTCGAGCTCGGCGACCACCGGTGCAGCTCCGTGCCGCGGGCCAGCTGGCCCCGGTGCGCCAGCGCGATCGCGGCCACCTCCGCCGCCGCGCCGCGGTGCTCGACGTCGCCGCCGGAGATCACCTGGTCCGCGAGCCGCATCGCCGCGTCGAGGTCGC
>NZ_JBVJVK010000032.1:56905-102460 GCF_055603705.1 Actinosynnema sp. NPDC037264 | reverse complement strand
TGGGCGATTTGTTCGCTGATGTTGCTGGTCTCTTCTTCCTCTCCCCCCCCCCCCCCCCCCTCCCCTCCCCCCCCCCCCCCCCCCCCCCCCCCCCCCCCCCCCCCCCCCCCACCACGTCGAACGCTGGGACGGCAGCCCCGGCCTCGACCTGCGCCTGCCGCCCGTGCACGCCGTGGGCCACCGCGTCGTGCACGGCGGCACCGGGTTCACCAGCCCGACCCTCATCACCGCCGACGTCCGCCGCGAGATCGCCGCCTTGACCGACCTGGCGCCGCTGCACCAGCCGAGGGCCCTGGCCGGCATAGACGCCGCCCAGGTGCTGTTCCCGGCCGTGCCGCACGTGGCGTGCTTCGACACCGCGTTCCACCGCACCCTGCCCGCCGCCGCGTCCACCTACCCGTTGCCGGCCGCCTGGCGCGACCGCTGGGACCTGCACCGCTACGGCTTCCACGGCCTCTCGCACGCATACGCTTCCCGCCGCGCGGTCGAGCTGGCGGGCGGCGGCACCCGCGTCGTGACCTGCCACCTCGGCGCGGGCTGCTCGCTGTCCGCCGTCCACGACGGCCGCTCGGTCGACACCACGATGGGCTTCACCCCACTGGCCGGTCTGCCCATGGCCACCCGCAGTGGCGACCTCGACCCCGGCCTGCTGCTGCACCTGCTCGACCGCCTCACCACCGACGAACTCGCCGACGGCCTCGCGCACCACTCCGGCCTGGCGGGTCTGTCCGGACACGCCGACCTGCGCGATGTCCACGCTGCGCTCGCGGCCGGTTCCGCCGACGCCGCGCTGGCCCTGGACGTGTTCACCCACCGCCTGCGCCAGGGCATCGCCGCCATGGCCGCGTCGATGGGCGGACTGGACCTGCTGGTCTTCACCGGAGGCATCGGCGAGCACGACGACCAAGTGCGAGCCCGAGTGGTGGACGGCTTGGCGTTCCTGGGTCTCACCCTCGATCGCGAGGCCAACGCCGCGGCTTCGGGCGATGCCGGAATCGGCGCGAAGACGTCCCGGACGCCGGTCTGGGTCGTCACCGCCCGGGAGGACGTCGAGATCGCGGCCGGCACGCGGACCACGTTGGCCGCCGACACCGTGTTGTAGAGTTGAAGAAGTTTTCAACTTTGCAACTTGTCGGAGGCCGTCGTGCCACTCCCGCTGTACCAGGCCAAGGCCGAGTTCTTCCGCATGCTGGGGCATCCGGCGCGCATCAGGGTGCTCGAGCTGCTCCAGGACGGCCCGAAGCCGGTGCGCGACCTGCTTGCCGACATCGGCATCGAGGCGTCCAGCCTCTCGGCCCAGCTGGCGGTGCTGCGCCGTTCGGGGATCGTCACGGCGACCCGCGACGGCACGACCGTGGTCTACGCGCTGACCGGCGACGACGTGGCCGAACTGCTCCGCGTCGCGCGCAAGGTGCTCACCGGTCTGCTGACCGGCCAGAACGAGCTGCTGGAGATGCTGCGCGAGGAGGAGCGGGCGTGACGACGTTCCTGCCGGCCAGAGCGGACTGGGCCGGCGCGACGCGAAGAGACCTCGTGGCGGGGGTGACGGTGGCGATCGTGGCCCTCCCGCTGGCCCTCGGGTTCGGTGTCGCTTCCGGGCTGGGGGCGGCGTCCGGCCTGGTCACGGCCGTGGTGGCGGGGGCGCTGGCGGCGGTGTTCGGTGGTTCCAGCCTCCAGGTGTCCGGACCCACCGGTGCGATGACGGTGGTGCTGGTGCCGATCGTCGCGCGCTACGGCGTGGACGGCGTGCTCACGGTGGGGCTGCTGGCCGGGATCTTGCTGGTGCTGCTCGCGGTCGCGCGTGCGGGCCGTTACATGCGGTACGTGCCCGTGCCGGTGGTGGAGGGTTTCACGATCGGCATCGCGGCGGTGATCGCGTTGCAGCAGGTGCCCGCAGCCCTGGGGGTGTCCGCACCCGGCGAGGACCACGTGGTGCTCGCCGCCGTGGCGGCTGTCGGGGACTTCGTCGCGGCACCGCGCTGGGAGGCCGTCGCCCTGGCGGCCGGGGTGGCGTCGGTGATGCTGATCGGCGCCCGGTGGCGTCCCGGCGTGCCGTTCTCGTTGCCCGCCGTCGTGGTGGCGACGGTCGTCGCGCAGTGGGCCGCGCTGCCCGTTGCCACGATCGGGGCGCTGCCGAGGGTGCTGCCCGCAGCGTCGTTGGGGTTCCTGGACCTCGGCGCGCTGTGGTCGCTGTTGCCGTCGGCGGTGGCGGTGGCCGCGCTCGCCGCGTTGGAGAGCCTGCTGTCGGCCGCGGTCGCCGACGGGATGAGCGTCAACCAGCGGCACGACCCGGACCGGGAGCTGTTCGGCCAGGGCTTGGCGAACCTGGTGGCGCCGTTGTTCGGCGGTGTGCCCGCCACGGCGGCCATCGCGCGCACGGCGGTCAACGTCCGCTCCGGCGCGACCTCCCGGCTCGCCGCCCTCACCCACGCCGTCGTGCTCCTGCTGATCGTGCTGGTCGCCGCGCCGTGGGTGGCCGGCGTCCCGCTCGCCGTGCTCGCCGGCGTGCTGCTGGCCACGGCCGTCCGGATGGTCGAGGTCGGCTCGGTGCGCGCCCTGGCCCGGGCCGGTCGGCCCGACGCCGCCGTGCTCGGGCTGACCGCCGTGGCGACGCTCGCCCTGGACCTCGTCACCGCCGTCATCGTCGGTCTCGTGCTGGCCGGCGTGTTCGCCCTGCGCGCGGTGTCGCGGACCGCGCGCCTGGAGGAGGTGCCGCTGGAACCGGGTGACCACCGCGAGGAGGAACGCGCCCTGCTGGCCCAGCACATCGTCGCCTACCGGCTGGACGGCCCGCTGCTGTTCGCCGCCGCCCACCGGTTCCTGCTGGAGCTGACCGAGGTCACGCCCGTCGCGGTGGTGATCCTGCGGATGTCGCGGCTGTCCGCCGTCGACGCCACCGGCGTGCAGGTGTTGCGCGACGCCGTGCGGCGCCTGGAACACCGCGGCATCACCGTCCTGCTCTCCGGCGTGCGGGACGAGCACCGCCGCGCACTGGGCACGACGGACCTGCCCGTGTTCGACCACACGCCCGACGCCATCGACCACGCCCGAACCTTGCTGAGGAAACGGGACCTGCTGCCTTGATCAGGCCCGCAGGCCGTGCGCCGCGAACTGGCCGCGCACCCGCTCGACCAGTTCCGCGTCGGGCGTGGGGGTGTCGGCGAGTGGGAACGGCAGGCCGATGGCTTCGTACTTGGGTGCGCCCATTTTGTGGAACGGCAGCACGTCGACCCGCTCGACCGACGGCAGCGTGGCGACGAACGAGGCGATGCCGTCGACGTTGTCGGGGTCGTCGGTCTGCCCTGGTACCAGGACGAACCGGATCCACATCGGTTTGCCCAGGTCGGCGAGGCGGCGGGCGAACCGCAGCGTGGGTTGGACCTCGCCGCCGGTGACGTGGCGGTAGGTGGTCGGGTCCCACGACTTGATGTCGAGCAGTACCAGGTCGGTGTCGGCGAGCAGTTGGTCGGTGGCGCGGTCGCCGAGGAAGCCGGAGGTGTCCAGGGCGGTGTGCAGGCCCAGGTCCTTGACGGCGTGCAGCAGTTCGGCGGTGAACTCGGGCTGGAGCAGTGGTTCACCGCCGCTGACGGTCACGCCGCCTCCGGCGACTTCGATGAACCGGCGGTACTTCGCGATCTCGGCAATGACGTCGTTCACCGTGACGCGCCGGCCGTACCGCGTGAACCGGGTCTCCGGGTTGTGGCAGTACAGGCAGCGCAGCGGGCACCCGGCGGTGAACACGACGAACCGGGTGCCGGGGCCGTCCACGGCCGTGGCGAGGTCCCAGGAGTGGACGGCCCCGGTGGTCATCACAGTCCTCCGTGGAACGTGCGGTTGACCACGTCGCGTTGTTGTTCGGGTGTCAGGCGTACGAAGTTGACCGCGTAGCCGGACACGCGGATGGTGAGCTGCGGGTACTTGTCGGGGTGTGCCATGGCGTCGAGCAGCACCTCGCGGTTGAGCACGTTGGCGTTGAGGTGGAAGCCGCCGGCGTCGGTGTAGGCGTCGAGCACGCCGACGAGGTTGGTCACCCGCTCTTCGGTGTCGCGGCCCAGCCCGTTCGGTGTGATGCCGGCGGTGAGCGAGATGCCGTCGAGCGCTTCGTCGTAGGGCAGCTTGGCGACCGACAGGGCCGCGGCGACCAGGCCGTGGCGGTCCTGGCCGTTGGACGGGTTGGCACCGGGTGCGAACGGTACGCCCCCGCGCCTGCCGTCCGGGGTGTTGCCGGTGTGGCGGCCGTAGACGATGTTGGAGGTGATGGTGAGCACCGACTGGGTGTGCACGGCGTGCCGGTAGGTCGGGTAGCGGCGCACCAGGGCCATGAAGTCCTCGACCAGTCCGACGGCGATGGTGTCGGCGCGGTCGTCGTTGTTGCCGTAGCGGGGGAAGTCGCCCTCCACCGCGAAGTCGACGGCCAGACCCGTGTCGTCGCGGATCACCTTGACGCGTGCGTGCTTGATCGCGGAGAGGCTGTCCGCGACGACCGACAGACCGGCGATGCCGCAGCCGAGCAGCCGTTGGGCGGGGTGGTCGTGCAGTGCCATCTCGATGCGTTCGTAGGCGTACTTGTCGTGCATGTAGTGGATGATGTTGAGCGCGTCCACGTAGGTGCGGGCCAGCCAGTCGAGCATCCGGTCGAACGCGGCGCGGACCTCGTCATAGTCGAGGTACTCGCGCGCGAGCGGAGGACGGTGCGGTGCGACCTGTTCGCCGGTCATCTCGTCGCGGCCGCCGTTGATCGCGTACAGCAGGGCCTTGGCCAGGTTGACCCGCGCGCCGAAGAACTGCACCTGCTTGCCGACCTTCATGGCCGACACGCAGCAGGCGATCGCGGTGTCGTCGCCGAAGCGGGGCCGGATCAGCTCGTCGTTCTCGTACTGGATCGAGCTGGTGTTCACCGAGACCTTCGCGCAGAACCGCTTGAAGCCCTCCGGCAGCGCGGGCGACCACAGCACGGTCAGGTTCGGCTCCGGCGCCGGGCCCAGGTTGTAGAGCGTCTGCAGGAACCGGAAGCTCGTCCTGGTCACGAGTGGACGGCCGTCCTCGCCGATGCCGCCGATGCTCTCGGTGACCCAGGTGGGGTCGCCGGAGAACAGCTCGTCGTAGGCCGGGGTGCGCAGGAACCGCACGATCCGCAGCTTGATCACCAGGTCGTCGACCAGTTCCTGCGCCTGCGACTCGGTCAACCGACCGGCGTCGAGGTCGCGCTGGAGGTAGACGTCCAGGAACGTCGAGGTGCGGCCCAGCGACATCGCCGCGCCGTTCTGCTCCTTCACCGCCGCCAGGTAGGCGTAGTACAACCACTGCACGGCTTCACGGGCCGTGGTCGCCGGCCGGGAGATGTCGTCGCCGTAGGACAGCGCCATCTGCTTCAGCTCGTCGAGCGCCCGGATCTGCTCGGCCAGCTCCTCGCGGTCCCGGATGATCTCCTCGGTGGACGGGACGTCGTCGATCGCGGCCCGTTCGGCCCGCTTGGCGTCGATCAGCCGGTCCACGCCGTACAGCGCGACCCGCCGGTAGTCGCCGATGATCCGCCCACGTCCGTAGGAGTCGGGCAGGCCGGTGATCACCCCGGCGCGGCGGGCGCGCTTGATCTCGTCGGTGTAGGCGTCGAACACGCCGTCGTTGTGCGTCTTGCGGTACTTGGTGAACACCTCGCGAACGGCCGGGTCGAGCTCGTAGCCGTAGGCCTCCAGACTCGCCTCCACCATGCGCAGGCCGCCGTTGGGCATGATGGCCCGTTTGAGCGGCGCGTCGGTCTGCAACCCGACGATCAGCTCCTGTGCGCGGTCCAGGTAGCCCGGCCGGTGGGAGGTGATGGTGGACGGGGTGTGCACGTCCACGTCCAGGATGCCGCGCCGGCGTTCCTCGGCGAACAGCCCGGACAGGTCCCGCCACAGGCCCGTCGTCCGCTCGGTCGGCCCGGCCAGGAACGCGTCGTCGCCCTCGTAGGGGGTGTAGTTGTCCTGGACGAACCCGCGCACGTCGATGTCGTGCCGCCAGTCCACGCCGCGGAACCCGGTCCACGCGTCCAGCCGTTCCTCCACGGCGGTCATCGGGTCAGCACCACCTTCAGCGCGCCGGTCTCGCCGGCCCGCGCGAACACGTCGTAGGCGAGGTCCATCTCGTCCAGCGCGAAGTGGTGCGTGGCGAACCGCTCGGCGTCGAGCCGGCCGTTCGCCAGCATCGTGAGCAGCGTGGGTGTGGTCACGGTGTCGACCAGGCCGGTGGTGATGGTGACGTTGCGGATCCACAGCTGCTCCAGGTGCAGCGTGGCGGGCTTGCCGTGCACGCCGACGTTCGCGACCCGGCCGCCGGGGCGGATCAGCCGCGTGCACAGCTCGAAGGTCTCCGGCACGCCCACCGCCTCGATCGCGAGGTCCGCGCCCATGCCGCCGGTCAGCTCGGCCACCACCCGCTCGACATCGTCGGCCGCGTTGACGGTCAGGTCCGCACCGAACTGCTTGGCCGCCTCCAGGCGCGACTCGGCCACGTCCACCGCCACGACGTGGCCGGGGCTGTAAAGGCGGGCGGTCTCGATCGCGGCCAGACCGATCGGTCCGGCGCCCACGACGACGATCGTCCGGCCCGGCTCTACCTTGCCGTTGAGCACGCCGACCTCGTACGCGGTGGGCAGGATGTCCGACAGCATGACCGCGGCGGCGTCGGAGACGCCGTCGGGCAGCAGGTAGGTCGAGGTGTCCGCGAACGGCACCCGCACGTACTGCGCGTGCGTGCCGTCCACCGTGTGGCCCAGCACCCAGCCGCCCCCGCCCAGGCACTGCCCGTACACACCGGTCCGGCAGTACGAGCACCGACCGCACGCGCTGATGCACGACAGCAGCACCCGGTCACCCGGCTTGATCCCGGTGACCGCCGCGCCGACCCGCTCGACCACGCCGACACCTTCGTGGCCCAGGATCCGACCAGGCTCCACCTCGGGCACGTCGCCCTTGAGGATGTGCAGGTCCGTGCCGCAGATCGTGGCCGCGGTGATCCGGACGATCGCGTCGGTCGGGTCGACCAGCTCCGGGTCGGGCACGTCCTCCCACGCCCGTCGGCCCGGACCGTGATAAACGAGTGCCTTCATCGTCTCCTCCTCGAATTCCGTCCACTCCGAGCGTCCACCCGGGCCGGTTCGGGAGGCAGAGCCCGAGGTCCCGGCAGGACAGGGCAGTTGGCCGCTGTCGGCCGGTCCGCGGGAGGGGCAGCGTGGTGAGACGACGAAGCAGAGAAAGGTGGTACCGGCGATGGCACGGGCACTCGTGGTCTTCGAATCCATGTTCGGCAACACCAGGGCGGTCGCCGAGGCGGTGGGTGCGGCCTTGGCGGAAGGCAGGCAGGTCGACGTCGTGGAGGTCGCCGCGGCGCCGGACGTGCTGCCCGAGGGCGTCGACCTACTCGTGGTCGGCGCGCCGACGCACGCGTTCAGCCTGAGCCGGGTTTCCACCCGCAAGTCCGCCGCCGACCAGGCGACCGGTGGACTGGTGTCGCGTGGACGCGGCGTGCGCGAGTGGCTCGACGCGCTCGCGCCCGTCGACCGCACTGTGAGCGCCATCGCGTTCGATACCAAGGTCAAGGTGGGATGGCTGCCGGGCTCGGCCGCCAAGGCGATCACCAAGCGCCTGCGGCGACTGCGCTTCACCCTCGCGGGCGCGCCGGTGTCGTTCTACGTCGGAGGCACCCCGGGCCCCTTGCTGGAGGGCGAGATCGAGCGTGCGACGGCCTGGGCCCGGACCATCCGCGCCACCAGCCGGACGTGACCCGCCTGGTCGTGCGGGGTGCGCTCACGACCGACAGGACGGCAGAGCACCAGCCACACCGCTGCGGACGGTGAACGGTCCGTGGTCCGCCGCGCGTGGTTTCCGGTCCGGTGTGCCGGGTAGGCGCTGGTGAGGACCCGCCGGCAAGGAGTGGCCGCCCACCGGAAGGCGCTGTCGACGGAAATCACCGGATCAGGGGAAGATTGCGATGAAGGCCCAGGACCTGATGACACACGCCGTGGTGACCGTGCGGCCGGGGATGGCCGCCAAGGACGCGGCGCGACTGCTGGTGGAGCACGGTTTCACCACGCTGCCGGTGGTCGAGGGCGGCGACCGCCTGGTGGGCGTGGTCGCCGAGGCGGATCTGCTGCGCAACCGCGTCCTCCCCGACCCGCGGACATTCGTGCACGGACAGCCGCCCGAGCCGCTCGCGCCGGCGTCGACGACCGTCGCGGAGGTCATGACGACCGACGTGGTCGCGGTCGACCCGCGCACGCACGTGTCCGAGTTGAGCAGGCTCATGCTGGACAAGCACCTGCGCGTCGTCCCTGTCGTGCGAAACGGCGTCCTCGTCGGCGTGGTCAGCAGGCGCGACCTGTTGCGCATGATCGCGCGGGACGACGACGTGATCGCGACCGACGTGCGGCACCAGCTGGCCGTCGCGGCGGGGCGCGTGCCGTGGCGGATCTCCGTCACCCATGGGGTGGTCACTCTTGCGGGTGAAGGTGCGAACGACGGGGAGCGGCACGTCGCCACCGTGGTGGCCGGTGCGGTGCCGGGGGTGGTCGGCGTGGAGGTGGCCGAGCCCGACGGCACCGCGTGAGGTGCACTGGCGTGTCAGTCGGGCACTGTGCTGTAGGTGATGTCCGCGTTCGTGTAGTCGAACTGGGCGTAGGCGAAGGGTCCGTCGGGCAGGTGCCAGACGGCGGTGCCGCGACGGGGGCGCATGCGGCCCGCGACCAGGCACCAGCCGTCGACGGGGGTGGACCAGCGGGTCTTGACCAGGCCCTCGGGCAGGTCCGCCCAGCGGTCGTCGGTGCTGAACTCGTGTGGTGCGCCTCGGTCGTCCACGGTGACCTGTGCGGTGACGGTGTTGTCGTGGTCGGTGAGGGTGAGGCCGAAGGTGTGCTCGTCGATCGGAGTCCACTCGACGGGAAGGCGCAGCAGCATCGACGGGGCCAGCAGGACGGCGTCGTCGAGGAAGGTGACCAGCTCGCCGAGGTCGAACTCGCGGCCCTCGCCGTCGGCGACGGGAAACAGGCCCAGGGCGGTGGCGTGCATCCGGCCGTGTCCGTGCTCGTAGACGTCCTGCGCCCGCACCGGGATGAGGTGCGCGAGCCTGAGGCGCAGGCGGAAGTCGCGGGTCAGGCTGGTGGCGTCGTTGTGCTGCTCGCTGGTGCAGGCGACCCAGCGCTGGTCCGGGCGGGTCCGGAAGAAGCCGTGCGCGGTGGCGTGGAACGACACGTCGGCCGGACGTCCCGGCACGAGGGCGAACCTCAGGTAGCGCTGTGCCGGCTCGGGCAGGTGGGCGAGGTCGCCCGCGGTGATCGGACCGGCGTGAATCGTGCTCGTCATGAGTGGCACCTCCACGTCTGAGCCTGCTCGAACCCCTGGGCGGGCGGCAGGGCCGAAGGCAACCGTCGGGAGAGGACTTCCGGCCGCGTCATGCCGGTGAGCCGCTCGTGCCGTCGACCATGCCCGGTCCGAACACCTCGTGGTGGATGCGGTCGGCGGGCACGCCCCGGCGCAGCAGGCCGTCCCGCACGTGACGCATGAACGGCAGCGGGCCGCACAGGTGCGCGGTGACGTCGTCGGGCAGCGGGAGGGCGTCGACGTCGATCAGGCCGGGCAGTCCGTCCTCGCCGGTCTCGTACCAGGTGAGCACGTCGGCGTCGGTCAGGCCGGTGGCGAGGTGGTCGACCTCGACGCGCAGGGCGTGCCGGTCGGGGGAGCGCTCGGCGTGCGCGACCACCACCTGTCGGGTGGGGTCGGTGCGGGAGATGTGGTCGAGCATCGCCGCGGTGGGGGTGATGCCGATGCCGCCGCTGACCAGCAGCACCGGTCCGGTGCCGGCGGCGAGGGTGTTCTCGCCTGCCGGTGGGCCGACCAGCAGGGTGTCGTCGGTGTGGACGTGGTCGTGCAGGTGGTTGGACACCGCGCCGTCCGGGGCGTCGCCGAGAGCGCGCACGCGGCGCACGGTAATCCTCAAGGAGCCGCGCGCCGGGCCCTGCGACAGGGAGTACTGCCGGGGCTGGCGTCGCCCGTCGGGCAGGTCGACGGCGACGGAGACGTACTGGCCGGGCGCGAAGTCGGGCACCGGGCCGCCGTCGTCGGGCACGAGCGTGAACGACACCGCGTCGACGGCCTCGTCCTGGCGCTTGGCCACCCGCCATCGGCGCCAGAGCGCCACGGGGTCGACGCCGCCGCGCTCGTACAGCCGTGCCTCGGCGGCGATCAGCTCGCACGCGAGCAGCCAGTAGACCTCGTCCCACGCGGAGGCGACCTCGGCGGTGACGGCGTCGCCGAGGACCGTGCCCACGGCGGCCATGAGGTGGCGGCCGACGATCGGGTACTGCTCGGCGCGGATGCCCAGCGACACGTGCTTGTGCGCAATGCGCTCGGCGATCGGGGCGAAGGGCGGGGCGGCGGGGTCGAGCAGGTGCTCGGCGAAGGCCACGACGGCGGAGGCCAGCGCGACGCGCTGTTGCCCGTTGGCCTGGTTGCCCTGGTTGAACAGGTCGAGCAGCTCGGGGTGGGCGGCGAACATCGACGGGTAGAACACGCCGGTGATCTGCACGGCGTGCTCGCGCACGGCGGGCAGCGTGGCGCGCACCACCTCGGCGGAAGCAGCGGACAGCACGGGTTGTCTCCTCAGGGTGGGGGAGGGGGGTCTCGGCCACAACACTGGACAACGCCCGCCTCGGCGGCCAGGGATCATGGGGCCACCTCGGTCGGGACTTTGGCCTCTGCCGCTCCTCCGGGTGGTGCGCGGGCACATCGGGCACCTCGGAGCCGTGCCCGACGTCCCGGCCGCAGCGGGTCCGTCGACCCTGTTCCACCGCCCACCCGCGAGGTGGACTGGGGGGCATGGTGCTCGTGTCGGGAAGCCATCACACGCCCGAGGGTCGGCGTGCGCCCCTGGTGAACCGGGTGGTGCTGCGCCTGCTCGGCACGGTGGGACGCCGTGCGCTGGACGGCAAGGTGTGCGGGTTGCGGTATCGCGCGGGCGGTGGTGCCACCGTCGAACTGCCGGTGCAGTACGTCCGCGACGGCGACCGGCTGGTGGTGGTCGCGGGTCGGGCGTCGGGCAAGCGGTGGTGGCGCCACTTCCGCGCGGCTGCGCCCGTCGAGGTGCGGTCGGGCGGTCGGTGGGTCACCGCGTCGGGCGTGGTGCTCGGCGCCTCGGAACGCACGGCAGCGCTGGAGGTCTACCGCCGAGTCTTCCCCCGGACCACCGACGACGTCCAGGTCGTGGCGATCACCGGCCTGCCCGCCGGCGGTCCGCCGTTGCGCGGACGGGCGCTGTTCCGCACCTGGTTCCCGCTCGTCACCTTCGCGGAGTTCCTCGGGTTCGCGGTGCCTGCGGGTGTCGGTGCGCTCACCGCGGACAAGGCAGCCGCGCTGGTCGTCCCGGCGCTTCTGGCCGCGGGCGCGGTCGAGGGGGCGGTGCTCGGATGGGGTCAGGCCACCGTGCTGCGGCGGGCACTGCTGGGGGTGTCCCGCTCGCGCTGGGTGGCAGCGACCTCGGGAGCGGCCGTCGTGGCGTACTCGGCGGGCCTCGCGCCCTCCACCTGGGCTGCGGGGATGGCGACGTGGCACCCGGTGCCGTTGGTCGTGGCGTCCGCCGCGCTCGGGTGCGTGCTGCTCGGGTCGATCGGCGCGGCGCAGTGGCTGGTCCTGCGCGGGCACGTGCCGCGGGCGGGCCGTTGGATCGTCACCACGGCGGTCGCCTGGCTGCTCGGGCTGGCGGTCTTCCTCGGGTTCACCATGCCGCTGTGGCAGCCCGGGCAGGCCCTCGCGGTCACCGTGGCCATCGGAGTCGTGGGCGGCCTGCTGATGGCCGCCACCACCACCGCCGTCACCGGCTACGTCCTGCGACGCCTGCTTCCCGCGTCATCATGATCCGATGGACGTCAACGAGGTGCTGTTGCCCGGTGTGGGGCTGCGCTACGAGTTCACCAACGCCGACGGGGACCGGATCGGCGTGATCGCCCGCCGGGACGGCGACTTCGAGCTGGTCGCCTACCCGCCCGAGGACCCCGACGAGGGCCGGCCGCTGTTCCGGCTCACCCGGCAGGAGGCGGACACGGTCGCCGAGATCCTCGGTGCCCCGCGCATCGCCGAGCGGTTCGCCGACCTGTCCAGGGAGGTCCCCGGACTGGTGTCGGGCCGCGTGGACGTGCCGGCCGGGTCACCGCACGTCGACCACCCGCTGGGCGCGATGCGGGCGCGCACCCGCACGGGCGCGTCGGTGGTCGCGGTCGTCCGCGGCGAGGACGTCGTCGCCTCGCCCATGCCGACGGAGGTCATTCGCGCGGGTGACGTGCTGGTGGTGATCGGCACGGTCGAGGGCATCGAGGGCGTGCGCCGGATCGTCGAGGGCTGAGCACGGGTGCACACGTCACTGGCCCTGCTGCTGGAGCTGGGCGTCATCCTGGTGGTCCTCAGCGCGCTCGGCACGGCCGCCCGCCGGTTCGGTCTTCCGCCGATCCCGCTGTACCTGGTGGCGGGCCTGGCGCTCGGCGAGGGCGGCGTCGCTCCGGTGCCCGCGGCCGGCGGGTTCGTCGAAGCCGGCGCCTCGATCGGTGTCGTGCTGCTGCTGCTCACGCTGGGACTGGAGTTCTCCACCGCCGAGTTCACCCACAGCCTGCGCCGCCACGTGCCCTCCGCCGCGGTGGACCTGGTGCTGGGCGCGGGGCCCGGCGCGGGCGCGGGGTGGCTGCTCGGCTTCGACGCCGTCGGCATCGTCGCGCTGGCCGGTGCGACGTGGGTGTCGTCCTCGGGCATCATCGCCCGCCTGCTGGGCGACCTGCGCCGGCTGGGCAACCGGGAGACACCGGCCGTGCTGGCGGTGCTGGTCATGGAGGACTTCGCCATGGCCGTCTACCTGCCCGTGCTGGCCGTGCTGGTGGCGGGCGGCACGTGGTGGCAGGCGACGCTGGGCGTCCTGGTCGCGGTGGCGGCCGTCGCCGTCGCGTTCGTGCTGGCCCACCGCTTCGGCCACCACGTCAACCGGTGGCTGGCCCACCCCGACGCCGAGCAGCTCATGCTCCGGGTGCTCGGCACGACCCTCGTCGTGGCCGCCCTGGCCGAGTACGTCAACGTCTCCGCCGCCGTGGGCGCCTTCCTCGTCGGCCTCACCCTCACCGGCGAGGCCGCTGAACGTGCCCGCCAGGTGCTGGGACCGCTGCGCGACCTGTTCGCCGCGGCGTTCTTCCTGTCCATCGGCCTGGCCGTCAGCCTCGCCGACCTGCTGCCCAGCCTCCCGACGGCGCTGGCGCTGGCCGTGGTCGGCGCCGCGGGCAAGGTCGCCACCGGCTGGTACGCCGCCCGCCGCGACGGAGCCGCCCGCCGGGGCCGACTGCGTGCGGGCACCGCGCTGATCGCCCGCGGCGAGTTCTCCATCGTCATCGTGGGCCTGGTCGGTGCCGTCCAACCCGAACTGGGGCCGCTGGTCACCGCCTACGTGCTCGTCCTGGCCACCACCGGACCGCTGATCACCCGCTGGGCCGGCTCACCGACCGCAGGCCCACCCCGGAGAGGGTTCCGGCGGACCCCGATGTGAGGTCGGGCAGACCCACCGGCGCGGGCCGGGGGACCGTCACGATCCCGCGCTTTCTCACCCGGACGTGCCAGAGCGGGCGAGCCGTCGAGGCCCGCCCGCTCCAGTGGTCGTCATCGCAGCCAGGCGTGGTCGCGGACCACAGGCAGGGTCGCCCACCAGCGGCCGAGGCCCCAGGTGGCGCCCGCGCCGGCGAAGGCGACCGCGATCAGGGCGACGGCGTAGATGATGTGGTAGTCGATGACGGGGTTGGTGGACATGCTGGGTTCGCCGGCCGACGTGAATTGGGCGAGTGGCCATTCGGCGGCCCACATGAGCAGCATCATGAGGGTTCCGGCGGTGGCGGCGAGGCGCAGGCCGATGCCCGCCACCACCGCGACGCCGATGGCGAGAAGGCCGAGCATGAACAGCCAGTCGGCCCACCAGGCGCCTGCCACGGCGTGGAAGGTGGACTCGAACGGTCCGACCGCGACCCGGCTGAGGAAGCCCTTGGTGGGCGACCCGCCGTTGATCCACGCGTTGGCGGCCTTCGTGGCGTAACCGAGGCCGAACAGCTTGTCGAAGAACGCCCAGAGGAACACGAACCCGGTCGTGATCCTCAGGACCGCGAGCGCGATGCCCCCGGCGTCGGCGCGGACCGCCGTCGTCGCGGTCGTACGGGCCGTGGCCTTTGTCGTGGCACCGGAGTGGCTGAGCGCTGTCATGGCTTCTCTCCTCTTGCTCTCGTCTTCGCCATGAGCTTCGCGCCGCCGACGGTCGTGCGACGCGGGCGAAGGTCCCTGATCGACTGGGACGTCCGGCACCACGTGAGGCTCGTGGTCGTCACGGGTCGACGTCCGGTGCGACCAGGGCGTGCAGGAGCTTGACGAGCTGGACCAGGAGGGCGATCGACACGGCGACGAGCACGATGGTCAGCGTCGTGCGTGTGATCGTCGTCCACGGGATTTCCGCGTCGTCGAACCGGAACGGCCACACCGCCGACATCGATGTCAGCGCGGCCAGCGTCGCCGTCGTCGTCAGCACGTCGCCGAGCAGCACCAGCCGGCGTCGGGGGAACAGCGCGCAGAGCGTGTTGACGACGATGCCGAGCACCAGCCCGACGTCGACCCACACCACCACGTCGACCGCGTCCTCGGTGAGGAACGGAACGGCACCCCACCCCGGTGACACGTTGACCAGGACCAGCAGGATCACGTTGACCACGGTGCCGACCAGATAGCCGGCACGTGGTCCAGTCGTGACGATCGGTCGGATCGATGTGCTCGTCATCGTCTCCTCCTGACCGGTCAGGTCCGCGGTGGTTCGTGCCGCTCGACGTCGATCGACCACTCGCTCGCCAGGGCCGCGATCGCCGCGACGGCGGTCACGACGGGGGCCACGACCGCCGCCACGACGCCTGCCGTCACAGGGATCTCCATCACGGTGTGGCCCTTGTCGTCCTTGATGACCAGACGCCGGACGTTGCCCTCGTGGAGCAGTTCCTTGACCTTCTCGACGAGTGCTTGCCCGCGCAGGCGCGTGGTCCGCGGGGTTTCCAACTGCTCGGTCATGTCGAACCTCCGTTCCCGGTCACCTGGTCAGGTGCGCCGGCTCGTGGGTGACACCCTCGATGTCGGACGTCGCGGCGTCGAGGAGTTGGTGGGCGAGGTCGGACAGCGCCCTCGCGGTGGCGAGTTCGTCGCCGATCTCGGGGATGTCGGTGTCGGCCGGGTTCAGCCTTGCCGTGCCGACACCGACCAGGTGGGTGTCGTCGCGTGTGTGCAGGCGCGCCTTCGCCCTGGTCTTGTCGTCGTGCTCGTCGATGGTGACGTTGACGCGCCACTGCTTGGTCTCTCGCATCGGGTCCTCCTTCACTCTCGTGTCCGTGGTCAGCGGTCGCGGGGTTCGACGTGGTGCTCGATCCGCACGGCGACGCGCTCGAGCGCGGCTCGGTGGCGGCGTTCGTGGTGGTCGCAGAACGTCAACTGCCCGTCCCTCAGCACAATGCGCACCCGTCCACGCGCACCACACCGGTCACACCGGTCCGCGACGGGGTTGAGGCTGGTCGTGATGGTGTCGAGCGCGGCGGTCATGGCGTCCCTCTCTCCTTTGTGCTTTCCAGCCTTCTCCCGGGCGGTGCGGCGGTACAGGGACCTTCGACCCGCGCAGGCCGGGATCCGCGCCGAGTGCCGGGACTTGGCCCGTGAGGACCTCCGACCCTGGGGTTCGCGGTTCCGGAAGGCGAAGGTGGAAGCGCACGGGCAGGTGTTCGAAGCGTCACGTCCACCCGGAGGAGGAACCGCCATGACCAGTCGCATGAACGACCACGGCACACGCACGGACCAACCGAAGGACTTCGTGGTCTCGTGGCCCCCGGAGGCCGATCCTCCGGAGACCTTGGCGTTCCCGACGGTCCGGTCCGACACGCCGGCCGGAGAGCGTCCGCTCGACGGGTTCCACACGGGACGGCTGTGGACCGGTGGAGCCGCGACCGCGCTGGTCGCCGGACTGCTGGCGGTCGTCGGGATCCTCGTGGCCCGCGGGTTGCTCGACATCGCGGTGCTCGCACCGAAGGGCGAGGGCGCCTGGGGCAACGCCAACACCTTGACCTACGCGCTTGTCTCGGCGGTGTGCGCGTTCGCGGCCACCGGCCTGGTGCAGTTGCTGCTGACGACCACCCCTCGTGCGGTCCGGTTCTTCACCTGGATCATGGTGCTGTTGACCGCGATCGCGGTGGTGCTGCCGCTGAGCCTCGACGTGGCCACCGAGAGCCGTGTGTTCACGGCCGTGCTCAACGCCGCGATCGGCTTCTCGATCACGGCGCTGCTGTCCGGTGTCGTGGGCAGCGCCCGCCGACGGTGGAACGCGTGAGCCGTACCGGACGCGTCCAGTAGACGAGGTCGGTGAGTCCTGATGCGACGGTTCCGTGCGCTCTCGCGCGAGCTGCTGCTGTTGATCGCGGTGAGTGCGCTGCTCGTCGGTGGCGGGATCGCCCGGTTGTCCGGGTCGGTTCCGGCGGATGTGTTGTGGGCGGCCGCGGCCGGTGTGGCGTTGGTCCCGGCGATCGCCTGGGTCGTGGCGGACCTGCGTGCCGGTCGGTGGGGCGCCGACCTGCTCGCCGTCCTCGCTCTCGGCGGCACGCTGGCCGTGGGTGAGTTCCTTGCGGGGGCGATCATCGCCGTGATGGTGGCCACGGGACGAGTGCTGGAGAGCGCGGCGCGCCGCCGCGCGCGACGCGACCTCTCCGCCCTGCTCGAACGGGCGCCGAACCGCGCGCACGTGCGACGGGGCGACCGGGTGGACACGGTGGTGATCGGTGACGTCCGGCGTGACGATCGTGTCGTGGTGCTTTCCGGTGGGATCGTGCCGGTCGACGGCGTGCTGCTCGACGGCGGTGTGTTCGACGAGTCGGCGCTCACCGGGGAGGCCGCGCCCGTTGCGCGTGTCCGTGAGGACTCGGTGCGCAGCGGTGTTGTGAACGCGGGGGCCGCTGCGGACCTGACCGCGTCGGCCACGGCCGAGGACAGCACGTACGCCGGTGTGGTGCGGTTGGCCCGTGAGGCTGCCGCGGGCAGTGCCCCCGTGGCGAGGCTGGCGGATCGGATCGCGGTGTGGTTCCTGCCCGCGGCCTTGTTGCTCGCCGCGGTCGCGTGGGCGGTGACCGGGGACCCGGGACGTGCGGTGGCGGTGCTGGTCACCGCGACGCCGTGCCCGCTGCTATCGACGTGGCGGTGATCCTCAACGCGCTGCGCGCCCTGCGCAGCCCTGTCCGACGCCACGTCACCGACGAGGCCGACCGGCTGCTGCACCGGTTCGCGCACGAGCACGGGGAGCTGCTCGCCGCGCGCAACGCCGTCCGGCAGGCCGCCGACGCACTCTCGGACGGAGCCTGCCCGGACGCCGACGCCGCCATCCGCCGGGCGCACCACCTGCTCGCCGAGCGGATCCTGCCGCACGAACGAGCGGAGGAGACCGAGCTGTACCCCGCGTTGGTCGGGCTCCTGAGCGGGCCGGAGAGCACGGTGACGATGAGCCGCGGCCACGCCGAGATCGAGCGCCTGGGCCGCAGGCTGGATAGGCACCTGCGCGAATCACCCGACGGTATCGAGCCGGAGCAGGTCGACGACGTCCGCGCCACCCTCTACGGACTGGACGCCGTGCTGACGCTGCACTTCGCCCAGGAAGAAGAGGCCTACTTCACGCTCGCCTCGGCGCATGAGCCGACGCCCCGGAGCTGAGGGCACCACCATCACCCCAGCCGCTCGGCCGCCCGGATAACGCGATCGCTCGGGCCGCTCGGCGCTGCCTGAGCCACACAGTCGTCAGCCCGATGGGCCTCCCGAACGTCGGGTGGCCGGCGGACGCCCGTCCGGGGTCGGCAGACGGATGGTGCAGGTGCTTCCCCCGGCCGCTCCCGACGCAGCCGTGACGGTGCCGCCGTGGGCCCTGACGACCGCGAGGCCGCGGCACCGCGTGCGCCACCAGGGTGGTCCGGGCGGTGGCCCGTGAGAAGGATCGGCCGTCGCAGGGGTCGGGGGTGATCCCGAGTCCCTGTGTCGTGCCGGATCCACGACTCTGGCGTACCGCACGGCGGCGCCGTCGTGTGACGGTCGGTGCTCGGCGGTTGGTTTCACGCTGTCGAACCGTGTTGTCCACGTCGATCAACGCGACGGACAAGTGCAACCGGGTCTCACCGGACGTGTCGGCGCGGACCGCCGACATCCTGTCACCGCTCGTCCTCCTTTCCGCGCACCACCAGAACCGGGCACGGCGCTTGGTGGATGACGGCGCGGCTGGCGGAGCCGAGGGCGTAGCCGGTGAGCGAGCTCCGACCGCGACAACCGACGACCAGTGGTGACGACGCCGTCGAGTCGTCCGGTCCGCACCGTGGGTCAGGTGCCCTGTGGCACGCGGATGACGTCACCGGGGTTGATGACGTTGGGGTTGGTGATGGTGAGCGGGTTGGCGGCTACCAGTCGGTAGTAGAGGTTGCCGGAGCCGTAGTAGCGGGTGGCGATCGCCCACAGCGTCTCGCCCGCCGAGACGACGTGCTCGAGGTAGGAGTGGTAGCCGGGGACGATCTTGGAGCCGAGGACCACGGGGACGATCACCTTGTCGAGTTCCTCACCGTCTTTGGGGGAGGTGTGGTAGACCTCGATGAATACCCGGTTCAGGGTGAACGCCGCCCCGGTCACGTCCGCGGCGACCTGGAACTGGCCGTGTCCGCCGGTGCCGTCACCGGCCATGAAGTACCCGACCACCTCGTCGTGGCCCTCGTGCACGCGGTAGTTGAAGTTGGCCTCGAACGCGCCGCCGGCCACCCCGGCGAGTTGGATCACGTCGCCCACCAGGTCGTAGGCCTTCGGTTGTTGCACGTCGATCGACATGGTCACACCTCTCTTGTGGACATTCCCGTGGCGATGGCGGGATCACCGCGGAACGCGACCGCCTCGGTCGCGGCTCGAAGCCGATGACCACGAGCCTTCAACGACTCCTCCGACCAGTCTCGGACGCGCTGCGGCACGCCTCCAGGGCAGAAAGTCCCGGGATGGCGGGGAACCCGCCCCGAAGGACCGATCGACCGATGAATCCGGCAGCGGGCCGCACGCGCACGGGGCGAGAGGGGCGAAGTCGCCGCCGCGCCCGTCGCATTGCCGATGGGTGGTCGAGGAGCAGGCGGTGCGGCTCGACGAACCCGTCCCCGTGCGCAGGTGGTCCACCGCTTCGTCGGCCCGCGTCCGGATCCGGTCGAGCGGCGGGTCGCGAACACGTCGCGTGGTCCGGCACACCAGCGGACGGCGAGGGGCACCGTCGGGCCGGGACTCCCGACCCTGGGATCCACACGGCGCCGGTGCCGGCGTTGGCGGTTAGAGGTCCGCGTCGAAGGGGGCCGGCCCCTTCCGGGACGACGCCGGCGTGTGGGCAGCCGGTTGCCGCACCGGTGAAAGGCGCGGCGAGTCGGACTTCGTTGTGCCGTCACGTCCATGGTGCCCTCCGGATTCGTCGTCCGAGGGCGTCCTCGGGTCGGGACTGCCGGACCGGCGGGCAACGGCGCCGCGAGACGGAACGGCTGCAAGCGGCGACCGTCCGCTCGCGAGCTGTGGACTACCTACCGGGAATATCGGACGCAGTTGCGGGACGAGTCGATACCCGTGCGTCGAGGCGGACCACCGCGACGTTGAGCCGATTCCGGCATCGGCCGGCGCACCGCCGTTGCCCGAGGTCGGAGGCCGCGGTGGGAAGTGCGTGTCCCGGTGTCGGGCGGTGTCCGATGCGCCCCGTGGTGGCCAGGGACGTTCGGAGCGTCGACCGGGGACCTTCGGCAGCGGCGTGGCCGATGCGGCCGGTGCATCGTGAGAGGGCGGGATGGGACCGGATGGAGTGCCGTCATGAGCGGTTTGATCGTCTGCGGCATCGCGATCTTCGGGCTGTTGCCGGAGGCGGCGTCGATCAACGTCCTGAAGCGGCGTGAGCAGGGACCACCCCGTGCGCGTGCCGGTCCGAGTGAGCCTCCCGGCTTCCGCCGTGCCGTCCAGGCACCTGTTCAGAAGCGACTGAAAGAGGAGCGATGACGATGCCCAAGTACGTGTACGACTTCGCCGAGGGCAACCGGTTCATGGCGGACCTGCTCGGCGGAAAGGGCGCCAACCTCGCGGAGATGACCGTGATGGGGCTCCCCGTGCCGCCCGGGTTCACGATCACCACCGAAGCCTGCCGCGCCTACCTGGCCACCGGTGCGGTGCCGGAAGGGCTGGCCGCGGAGGTGGACGAGCACCTGCACGCGCTGGAGCGGGCGATGGGCCGCAAGCTGGGGCAGGTCGACGAGCCGCTGCTGGTCGCGGTCCGCTCCGGCGCCCGGTTCTCGATGCCCGGCATGATGGACACGGTCCTGGACATCGGGTTGACCGACGACTCGGTGGCCGGGCTGGCCGCGTGGGCGGGGGACGAGCGGCTCGCGTGGGACTCCTACCGCCGGCTGGTGCAGATGTTCGGCACGACGGTGCTGGGTGTCGACGGGGAGCACTTCGCCGCTGCCCTGCGGGCGGCCAAGCGGGCCAAGGGCGTCACCGGCGATCTCGGCCTGGACACCGCCGACCTGCGCGCGCTGACCGCGACGTTCAAGGACATCGTCCGCGAGCACACCGGCCGGGAGTTCCCGCAGGACCCGCGTGAGCAGTTGGACATGGCGATCGCGTCGGTCTTCGCGTCGTGGCGCACCGAGCGCGCCCAGGTCTACCGGCACGCCGAGCACATCCCGGAGGACCTGGGCACGGCGGTCAACGTGTGCGCGATGGTGTTCGGCAACCTGGGTGACGACTCGGGCACCGGTGTCGCGTTCACGCGCGACCCGGCCACGGGTGCGCCCGGCGTCTACGGTGACTACCTGCCCAACGCCCAGGGCGAGGACGTCGTGGCCGGCATCCGCAACACGCTGCCGCTGCACCGCCTCGCCGACCTGCAACCGAGGGGTCACGAGCAGCTGATGGGGATCATGGCGACGTTGGAGGAGCACTACCGCGACCTGTGCGACATCGAGTTCACCATCGAGCGCGGCAAGTTGTGGATGCTGCAGACCCGCGTGGGCAAGCGCACCGCGGCCGCCGCGTTCCGCATCGCCGACGCGTTGCGCGAGGAGGGCTTGATCGACGACGACGAGGCGCTGCGGCGGGTGACCGGCGCGCAGTTGGCCCAGCTGATGTTCCCGCGCTTCGGCGACACCGACCGGGCACCGCTGGCCACCGGTATCGCCGCGTCGCCCGGCGCGGCGGTCGGCGAGGTGGTGTTCGACTCCGCGACCGCGGTCCGCCGGGGCGAGGAGGGCGCGGCGGTGATCCTCGTGCGCCGCGAGACCAACCCCGACGACCTCGACGGGATGATCCACGCCCGAGGGGTGCTCACCAGCCGAGGCGGCAAGACCTCGCACGCCGCGGTCGTCGCCAGAGGTCTCGGCCGGACCTGCGTGTGCGGCGCGGAGTCGCTGACCATCGACGCCGAGGCCCGCCGCTTCACCACCGCCGACGGCACGGTGGTCGCGGAAGGCGACGTGATCTCGGTCGACGGGACCTCCGGCACGGTGTACCTCGGCGAACTGCCGGTGGTCCCGTCCCCCGTCGCCGACTACTTCGAGGGCCGCCGCCCCGCCGGGGGCGACGACCTGCTGCGGGCCGTGGACCGGATCATCATCCACGCCGACCGCCGGCACCGGCTGGAGGTGCGGGCCAACGCCGACACCCCCGAAGACGCGCGCCGTGCCCGCCGACTCGGCGCCACCGGCATCGGGCTGTGCCGCACCGAGCACATGTTCCTCGGCGACCGTCGCGTGCTCGTCGAACGACTGATCCTCGCTGCCGATGACGACGCCCGTGCCGAGGCGCTCGCCGCGCTGCTCCCGTTGCAGCGCGGCGACTTCACGCGCATCTTCGAGGAGATGGACGGCCTGCCGGTCACGATCAGGCTGCTCGACCCGCCGCTGCACGAGTTCCTGCCCGACCGCGTCGAGCTCACCGCTCGCGTCGCGGTCGCCAAGGCGCTCGGCCGGACGGACGCACCGGAGGACCTGCTGCGCGCGGTCGACCGGCTGCACGAGCAGAACCCGATGCTCGGCACCCGCGGCGTGCGGCTCGGGCTGCTCATCCCGGCCCTCTACGACCTGCAGGTCCGCGCGATCGCCGAAGCCGCGGCGTCGCGGATTCGGGCGGGCGGGAAGCCGCACGTGGAGATCATGATCCCGCTGGTCGGCGACTCGCGCGAGTTGGAGGTGGTCGCGGCGCGGGCCCGGCGAACCGTCGCCGACGTCGCCTTCGAGTCCGGCGTGGGCATCCAGTACCGCATCGGCACGATGATCGAGCTGCCACGCGCCGCGGTCACCGCGGGCCGCATCGCCGGGACCGCCGAGTTCTTCTCCTTCGGCACCAACGACCTGACGCAGACCGTGTGGGGCTTCTCCCGCGACGACGTCGAGGGCTCGTTCTTCCCGGTGTACGAGGCCGAGGGCGTGTTCGACGTGTCGCCGTTCGAGACGATCGACCGCGAAGGCGTCGGCCGGTTGATCCAGATCGCGGTGAGGGAGGGCCGTGCAGCGCGTCCGGACCTCGCACTGGGCGTGTGCGGCGAGCACGGTGGCGACCCCGCGTCCATCCGGTTCTTCCACGAGGTCGGCCTCGACTACGTGTCCTGCTCACCGTTCAGGGTGCCCGTCGCCCGCCTTGAAGCAGGCCGTGCCGCGGTCGGCGAGGCCGACGCGACCACCGACAACCGTTAACAAGGGCCCGTCGACAGGACGCTCACCGGAGAACGTCCTGTCGACGGTCTCCCGGACGTGCGCGGGGTGCTTCGGTTACTTGGGGTCGTTGCGGACCTCGACACCACCGAGCAGCGCCGTGGCGTTGACCTTGAGCACGGGCGCGTCGAGGGCGTTCGCCGTCTCGCGTTCGGTGTTGTCGTCGTAGCCGCCGAAGAACGGCAGTCCTCCCATCGAGACGCGCCACCCCCTCGGAACGAGGATCTCCACGCCGCCGAACAGCGCGAAGGCGTCGACAGAAGCTTCGTCGTCGATGTGCGCGTCGCGGAGGTCGAGGACCGCTCCGCCGAACACGGCCGACACGCTGGCGCGGGTCAGGTGCTCGGCGCGGCTGCGTACCTTCGTGCCGCCGAACAGCGCCACGGGCACGCCGATGTCGTCGGTGTCGTGGTGGTCCGCCGTGTGGAGGGTGCGCAGTCCGGCGAGAACGGCGACGCCGACGAGCAGCAGCAGGACCGGCCACAGCAGGTTGCCGGTGGTCCACCCCTGGCGGTCGGCCAGGAGCACGAGCCCGATCGCGCTCACCGCGGCCGGGCCGAGCGAGACGTGCTTCTGGGTGAGCATGGCGGTGAGGCCGACGCCGATGACGGCGATCGGCCACCAGTCGCCCAACGTGGTGCCGAAGTCGAGGACGTCCGTGGCGTCGAGCACGCCGAGCACGCCGAGCGTGACGAGCACGGTGCCGATCCAGATCCGCACGGGCTTCATGATGGTGCCACCTTCCGGTCCTGGTGCCGTTCGAGGGTGATGGTCCAGCCGCACGAGAGGGCGGCGATGGCGGCGACCGCGGTCACGATCGGCGCGAGGGCGCCGAGGACCACGCCGGCGATGACCGGCATCTTCACCACCGGATGACCGTCGTCGTCCTTGACGACGACGTACCGGGCGCCGGCTCCGCGCGCGAGTTCCTCCGCCTTGTCGACGATCGCCTGACCCGTGACCTGTGCGGTGTAGGTCCGTTCCTGTTGTGTGGTGGTCATATCCGTCTGCTCCTGTCATCGTGTGACGTCGTGGCGTTGGAACACTGCAATTGCCGCGCCCATCAGGACTGCTGTGACGAGCAGCAGCACCGCGATCCCGCCCCAACCCGGGTGACCGGCGAGCGCGTCGTCGATCCCGGCGTGGTGGAAGGGCGAGAGCACTCGCCACGGCCGCAGGTCGTCGCTCAGCGCGGACAAGGCGTCAAGCAGGAACGTGGGCAACGCGACACCGACCGGCACCGCCACCGCCCACCCCGGACGGCCGGTCGTCGCACCCACCAACAGGGCGAGCGCCCCGAACGGCAGCGCGACGACCGCCGAAGCGGCGCACGCGGCCATCAGGCCGGGAACCGGCACGTCCAGACCGGCCATCCGGCCACCGACGACGAGCACGGCGGCCAACGCCGCCGTGACGGCCAGCAGGCTCACCACGATCGCGAGTGCTTTGTCCGCCAGAACCCTGGTGCGGGACACCGGGTTGGCCAGGAGCAGGTCCAGGGTCCCGGCGCGCTCCTCGGCCGCGGTGGCGCGGGCGGCTTGGCCGATCACGACGCCGAGCAGCACCAGCGGCGCGAGGAAGCCGAAGACCTCGGCCTGCACGTACCCGACGCCACTGGTGAACGAGCCCTGCACGCCGAACAGCGCCTTGAACGCCTCGGGGTAGGCATCGAGGAGTTGGTCGAGGTCGGCGCGGGCATTGCGGACCGCCGGGTAGACGGCCAGCTGGAGACCGACGCTCGCGACCAGTACCGCACCCCAGCCCAGCGCGCTGCCCCGGTTGTCCCGCAGGGTCTTCCCGATCAGCTCAGCGGCCACGGTCCTCGCCCTCCACGTAGTCGAGGAAGATCTCCTGCAAGTCGGGTTCCTGACTGGTCACGTTGACCAGGGAGTACAACGCCGCGGCACGGACCAGTTCGCCGACCGGGCCCACGACCCGGCAGTGCACGGACATGCCGTCGGCACGCACCTCGCGCACGCCGGCGACGCCTTCGAACACCGAGGCCGGCACCGGCTCGGCGAAGGTGAATGTCAGGGCACGCAACGCCTTGGCCTTCAACGCGTCGACCCGCGCGTCGACGACCAGGGTCCCCGAGAGCAGGATGCCGACGCGGTCGGCGACCTGCTCGACCTCGGACAGCACGTGCGAGGAGAACAGGGCGGTGCCGCCGTCGGCGGCGAACTCGCGCAGGTGTGCGTGGAACTCGCGCTGGGCCACCGGGTCCAGACCGCTTGCGGGCTCGTCGAGGATCACCAGCTCGGGGTGGTGCAGGAAGGCCTGCACGATGCCCAGCTTCTGCCGGTTGCCCTTGGACAGCTCGCCCGCGCGGCGGCCCAGGTCCAGGTCGAGCCGCTTGGCCAGCACGCGGGCCTCGGTCAGGTCCGGGTGCCCGCGCAGCCCCGCGAACAGCCGCAGGTGCTCCTCGCCGGTAAGCCGGTCGTAGAGCACCAGGTCACCCGGCACATAGCCGATGCGCTGACGCGCCTGGACCGAGCCGGTGGCGAGGTCCTCGCCGAAGAGCACCATCCGGCCCCGCGTGGGGCGGATGAGGTCCATCAGCAGGCGGATGGTGGTGGTCTTGCCCGCGCCGTTCGGTCCGAGGAGCCCGTAGACCTCGCCGGCGTGCAGGTCCAGGTCGAGCTGGTGCAGCGCCCGCCGACGGCCGTAGTCCTTGCTCAGCTGTTTGGTGTGGACGACGACGGTCATCGGGTGCCACCTCGTTCGGCGTGTTCCTTGATCGACCGCAGGACCGCGTGTTCCAGCAACGTGACGAATGGGCCGGCCAGGTGCCAGTAGCGGCGCAGGCGTGCCCACGACCGCGGGTCGGTCGCGGTGGTCCGCGTGTCATAGGTCAGCAGCGTCCGCCGCTGCCCGTAGGGGACGACCGACAGGGAGCAGACGACCTTGCCGTAGCCCGGCCGGACGAAGTCGGGGAAGTCGCGCGCTTCGAGATCGCGGACGTGCACGAACGGCCGCCAGAACGTGCCGATGGCGCCGAACACGATCTCGGTGCCCGGCAGTTCGGCGAGGCGGACCCACCCCGAATCGGCGGGGATGTCGTCCAAGGTCATCCGGGCGTGCCAGGTGGGACGCCCCTTGAGCAGGTTGGGCAGCCTGCGCGCCCAGGTCATCGCGTCCAGCACGGGCCCGTGGAGGTCACTGAAGTCGAGCTCGCGCAGCGCGTCGTAGGTCGCGACCGGGTCGGCCTCGACCACGACGTGCGCGGACCGGGTGAAATCAGGCCGCGGCGCGAGCTGGTCGATCAGCAGCGGACGCGGGAGGGTGGAAGTCACGGCGGATCACCTCGGTTCAGGGGTTTCGCAAGAGGTCGCGCACGCGCCGGAACTCGTCCGCGTCGATCTCGCCCCTGGCCAGTCGGGCCTCGAGGACGCGCAGCGCGGAGCCCTGGTCTTCGTGCGGGCGGCGCATCGCCAACACGGTGATCGCGACCGCACCACCGAGCAGCAGGAGTCCGATCAGGGCCATCATCACGCTGCCGTAGCCGATGCCATACCCGTGATACCAGTGCATGACCACTCCTCTCGTCGACACCAGTAGCTCACCCGGCACCCCTCGGTGGATGCGGTCGAAGGCCCTCGACGAGCGGGGCACTAGGTCCAGCGATCGGAGTACAAGGACCCTGTGGTCTCGCACGCCACCGGGAGGACGCTGGCCGGTATGAAGAGGCACAAGACCTGGTTGGAGATGACCTCCGCGCAGCGGCGCGGCATCCTGGCGCTGAGCGCGGTCGAGGTCGCGCTCGCGGGCGCGGCGTGGGCGGACCTCGCGCGGCGGCCCGCCGAGGCCGTCAACGGCCGCAAGCGCTGGTGGGCCCTGGCGATCGCGGTGAACATCGTCGGCCCACTGACCTACTTCCGCTGGGGCCGCAAGGGGCACGCCCCCCGACCTCACCGGGACAGCGACCGGTGCAGGCGCCACGCGCCGAACGCGAACAGCACGACCGCGTAGCCGGCCAGCACGCCGATCTCGGGCAGCACGTCCACCAGACCGCCGTGCCGGGCCAGTTCGGCGAACGCGTTGTTCGCCCACGCGTGGGGCGTGACGAGCGCGATGGTCCGGACGGTGTCGCCGAACAGCTCCAGCGGCACCATCGACCCTCCCAGGGCGGCGAACCCGATGCCCAACATCAGCGCCGCCGCGCCGACCTGCTGCTCGGTGCGGAAGACCGCTCCCAGCACCATCCCCGCACCGCCCGCGACGAGCGCGAACACCAGCAGCAGCACCCCGGCGGCGATCGGATCACCCCAGCGGACGCCGAAGAGCAGCGAAGTCCCGGCGACGATCACGACGCCCTGCACCAGCGCCACCGCGACGCGGCCGAGTCCTTCACCGAGGACGATGGCCGTCGAGGTCGTCGGTGTGGCCAGCATCCGTCGCGACACACCGAGCCGTCGGGTCTCCACCAACGCCGCCGAGCCGGTGAGCGCGGTGAGGAACACGAACAGCAGCAGTTGCGTGGACGCGCTGGTGTCGAAGCGCCCGGCGCTCTCGGGGAACGCCGATCGGCCGCTGGTCGTGACCTCGACCGACACCGGCGGCACCGCGTCCACCACCGAGTCCACGACAGCCAACGCCGCCGACTGGTCCACGCCGGTCTGCGTCGAGGTGAACCGGGCCGCGGCGAGCCGCGCGGACTCGCGGGACAGCACGTCGTCCACGGCCAGCCGCATCTGCTGCCCACCCTGGTCGGGCCTGGTCAGCAACCGCACCTCGGTCGGTGTGACGACCAGACCCGCGCTGACCTCCCCGCGTTCGACCGCGGTCCGCAACGCGGCGTCGTCGGCCGAGGTCTCCACCTGGAGCGCCCGGTCGGCGCGCAGGGCGTCGAGCAGGTGCGCGTCACCGCCCACCACGCCGAGCTTGGGCGTCACCCCGCCGCCGAAGGCCGCGCCCAGCACGAGCACGAGCAGGAACGGGAGCACGAACAGGAAGAACAGGCCGACGCGGTCGCGGAACATCCGACGCAGGTTCACCCCGGCGATCGCGAGCGCCTTCACAGCGCCACCGCCTTCTTCGTCATCAGCAACGCCGCGCCGATCGTGAGGACTGCGAACCCGCCCAGCGCGGCGACCGACGGCAGCACCGCGCTCACCTCACCGGCGGACAGGTCGGCCAAGCCGCGCAGGAACCACTGGTGCGGCGAGAAGCCCGCCGCTGCCGCCAACGCCCCGCCGACCTGCGCGACGGGGAAGAAGGTGCCGCCCAGCGAGCCGAGCGTGACCGCCACGACCGCCTGCCACCCACTGGCCTGCGCGGCCGTGCGCGCGAGCACGGACACCACGGCGACCGTTCCGGTGGCCGCCGGCACGCACACGGCGACCAGCAGCGCGACCCCGAGCGGGTTGCCCCAGCGGGCGCCGACGAGCAGGGTCGTGCCCACCACGAGCAGGGCCGTGCTCACCCACCCGACGGCGACGCTGGTCAGCAGCTTGCCCACCAGGATCGACGAGGGCCTCAGAGGCGCGGCGAGCAGCCTCGCCAGCGTGCCGTCGTGGCGCTCGTCCAGCAGGCTGGTGATCCCGAACTGCACCGTGAAGAACAGGAAGAACACCACCATGCCCGCCGCGTAGTACGTGGTGGTGTCGAGCTCGCGGCGCTCGGTCGGGTCGTCCACCACCGGCCGGGGGTCGGGTTCCGCGGCGGCCAGTCGGGCCAGTTCGGCCGGGTCGAGCGCCGATCCCGCCCGGACGGCGGCGGCCACCGCGACACGCGTCGAGTGCAACCCGTCGGTGAACGACGCGGCGATCGACCTGGCGACTTCCGTGCCGAGCGGGGCGTTCACGTCGCCCACCACCTCGATGGCGGCGGCCGTACCGGACAGCACGTCAGTCGACAGGTCGGCGGGCAGCAGGAACGCCGCCGAGACCTCGCCGTCCGCGACGAGCCGTCGCGCCTCGTCGGTCGTGGCCGCGGTGCGGACCTCGACCGCCCCGCTCTCCTCGGCAGCGGGCAGCACGTGCTCCACGAACGCGACCGCCACGGGTCCGTGGTCGTCGTCCACGACGACGTACCGGAAGGGCGACGAGCCGGACAGATCGCCCAACACCAGGTTGAGCACGAGGACCAAGCCGAGCGGGAGCAGCAGCCCGAAGAGGAACACGGACTTGTCCCGGGCGCGTTCGCGCAGGTCCTTCGCGGCGATGAGCACAGCGTGGCGCATCCGGCTCACTCCCTCAACGCTCGGCCGGTCAGGTGCAGGAACACGGCCTCCAGGTTCGGTTCGGCAACCTCGACCGACCGCACCACGACCCCGTCGACGCGCACGGAGGCGAGCACGTCGGGCAGGCACGCGCTCGCGTCGTCGACCACCAGGTCGATCTCGT
This sequence comes from Actinosynnema sp. NPDC037264, assembly GCF_055603705.1. Lineage (NCBI taxonomy): Bacteria > Bacillati > Actinomycetota > Actinomycetes > Pseudonocardiales > Pseudonocardiaceae > Actinosynnema > Actinosynnema sp. NPDC037264. The sequence continues at coordinate 73,312 of NZ_JBVJVK010000032.1, read as the reverse complement.
GGCCGTGCGCGGCGGCCGCGAGCACGACGGGCAGCGAGCCGACCGCGCGCAGCGCCTGCTCGGTGTCGCCCTGCAACACCAGCGAGATCCGATCGTGCTCGCCGAGTCGGTCCACCAGCTCGCGCCGGGTGCCCTCGGCGATCAGCCGACCCGAGTCGATGACGCCTACCCGGTCGCACAGCCGTTCGGCCTCTTCCATGTAGTGGGTGGTGTAGAGGATCGCCATGCCGGTGGCCGCGAGCGCGTGGACGTTGTCCATGATCTGGTTGCGGCTCTGCGGGTCCACGCCCGCCGTGGGCTCGTCCAGCACCAGCAGCAGCGGCTCGTGCAGCAAGCCGATGCCGACGTTGAGCCGCCGCTTCATCCCGCCCGAGTACTCCTTGGCGAGGTCACCCGCCCGGTCCGCCAGACCCACGACGTCGAGCACGTGGTCCACGCGCCTGGTCGCGGCCCGGCCGGACATGCCGTACAGGCGGGCGAAGAAGCGCAGGTTCTCCCGACCGGTGAGGTCCGGGTAGAGCGCGAGTTCCTGCGGCACGTAACCGATGAGGCGCTTTGCGTCGGTGGTCTTGGTGGACAACCGCCTGCCATCCACCATGACCTCGCCCGCATCGCGTTCGAGGATCCCGACGGCCATCGAGATGGCGGTCGTCTTGCCCGCCCCGTTCGGGCCGAGCAGCCCGTAGGTCTCACCGGCGGCCAGTTCGAAGCTCAAGCCGTCGACCGCGACCAGGTCACCGAAACTCTTGCGCAGGCCGCGACAGGTGAGCACCGTCCGCGTTGTCATCGTCCTTACCTCCCACCGGGACGATCACGACGGGGCAGTGGCCGTGCCGCAGGCAGTGCGCGGTCACCGAGCCGACGACCTCCAGTCCCGCCCTGCGGTAGCCGTGGCCGCCCAAGACCAGGACGTCGGCGTCCTTCGAAAGTTCCACCAGCACGTGTCCGGGACCGCCGGTCGGCACGAGCCGCTCGACGCCCTCGGCCTCCGGTCCGACTTCCGCCACCGCATCGCGCAGGAACCGCTCGTGCAGGCCGCGGAACGCGTCCGGTCCGGTCCCGAGTGGCGGTGACGCGTTCGTGGGCACGGGGTGCACTTGGCACACCGAGACCGCCGTCACCCGTGCGCCGTGCTCCTCGGCGTGCCGCACCGCCCAGGCCAGTGCCGCCTTGCTCGCCGCTGATCCGTCGACACCGACCACGATTCGCTTGAAACCGTCCACAGCAGGACTTCCTCTCTGAACGAGGGAGCAGGCGGACCGGGGGAGGGGAGGTCCGCCTGCTCCGGGGCGTCACCGCAGCCAGGCCTTGTCACGGACCTGGGGCAGGCGCGCCCATTGGCGGCCGAAGCCCCAGGTGTCACCCGCGTTGGTGAACGCGACGGTGACCAGGGCGACGGCGTAGACGATGTGGTAGTCGACGATGGGGTTGGTGGACATGCTGGGTTCGCCGGCTGAGGTGAACTGGGCCAGTGGCCATTCGGCGGCCCACATGAGCAGCATCATCAGGGTTCCGGCGACCGCGGCGAAGCGCAGGCCGATCCCGGCGATGACCGCGACGCCGATGCCGAGCAGACCCAGCATGAACAGCCAGTCTGCCCACGAGTCGCCGGCCCAGGCGTGGAAGGTGGACTCGAACGGGCCGACCTCGACCCGGCTGAGGAAGCCCTTGGTCGGCGACCCGCCGTAGAGGTACGCGCCGGCCGGCTTGGTGGCGTAACCCAGCCCGAAGAACTTGTCGAAGAACGCCCACAGGAACACGAACCCGGTCGTGATCCGCAGGACCGCGAGCGCGATCGCACCGGTGTCGGCGCGGGGCGCGGCCTTGGTGTCGGCAATGGCGGTCATGGCTACGTCTCCTCGTCTCGTGCCTCGTCCCCAGCCTGCTGGGCGCGGCTCACGGGCGACGCCGTCGAAAGTCCTCAACGGCCCGGGACGTCTGTCGCGACTTCCCGCATGACCTCGCGCACCAGCTCGGGGACGGCCGCGGCGACCGGTGGGCTGAGGCCGGGGCCGAAAGCCACGTCCGACACCTCCACGGCCAGCACGACCAACCGCCGCGGCAACCGGTCCAGCGCCTGCGCCAGCTCGACCGCTTCCGGAACGCCGAAGCCGTGCGAGCTGGTCGCGCTGCCACCGGCGTCGAGGAACGACATGCGGTGCACCCGCCCCGGTCGTGCGGGCGTGCACCGGACCGCGTCCACGACCACGACGAGGTCGGCGTCCGCCCACGCCTCCATCAGCCGCACCGGGTCGCCATCGGTGATCTCGGCGCGCACGCCGAGGGCGCTCACCGCGCGGGCGACAGCCGGACCGACCCCGTCGTCGCGGCGGAACTCGTTGCCCACGCCCACCACGACGGCCGTGCTCATCCGCGGTCCACGGTGAAGTCGAGGAAATGTGCCGAACACGAGATGCACGGGTCGTAGTTGCGGATGGCCCGCTCGCACAGCGACACCAGCGAGTGGTCGTCCAGGTGCAGGTAGGACGTCATCAGCCGGGTCACGTCGTCCTCGATCGCGGACTGGTTCTGCGAGGTCGGGGGGACGATGTCCGCCGTGACCACGAGCCCGCCCGGACCGATTTCGTAGCGGTGGTACAGCAAGCCCCGTGGCGCCTCGGTGATGCCGTGCCCCACGCCCACCATCGAGGGCACGTCCAGGAACGGCAGCGCGGGGCGTTGGTACTCCGCGATGATCCTGAGGGCCTCCTCGACCGCGTAGACCACCTCCACCGCCCGCACCACGATGCTGCGGAACGGGTTGCGGCACTCGGCGCCCAGACCGCCGGCCGTGGCCGCCTGCGCTGCGACGGTGGACAGCCGGTCGGAGTTGAGCGTGTACCTGGCCAGCGGACCCACCAGGTACATCCGGCCGTCCAGCCGGGCGTGCAACGCGGTCGAGTGCGGCACCTGGTGCTCGACCACGTGCTCGCCGAACTCGGCCGCGGTGAAGGACAGGCCGGTGGTGACGCGCGGTTCTCCTCGGTCGATCGGATAGCCGTCGGTGTCCCGCAACGCCATCAGGTCGTGCGGCACGTCGAGGTCTGGGAACTCGAAGCCCGCCACCCACTGCACCGTGGCGAGCGCGTCGTCCAGCGTGCGGCGCAGCCGCACCGCCAGTGGGCGCAGCTCGGCGGCGGTCGGCGCGCGGTAGAAGCCACCGACGCGGACGTTGACCGGGTGGATCGCCCGACCGCCTACCAGGTCCATGATGGTGTTGCCCGCCTGTTTGAGAGCCAGGCCGCGTTCCACCAGGGTCCGGTGTTCGGCGGCCATCGCGATGCCGTCCGGGAAGCCGAGGAAGTCCGGCGCGTGCAGCAGGTAGATGTGCAGGGCGTGGCTGGAGATCCACTCGCCGCAGTACAGCAGTCGACGCAGTGCCAGGACCTGCCCGTCGACCACGACACCGCACGCGTTCTCGATGGCCCGGCACGCGCTGATCTGGTAGGCGACCGGGCAGATGCCGCAGATCCGCGCGGTGATGTCCGGCGGTTCGAGGTAGTCGCGGCCGCGCAGGAAGGCTTCGAAGAACCGCGGCGGCTCGTAGATGTTCAACGCCACGCCCTCGACGCGACCGTCCTTCGTGCGCACGTGCAGCGCGCCCTCGCCCTCCACCCTGGCCAGGCCCGCGACCCGCAGCGTGCGGTTGGCGCGATGCGTCATGCCCACTCCCTCCCGGAGTTGAAGGTGCGGAACACCCGACCCACCTCGTCATCGGTCATACCGCTGCGACGCAGCAGCGGGATTAGGGCGGGCACGTTCGGGCGCGTCATCGGGCCGAAGCAGCCGTAGCAGCCGCGACCCACGGCCGGGCACAGCGCGCCGCACCCGGCGTGCGTGACAGGCCCGAGGCACGGCACGCCGTCGGCCACCATCACGCAGGTCAACCCGCGACGCTTGCACTCGGCGCACACGCTGGTGTCGGGCAGGTCCGGCTCCCGGCCCGCGAGGAACGCCGACAGCACCTCCAGCAGCTGTCCCCGGTCGATGGGGCACCCGCGCAGTTCGTAGTCCACTTCGACGTGCGCGGACACGGGGGTCGACGTCGTCAGCGAGTCGATCAGCTCCGGGGAGGCGTAGACGACGGACCGGAACTCGGCGACGTCGCCGAAGTTGCGCAGCGCCTGGATGCCGCCGCCGGTGGCGCACGCGCCGACCACGACCAGCACTCGTGACTGCTCGCGGATCCACCTGATCCGCCGCTCTTCCTCCGGTGTGGTGACCGATCCTTCCACGATGGAGATGTCGTAGGGGCCAGGTCGGGTTTCCGGTGTCACTTCGAGGAAGTGCGCGATCTCGACGCGGTCGGTGAGGACGAGCAGTTCGTCCTCGCAGTCCAGCAGGGTGAGCTGGCAGCCGTCGCAGGAGGTGAGCTTCCAGACGGCGAGGGTCGGCTTGGCCATCACAGCTCCTTCACGGACAGCAGGCCGGCGGCCACCGGGTAGTCCACGACCGGTCCGTCGCGGCACAGCAGCAGCGGCCCGAGCTGGCAGTGCCCGCACCGGCCGGTGCCGCACTGCATGTTGCGCTCCAACGAGACCTGGACGCGGTGGTCGGGCACGCCGCGTCCGATCAGGACACCGGCGCAGGCGCGCATCATGGGTTCCGGTCCGCACAGCAGGGCGATGGTGCGTCCGGGGTCGAGCGGCATGGCGGCGAGTGGTTCGGTCACGAACCCGATGCGGCCGGTCCACCCGTCGCCGGGCTGGTCGACGGTCAGCAGGACTTCGACGCCGGAATCGTCGTCCCACCGGCGCAGTTCGTCGCGGTAGAGGAAGTCGGTGGGTGTGCGGGCGCCCGCGACGAGCACCACCCGGCGGTAGCGGTGCCGGTGGGTCAGGGCATGGCGCACCGCGGGCCGCAGCGGGGCCAATCCGATGCCACCGGCGACAATCAGCAGGTCGTCCACGCCGTCGAGCCGCCACGCCGTGCCGAACGGACCCCGCACACCCAGCACGGTGCCCGGCGTCGAGTCGTGCAACGCCCGGCTGACCGCGCCGACCGAGCGGATCGTGTGCACCAGGTCGCCGGTCTCGGGGATGCCGCTGACCGAGATGGGCACCTCGCCCACGCCGTGCGCGTAGAGCATCGCGAACTGGCCTGGTCGGAACGGGGCCAGCGGCTCGTCCGCCGGGCGCAGCGTCAACGTCGCCGAGTCCGCGGTCTCCCTGGTCCGCCGCTCCACCCGGTACCGGGTCGGCAGCCAGGCCGCCGGCGGGATCACCGCGGGTTCCGATACAGGTCGAGCAGCCGCAAGCGGGTGGACTGCAGCCGGTTGAGCATGGCTTCGGCGAGCGCGAGGGACAGCCGGTAACCCAGTGCAGGGTCTTCCTCGGCCAGCTCCCGCAACCGGGCGGCGTCCCACGCGATGGCGCGGGTCGGGGAGACGACCGTCGCCCCGAAGTGCCACCGGTAGGGCGGCACGAACCAGGACAGGCCCAGCAGTTCGCCCGGCCCGATGCTCTGCACCGCCACGGATCCCCGGCCGGGCACCGGGATGTCCACCATCACGCAGCCGCAGAGCACCACCCGGGCGCGGTCGGCGGGCTGCCCCTCCTCGAACAGCCGCGTCCCCGGTCGGTGGGTTTCCAGTTCACCAGTGCCGGCGAGCACCGCCCGCTGGGTGGGGGTGAGCGCGCCGAGCAGCGGCACCGTGTCCAAGTCCGGGATCATGACGCCCCCCGCGCCAGGGCCGCGGCTTCTTCGGTGATGTCGATTCCCGCCGGGCACCAGGCGATGCACCTGCCGCAGCCCACGCAGCCGGACGTGCCGAACTGGTCGAACCACGTGCTCAGCTTGTGGCTCATCCACTGCCGGTAGCGGGCCGCGCCGGACTCGCGTACCGGGCCGCCGTGCAGGTACGAGAAGTCGGTCTCGAAGCACGAGGCCCACCGTTGCCGCCGCTCGGCGTGGCCGTCGGAGAGGTCGGTGACGTCCTCGACCGTGACGCAGAAGCAGGTCGGGCAGACCATGGTGCAGTTGCCGCACGTCAGGCACCGCTCGGCCACGCGTTCCCAGTGCGCGGAGTCCCGGTTGGCGGCCAAGAGGTCGCGCAGGTCCGGTTCCGGCATGGCGCGGCCCATGCGCAGGCGCGCGGCGTCGACGTCCGACCGCGCGAGCCCTTCGTCCGCCGCGCTCGCCGGGTCGGCGCGCAGCCAGTCGAGCACGTACTTCCCGGCCGAGGTGGCCGCCGTGGCGAGGAATCGGTGCCCGTGGGAGTCGATCCGCTCGGTGAGCGCGATGTCGTAGCCGTCCCGGGCGTCCGGGCCGCATCCCATGGACGCGCAGAAGCACAGCTCACCCGGTTCGGTGCACTGGGCGGCGACCACGAACGGAGCCCGTTCGCCGAGGACCTGGCACAGCTTGCCGATCGCGGCGAGGTCACACGGGCGCACACCGAGGAACGCGTAGCGGGGTCGCGTGTCGGCCACGGAGTGGAAGCCGTCGTCGTCGGCCGTCAGCAGGGTTCGTTGCGACGGGTGCAGGAAGGTCTTCCACGACTGCGGCCCGGCGGAGTGCCCGAACACCGCGTCGTCGTCCCGCCGCCGGACCCGGTAGTGACCTGGCCCGGTCTCCACGCCCCACCCGGCGGGCAGGTCGTCGGCGGTGTCCAGTTCCGCCAACGTGATGGCGTCGTCGCGCAGGACCGGTCCGACGACCGTGTAACCCTGGAAGCGCAGTTCCGCGATCAGCGCGTCGAGACCTGCCAGGTCGAGCACGGCACTCACGGCAGCGTCCCGGCGATGTGGCGGACCAGGTCGATGGTGCGGTTGGCATAGCCCCACTCGTTGTCGTACCAGCCGAACACCTTCACGATGGAGCCGGTTGCCTTGGTCAGGCCGGCGTCGAACACGCACGACGCCTGATCGCCGATGATGTCGCGGGACACGACCGGCGCGGTGGTGTAGCGCAGGATGCCCTTGAGCCTGCCGTCGGCGGCTTCGGCGAATGCCCGGTTGACCTCCTCGACCGTGGCAGGCTTGTCCAGCAGCACGGTGAGGTCGGTGAGCGAGCCGTCCTCCACCGGCACGCGCACCGCGAGACCGTCGAGCCTGCCCGCCAGCTCCGGGATGACGAGGCCGACCGCCCTGGCCGCGCCCGTGGAGGTGGGGATCATGTTGACCGCCGCCGACCGCGCCCGGCGGAAGTCCTTGTGCGGACCGTCCAGCAGCGACTGGTCGTTGGTGTAGCTGTGGATCGTGGTCATCAGGCCCTCGCGGATGCCGAACGCCTCGTGCAGCACCATCGCCATCGGCGCGACGCAGTTCGTCGTGCACGACGCGTTTGACACCACGTGGTGCCGCTGCGGGTCGTAGGTGTCCTCGTTGACGCCCATCACGATGGTGGCGTCGACGTCCCTGCCCGGCGCGGTGATCAGCACCTTGCGGACACCGTGCGCGAGGTGCGTGCCGGCCGTCTCGCGGGTGCGGAACCGGCCGGTCGCCTCGATCACGACGTCGACGTCCCAGTCGAGGGCGACCGGGTCGGCCTCCGAGGTGACGCGCACCCGGTGTCCGTCGACCGCCAGCGCGTCCGCCCCGGCGCTCACCGCGTGTGCCCACGGCCCGTAGGTGGAGTCGAACGCCAGCAGGTGCGCTAGCGCTTCCGGTGTGGTGAGGTCGTTCACCGCGACGATCTCGATGCCCGTGTCGCCGCGGTCGAACACCGCCCGCATCACGTCCCGTCCGATCCGTCCGAACCCGTTGATGCCAATGCGAACCGTCATCTCGTCCTCCTCGGTGGTACTTCGATGCTCGTCGGGACCGGTCGACCGGGGGAGTGGCGAAGGGCCCGGTCTGCCGGTCCATGGGTCCCTGGTGGGGTCAGCAGATCCTGGGCAGCTGTTCGCCGACGAGGACATCCACGATCCGCGACGAGCCCACCAGGGTCCGCGCGGTCACGCGGCCCGCGCGCCCGCCGGTCACCCGGCCGATCACGGCCGTCCCGGCGCCCTCAGGCAGGGCGCGCATGGCCGCCAGCACAACCGGTGCGGACGCCGGGGCCACGAGTGCCACCAGGCAGCCCTCGTTGGCCACGTGCATCGGGTCCAGGCCGAGCAGCTCGCACGCCGAGGCGACTGCACGCGGCACCGGAACATCGGCCTCCACGATCTCCATGGCGACCCCGGACGCCTGTGCCAGCTCGTTCAGCGCGCTGGCCAGGCCTCCGCGGGTGGGGTCGCGCAACGCGTGCACGTCACGGCCGCCGGCCTCGATCATGGCGGCCACCAGCCGGTGCAGGGGACGGCTGTCCGAGGCGATCTCCGCCTCGAACCCGAGGCCCTCTCGCGCGCTGAGGATCGCCGTGCCGTGCAGCCCGATCGGTCCGGACAGCAGCACCACGTCACCCTCCGCGCCGCCCGCAGCCGACGGCCACGCGTCGCGCAGCCGCACGCCGACACCCGTGGTGGTGACGTAGATGCCGTCCGCCGCGCCGCGACCGACCACCTTGGTGTCGCCGGTGACGATCGGCACGCCGACCGCCTGGGAGGCATTGGCCGCGGACCGGGTGATCTGCCGCAGCTCTTCCACCGGCAGTCCTTCTTCGACCACGTAGGCCAGGCTGAGGGCGATCGGGCGGGCGCCGCGCATCGCCAGGTCGTTCACGGTCCCGTGCACGGCCAGCGAGCCGATGTCGCCGCCGGGGAAGAACCTCGGCGTCACGACGAAGCCGTCGGTGCTGAACACGAGGTCCGCGCCGGCCACCCCGATCACGGCGGCGTCCTCCAGCGGCCCGTCACCGCCGAGTTCGGGGGTGATGACGTCGGCGAGCAGCTCGGCCATGAGCTGCCCGCCGGAGCCATGACCCAGCAGGACGCGTTCGGTCTCCACCACGGGCAGAGGGCAACTGGTCATCTCGACTCCGATCCGCGCCCGGCGTTGTGGAACGCGGCGCAGGTTCCCTCGCTGGACACCATCGGTGCGCCCAGCGGCGTGCGGGGTGTGCAGGTGCGCCCGTAGGCTCGGCAGTCGGTGGGCAGCTTGGTGCCGCGCAGGATGTCGCCCGCGATGCAGTCCGGTGCCTCACGGGCGGTGATCGCGTCGGTGGCGAAGCGGCGCTCGGCGTCGAACGCGGTGAACTCCTCGGTCAACGCCAGGCCGCTGGCCGGGATGGGGCCGACACCGCGCCACGTCCGGTCGGTGACCCGGAAGACGCGCCCGATCACCTCCTGGGCGGAGGTGTTGCCGGACCGCCGCACCGCCCTCGCGTACTGGTTCTCCACCTCGGCGCGGCCGTCCTCCAGCTGCCGGACGGCCATCAGGATGCCCTCCAGCAGGTCCAGCGGTTCGAAACCGGTCACCACGATCGGCACCCGGTAGCGCTCGGCGATGGGCTCGTACTCCGTCCACCCCATCACCGCGCAGACGTGGCCCGCGGCCAGGAACGCCTGCACCTGGTTGTCGGGCGCGTCGAGCAGCGCGGTGATCGCGGGCGGCACGAGGACGTGGCTGACCAGTGCGCTGAAGTTGGCCACGCCCGAATCGGCGGCGTGCAGCACGGCCATCGCGTTGGCGGGCGCGGTGGTCTCGAAGCCGACGGCGAAGAACACCACCTGCCGGTCCGGGTTCTCCTGCGCGATCCGCACCGCGTCCAGCGGCGTGTAGACCACCCGCACGTCCGCGCCCCTCGCTTTCAGGCCCAGCAGGTCGCCGGTCGTGCCCGGCACCCGGAGCATGTCGCCGTAGCTGGTGAAGATCACGTCCGGTCCGCCCGCGATGGCGATGGCCTTGTCCACCACCTCCAGCGGCGTGACGCACACCGGGCAGCCGGGGCCGTGGATCATCCGGACGCCTATGGGCAGCAGCTCGTCGATGCCCTGCCGCACGATCGTGTGCGTCTGGCCGCCGCACACCTCCATGACGGTCCACGGGTGGTGGGCGGTGGCGTGCAGTTCGGCCAGCAGCCGGCGGGCCAGTACGGGGTCGCGGTACTCGTCCAGGTGCTTCACGACGGCCCCAGTTCGGTGGCCAGGGCGTCGGGCATGGCCCGCAGCACGGCGAGGGTCTTGGCGGCCTCGACCTCGTCCACCAGGCTGATGGCGAAGCCGACGTGCACGATCACGTAGTCGCCGATGGTCGCGTCCGGCGTGTAGACCAGGCACACGGGTCGGCGCAGCCCGTCGAAGTCGACGGTGCCACTGCGCAGGCCGGTGTCGTCGATCGCGACGATCCGGCCGGGAATGCCGAGGCACATCGTCCTTCACCCCCTCAGTCGGGCCGCGGCGACCACGGCCTGTCCGTAGCTGATACCGCCGTCGTTGACCGGCACGCGCTCACCGACGTGCACCTCGAACCCGGCGTCCGCGAGCTCGCGCACCAAGGCGGTGGTCAACCGGCTGTTCTGGAACACACCGCCGCCGAGGCACACGGTGTGCACGCCGGTGGCGTCGGCGGTCTGCTCGACCAGCGCGCGGGTGGCGTGCACGAGCGTCGTGTGGAACCGGGCCGCGACCACTCCGACCGCCTGTTCGGAGAGCACCAGGTCGCGCAATGTCGGCACGGGGTCGTAGACCCACAGCGAGTCGCGACGGTGCAGTCGCCACGACAGCGGCTCGCCGTCGGGATGGCCGGAGGCGGCGGCCTCCAGCAGCACTGCCGCCTCGCCCTCGTAGCTGTTGACGTCGCACACGCCCAGCAGGGCCGCAGCGGCGTCGAAGAGCCTGCCGACGCTGGAGGCGAGCGGGCTGTTCACGCCCTGGACGATCATCCGACGCACCAGCTCGACCTCCCGCGGCTCAACCCGGTCCAGCAGCGCGGCGGACCTGATCGGCCGAACGCCGAAGTCCTCCGCGCCGAACAGGTAACCCAGCGCCATCCGGGCCGGCCGCCGCACGGCCGCCTCACCGCCGGGCAGCGGTGCGGCGCCGATCCGACCGACCCTGCGGTAGGACCGGTAGTCGGCTAGCAGCACCTCGCCACCCCACAACGTGCCGTCGTCGCCGAAGCCGAGGCCGTCGTAGGCCACACCGATGAACTCGCCGCGCACGCCGTGCTCGGCCGCCGTGGCCACGACGTGCGCGTGGTGGTGCTGCACGGCTACGCGGCGGTCGGCGGGCCACCGCCCGGCGTGCCCGGTCGACAGGTAGCCGGGGTGCAGGTCGTGCGAGCAGTACCGAGGTTCGACGTCCTGCCAACGGCACAACGTCCGCGCGGTGTCCTCGAACGCCGCGTAGGTCTCGACGTCGGAGAGGTCGCCGACGTGCGGGCCGACCACCGCGTGCTCGTCGACCGCGAGCGTCGTCGTGTGCTTGAGCTGTGCCCCGACCGCGAGGACGGGCTCGGCAGCGGGAACGGGCAGCGGCAGCGGGTCGGGCGCGTAACCCCGCGCCCGCCGCAGCAGCGCCGTACCGCGGACCACCGAATCGTCGTAGCGGGAGCGGATCGGCCGGTCGTGCGACAGGATGCCGTCGACAAGCGGGCCGAGCACGGTGCGGGCATCGTCGTCGCGGGTGATGATCGGCTCGCCTGACCGGTTGCCGCTGGTGACCACGAGCGGCCGGTCGAGGTTTGCCAGCAGCAGGTGGTGCAGCGGGCTGTAGGGCAGGAACAGGCCGATCTCGGTCAGGCCGGGCGCGACCGAGGGCGCGAGTCCCGCATCCGTGCGCCGCGGCAGCAGCACGATCGGCGCGGCGATCGAGGTCAACGCCGTGTCCTCCTCCACCACGGACAGCGCGTGAGCGGCGGCGTGTGACGGGACCATGACGGCGAGCGCCTTGGTGGGTCGGTGTTTCGCGGCACGCAGCCTGGCCACGGCCGCATCGTCGGTCGCGTCGCACGCCAGTTGGTAGCCGCCGATGCCCTTGACCGCCACCAGTCCGCCACCGGCCAGCGCGCCGACGGCGGTCCGCAACGCGTCATCGCCGGACAACGCGCCCCACGACAGCGTCGGACCGCAGTCCGGGCAGGCGATGGGCTCGGCGTGGAACCGTCGGTCGCCCGGGTCGTGGTACTCCGCCGAGCACGCCGGGCACATCGTGAACCGGCGCATGGTCGTGCGGACCCGGTCGTAGGGCAGCGCTTCCACAATGGTTGCCCGCGGCCCGCATTCGGCGCAGTTGGTGAACGGGTAGCGGTACCGGCGGTCGGCCGGGTCGAACAGCTCCGCGAGGCAGCGCTCGCAGGTGGCCAGGTCCGGCGGCAGCCACCGGGGGCCGGGGCCGCCGTCGGCCGCGCTGTCCCGCACCACGAATCCGGGCGGTGGCGCCGCCTCGGCCGGCAGCGGCGACACCGTCACGGACTCGACGTGCGACACCGGCGGCGGCCGCTCGCCGACCAGCCTGCGGAACTCGGCGAGAGCCTCCGGCTCGCCCGCTGCGGTGATCACCACGTGGCCGTCGACGTTGCGCACGTCCCCGTCGATGCCCAGCGCCGACGCGTGGCGGTGCACGTGGGGCCGGAACCCCACGCCCTGCACCGTTCCCCGCACCTCGATGCGCTGGACCTGCTTCACCGCCGTCGCTCCAGCACCAGCCGGCGCTCGGCCGCACCGGTCACGGCCCTGGCGGCGGCGACGGGGCTGACCGAGACCGACGTGATGCACAGGCGGACGAGGTGCTCGACGAACTCCGCGATCGCGAAGTCGTGCGCGCCCTGTCCACCGAGAGACCTGCCGCAGCCGCTCATCTCGGCTCCCACTGGTCGATCAGCTCGGTGACCGCGCGACGGGGTGTCGGCGGCAGCGGGTCGGCGTTGAACGCGGCCCAGCCGACGCGCAGGAGGATCTGCGGGCAGGAGGTGCCGTCCAGCACCTCGTCGCGCACCCGGTCCCTGGTCTCGGCGACCTCCAAGGGCTGGCTGAGCGGGCACGTGGCCAGGCCGGCCGCGGTCGCCTCCAGCAGTACCGCGCTCATGGCCTCGCCGGCGCGCAGCAGCGACAGCCGGTCGTCCGAGGACGTGGCGAGGACGAGCAACGAGGCGCCGTCTTCCTCCCACTCGTCCAGCCGCTCGTCGAGGAGCTCGCCGCCGGGGAATTCACGCAGTTGCACGTCACCGTGCTGCGGAACGCCGGCAGGCGCGTTGGCGGCGGGGACACCGTCGACGTTCGCGCGGCCGCCGCTCCAACGGCGGACCTCGGCCTGGTAGGTGGGGTCGGCGTCCTGCACGGCCGCGGCCCTGCCGATCGCAGTGGCGAGGTCGAAGCGGTCACGGGTGCCGGTCACCTCGTGGGCGGTGGCGTCCTCCTCGATGGCCCGTTCGGCCAGCAGGTCCAGCACCGGGCGGGGCACGTCCCAGGAGGAGAAGCGTCGGCGGTCGGTGCGGCGGCGCGGGATGGCCGAGGCCATCGCCACGTCGGCGTCGGTAGGTTCCCGTCGGGTGAACTCGACCGCTGCGAGGTGGTCGGGATCGGCCGGATTGGGCAGCCGGTGGACGACCGCGCGCCAGCCGAGCGCGGCCAGGGCGACGCGCAGGTGGTGCAGCGCGGCGCCGCAGCTGAGCAGCAGGTCCGCGCCGCGCGGGTCGGTGGCGGGCAGCTGCCGGGACGGGTCCGCGTACAGGTGCACGCTCCGGTCGCCCACTCGCCAACGCCACGGTTGGGTGTTGTGCACCGAAGGCGCGCGACAGGCCAGGGCCACCGCCGCCGCGATCGTTTCCTCGTCCGGCCGGCTGCGGTCCATCCGACTCACCTCCACGCTGTTGGTCTCTGTGGTTCGCTTTCGACCGTGGCACCGGCGGTGGGTGCTCTCGCAGGGTCGGAGGTCCCGATCCACCAGGGACCGACGTGCCGTGCCGGTGCCGGAGGACCAAAGGCATCGCCCGGAAGTGCCGATGCGCCCTGCCGACGATCGGCGGGTGAGCGGACCGTTGCGGGGTATGAACGCCGCAGATGTGATGACCCGGCCCGTCTACACGGTCGAACCGTCCACCACCGTGCGCGCCGCGAGCGCCGTCCTGGTCGACCACGGCTTCTCCGCGCTCCCCGTCGTCGGGCCGGGCGGGCTGCTGGTCGGCGTCGTGTCCGGCTCCGACCTGCTGCTCGCCAACCTCGAACAGGGCGTCGCCGCCACCGTCGACCAGGTGATGGCGACCAACGTCACCAGCGCGCCGCTCACCGCCACACCCACCGAGTTGGCCGGCGCGATGCTCGGACACCGGCTGCGTTGCCTGCCCGTGGTGGACGCCAGGGGAGTGGTGGTCGGTGTGGTGAGCCGCGGCGACCTGCTGCGCGTCCTCACCCCGGACGACGACGTCCTCGCCGCCCGCGTCGACCGGCTGCTCACCGCCTACAGCCGCACCCGCCGCTGGGACGTCGACGTGGCCGACGGCCGGATCGTGGTGGCCGGCCAGTTCGACGACGAGGCCGAGCGCCGCGTCGTGACCGCCCTCGTCCGCACGGTTCCCGGCGTGGCGGGTATCGAGCTGCGTCCGGTTCCGGTGTCGACCGGGACCGTCTGACCTCACGGGTGCCAGGGCGGAATGCCCTGTGCCGCCCGGGATCGCCGACGGGCCGTCCAGTGCCGACGCCTCTGCACCGCTCTCGCATGACGGACGACGCTGAGGTCGGAGAGATCCACAGAGAGGACGGATAGAGGGGAGATCCACGATGTCACGGTTACGGCGATCCATTGGCGCGCTGTTGTTGACGGTCGTCGTCTGCGCGGGAGCGTCGACGGGACCGGCGCTCGGCGACACCTCGGTGCCGTCCGAACCCGCCGCGACCTCGCCGGCCGAAACGGAGCCGACCACCACCGCACCGGTCGAGACCTCGACGACGGTCCCGACCGAGTCGATCACACCGACCGGTTCGCCCACGACGACCCCGAGCACGCCGTCACCCGCACCCGCCGACCCCACGGCTGCGGAACCCGTTCAAGGATTCGTGGACCTGGTTCTCGCGGTCGTCTTCGACAAACCGGAGTTCGTCGCGGACGAGCCGGTCACCGCACGGGCCACGGTGACCAACGTCGGCACCGCGCCGGCGAGCCGCGTGACCATCGACTCGACCGGGAACGTGGCGGGCGAGCGCTACTGGGAGGAGATCGGGTACTTCGGCGTGCGCGTCGAACCCGGGCAGACCGTGCAGGCCACGTACGTCGGTCGGGTGACGACGACGGAGTACCCGGCGTCGATGGTCGTGACGATCAGGTCGCTCGACGAACCGGACGCGAACCCGGCCGACAACGTCGCCACGATCAGCGCCCCGGTCACCGTCGTCCGCGGCACCTTCACGGGAACCGTCTACGCCGACCGCAACGGCGACGCGACCATGAACGCGGGCGAAGCCCTCACCGACCTCCCGGTCGAGGTCAGAGGCGGGCGGCCGGCCGGCTTGTACACCACGAGAACGGACTCGGCCGGCCGTTTCACGTTCCGCGACCTGCCCCGCGGCGACTACGACGTCCTGTTCGGCACCGGTGAGGTGTCGTTCCCGCCGAAGACGGTGCGGGTGGACGGCGTGCGCGACCCGGACCTGCTGTTCCGCGGTGCCCTCTGGGTCGAACCGGTCCTGACCGCGTCGGCGACGCTCGACCGGCAGACCTACCGCATGGGCGACATCGCCCGCATGACGCTGACCCTGACCAACAGCGGCGCGGTGTCGATCCCGGCAGTGCTGGCGTCGTCGTGGGCCAACGGCGGCGTCCAGGTGGACCTCGGGGACCTCGACAACCCGGGCCCCGGCGTCACCGTGCCCGGGAACGCGACCCTGACCATCGACGTGCCGATCCCGATCGGTGACGCGGTCGCCGACTACGGCTACCTGTCGGTGGAGTGCGTGTTCGGCGCGCCGCCCGTCTACAACGGCAACATCCGCACCACCGTGCGCGCCAAGGTCCTGGGCGCGGTGGCGCCCAGGGTCACCGGCTGGGTGGCGCAGGAGCGCTTCGTGCCGCGACCCAGCGTGTTGGGCGGTCCCTACACCGGCCCGGCGGTGCCCGGCTTGAAGGTGTACCTCAAAGACCGGGACACAGGTTCGGTCGCCGCCCGCGCCACGACGAACGCCCAAGGCACCTTCGAGTTCCGGGACGTCCCGGCGGGTGAGTACGTGTTCGACGTCGTCGGGCCCTGGAAGGTGATCTTCGGAGGCACGTTCTTCATCCGGGCGAGCGCCGAATCCTGGCGCACGGTGATAGTGACCCCGGGACCGGACCGGCCCGAACCCGATGTCACGCCCCCGCCCGACGTCACGCCCGCGCCCGGTGAACCACCCGCGCCGGGTGCCGGGCCGGCGCGTCAGCCCACGGCCGCCGACCTCGCCGCGACGGGCGTGAACGTCACCTGGCTCGCGTTGGGCGGCCTGCTCACGCTGCTCATCGGGCTCGGCCTGGTCGTGCGCTCCGGTCGCAGGCAGATCTGACTGGGTGGTGCACCAGTCGGGGGGGGGGGGGGGGGGGGGGGGGGGACGGGGGGGGGGGGGGGGGGGGGGGGGGGAAGAAGGAAGGACAGGCGACGCAACAAATACGCGGCTGAC
>NZ_JBVJVK010000032.1:0-56895 GCF_055603705.1 Actinosynnema sp. NPDC037264 | reverse complement strand
CCCGCTCCCCCCCCCCCCGCCCTCCCATCCCCCCCCGCTTCTTCCCCCCCCCCCCCCCCCGCCCCTCCCCCCCCCCCCCCCCCCCCCCCCCCCCCCCCCCCCCCGGTGCGTGCTCGGCGAGTCCGAGGCAGAGCCGGAAGTCCCGGCACATCAGGGACTGTCGTGACGACCAAGGACTCTGGGTGCCGCGCCTTGGCCGGACCAGCCTGGAGTGGCCGGATCAGGCCGAGGAGGTCGGGACATGGACATGCGTTCGGGCAGTGCCGTTCGGAGGTTCGCGCGTCAGCTCTTCGCCTGGCGCAACCCGCTCGCCCGTCCCGGGGACCGGTTGGAGAGCGCGGTGGCCGTCGTCTCGGTGACGATGGCGTTGCTGGGGCTGCCCGTCGCGGCGGCGATCGGCTCGGAGGTCCACGCGCGGCAGGCCGTGGTGTCCTCGGAGGAGTTGCGCACCCGCTATGAGGTCGACGCCGTGCTGCTGGCGGACACGCCCAGCTCCGCGGGCGGCAGCGCGCACACCGCGGCGGTGACGAAGTACGACGTTCCCGCGACGTGGACGCTGCCCGATGGCAGGACACGACAGGGCGAGGTCAAGACCACCAGCGACGTGCTCGCCGGGAGCAAGGTCCGGATCTGGGTCGACGACCGGGGTTCCGTGGTGGACGCGCCGCTGACGGCCGAGGGCGCGGTGTTCACCGCGATGGTGGTCGCGATCGGTTCGTGGGTCGCGCTGGGCTGCGCGATGGCGGTGCTCTACGTGGTGGTCCGGTCGACGCACACCCGGCTGCGTCGGCAGCAGTGGGAACTGGAGTGGGCGGCGGTCGAGCCCGGCTGGCGGAAGCTCGCGTGAGGACGCACCCGCCGGCGTCGCGCCACCGGTCCGACCAACGTCGAACAGGTGGGCGCGCTCGCGGGACACCGTTTCGACCGGTGAACAGGCCGTTCTCACCTCCGGCTGATCGCCACCGGCACGACGACGACGGTGATGTGGACCTCGAGGTCGGCGGTGCCGTCCGGTCCGTGCAGGTGAACCTCGCGCGGCGGGCGGGCGCGCCTGCCGGTGGCCGTGAGCGCGGCCCCGCCCTTTGCGCGCCTCGTGTGCCTGCCCCAAGCGGCCGGGGGATATGCGTGAAGCGTGCGGGCGGTTGGGTCCACCCGGCATCAGGATCGTGCCGACATCAGGTCCACCACGCGGGTGCGGCTGCGCCCACGGACGGCGGTGAAGGCGTGGTTTCGGCGAGTGCCACTTGGTACGTCGTGGTTCGAGGGTCACCTCGTCGGGTGAGCGCGGCGCAGCGCCCAACCTCGTCACCGGGTGGGATCTTCGACCTGCGCCCACGCGGGACGGGACGACTGGAGGTGCGGTCGTGAAGGCACAATCGGGGGACTGGGTGGTTGTCGAGGGTGTCACGCTCGGCGTGCCCACTCGGCGCGGCCAGGTGGTGGAGGTGAGCCACCCCGACGGCTCGCCGCCCTACCTCGTGCACTGGCTGGACACCGGCAAGCAGACGCTCGTGTTCCCCGGCCCGGACGCCCACGTGGTGACGGCCCAGGACGAAGCACGGCGCGTCGCGGCGGCGGTCGGTGAGGCGATGCGGTGAGCTGATGAACTGGATGGGCGTTCACTGCTCGGAGTGGCGCCCGTGCTCGGGATGACGGTGGGGCTTCGGCCACGTGGTGGCGCACAGCGGACGGCGGGGGCGCGACCGTACCGAGGACACGGACGCGGCGGTCGGTGTTCGCTGGTCGGACACATCCGTCCCCGGCGTACCCGCTGGGGCGAACGCGGGCGGCACGGAGCGGGTCGGACGATCGGTCCGGCCGATGTGAAACGGGTCGATCGGGTTGATCACCGTCGGCTGTCTTGGGCGGTGGCGATGCTGGCTCGGCAGCAGCGCACGATCTGGCGGGTGGCGGGGCTGTCGGGCGTTCGCAGGCAGCGTTGGCAGTGGACGGTGACCGTGCCGGTGAGTTCGTCGACGCTGACGGAGGCGGGGCACTCGCAGTCCCGGCACCAGCGGTGGCCGGTCACGGCGATGACGTGTGCCTGGGAGTGCACGCACTGGTGCAGCCAGCGGCGGTGGACGCGACAGGTGATGCGTTCGAGCGGGTCGAACCCGGTCTCCTCGGCGTCGTCCTCGGCGGCGAGCACGGCGGCGAGCTTCGGGTCCCGGACCCCGGCGTAGGTGTCGTGTCGGGCGGTCTGCAGCAGCGTGGACATGGTCGGCTCCGTGGGTTTTCCGTTCAGGAGTCCACTGTCCGTCGCGTCACCGGCTGCCGAACACGGCACGAGGGCATCACCTCGGAAGGTCTTCGGGGCAGCCGTTCGCGCAGGTCGACCCTGCCGCAGACGGGACCAAGGGCCCGTTGGCGCGTCCACTCCGTCCGGCGCGGTTCATTCCGCTCCGGTGTGCCGAACGGCTGCCGCGTCCAAGTCGAAGCGGTCACCGCGCCCGCAGAGCCAAGCGCTGGTGGCGGACCACGCGGCCGACTGCTCGTCGTTCAGCTCCGCGGTTCGACCGCCGTCCACCGCGGCGCTCGGAACACCCCGGACCAAAGTCCCCGTCCAACGGTTCCCGGTGACTCTGTGACCCCGAACGCCGTGGCGGTGGACTGGATCTCGGAGCAAATCCCGGTCAGGAGGGGAGTACCCATGACGACGGTCGAGAGGCGTCATGTCGGCGGACTGATCCCCGAGGTGCTCGGGCTGTTCCAGGGCATCCGTCCGGTGCCGTCGCGCGTCACCCCTGCGGCACGCGGATGACGTCGCACGCCTTCGGCTGCTGCACGTCGATCGGCATGGCCACACCTCTCGTCGTCGGTGTCGGCAGCGCGTGCCTGAGACCTGCGGATGTCCCTCGACCACCGGCAGGTCCCCCGTTCGGGGACATCGCACAGGCGGGGCCGTCCTTGGACCCTCGTCGCAGAGGACCATCGACCGCTGGCGCGGGCGCGACAGCCGCTTAACGTCGGAGTCACCTGCGACGAGGGAGGTGTGCCGTGCGGGCACGAGACATCATGACCAGCCCGGTCATCACCGTGACATCGAACGTGCCGATCCGCGTGGCGGCGGCGCTGATGGTTTCACACGGCTTCACCGCGCTGCCCGTGGTCGACGCCGACCGGCGACTCGTCGGCATCCTCACCGAGGCTGACCTGCTCCGCGGCCGCTACACCGACGGGGAGCCCGGAGACGCGCCGGTGGGTGACGTGCTGACCACACCGGTGTGCGGAGTGGACCCCACCGCACCGGCCGGCCTGCTCGCCAGGGTGATGGTCGACGACGGGATCCGTTGCGTGCCCGTCCTGGACGGCCTGCGGCTGGTCGGCGTGGTGACCAGGCGTGACCTGGTGCGGGCGTTGGCCCGCACCGACCCCTCCATCGAGTCCGACGTGCGGGAACGCCTTGATGCCTACGACCCGAACGGCCGCTGGACGGTGACCGTGCACAACGGGCATGTCGACATCGGGACGACGTTCCCCGACGAACGGTCCTGGAACGTCGCCGTCGCCTTGGCCGAAGCGGTGCCGGGAGTCCTGAGCGCGTACGCGCACCAGACGACAGGCGTGGACGCGCAGCGTTGAGCGGACGTCGGAACAGCCGGCTGCGGCGGCTCAGGAGTCCGCGGTGGGCACGATCACGACTGGGCACGCTGAGAACCGCACGCAGTACGTCGAGACGCTGCCGAGCGCCACGTCGGACAGGCGGCTGTGGCCGTGGCTGCCGATCACGAGCAGGTCGGCTCGTCTCGACTCGAGCGCCAGGGTGGTGCTCGCGTCGCCGACGACGGTGACCTCGGTGACCGGAGGGGCGTTGTCGAGCGTGGCGCGGACCTGCTTGACCGCGTGGTGCAGCCCGTGCCCGAGGTGGAAGTAGCCCGGCGTGTCGGCTTGGGGCTCCCCGCCCGTGGAACGCGCGGGAACCCACTTCACCTCGGAGGGCGTGGCCATGATCGCCCTGACGCTGTTACCGGTGCGCGCCGCGTGCGTCAACGCCCAGCGCAGCGCCTTGCAGCTCGCGGCCGATCCGTTCACACCCACCACCATCATGACGGCCTCCCGATCGCACCTCCGAGCGTCCACCCGTCGTGAGCGTGTCGACAGAGGCTGAAGCCCTGGAGTGAGAGGGCTTCGGCTTCCCTTCGCCTTCGGCTGCGCGTCGTCCACCGACGTTCGCGGCGGCGTTCGCAGGGTCGAAGGTCCCAACCCATCAGGGACCGGCGTGACGACCAACGACTCTGTGGACAGACCTCGGAGCGGACGAGCCTGGGAGGTGCCGGAGCGGACGAGGAGGGCGGGACATGGACACGCGGTCGAGCCCTGCCAGACGGGCGCACCGGGCCCACGCCGGGCGCAACCCGCTCGACGAGCGGCTCGGGGGTGCCGTCGCGGTCGCCTCGGTCGCGGTGACGCTGATCGAGCTGCCGATCGTCGTGGCGATCCGGTCGGAGGACCACGCGCCGCGAGCCGCGCGCTCCGAGGAGCCACTGCGCACCCGCTACTCGGGGGAGGCGGTCCTGCCGGTCGACGCGCCCGGCTCGCCGAGCAGCGGCACGGCGATCGTCGGCTCCGGGGTGGTCGAAGACGCGGTCGTCATGGCGGCGGCCGTCGCGGTGGGCTCCTGGATCGCGCTCGGCGGCGCGATGGCGCTCGGGTACGTGCTGGTCCGATCGGCGCACACCCGGCTCCGGAGCCGCCTGTGGAGGACCGAGTGGGCTGCTGTCGGGCCCGGCTGGAGGGCGTTGTCATGACCACCTACCCCGTTCGCGTGCACGGCCGGTTCGACCCGGCCCTCAACCGCTGGTTGTGGCTGGTCAAGTGGCTGCTGGTGATCCCGCACTACGTCGTCTTGGCCTTCCTGTGGATGGCGTTCGGCGTGGTGGGGTTGGTCGCGTTCGTCGCGATCCTGGTCACCGGTCGCTACCCGCGGCCCCTGTTCGACTTCGCGCTCGGCGTGCTGCGCTGGACGTGGCGCGTGGCGTACTACTCGTTCGGGGCGCTGGCGACCGACCGGTACCCGCCGTTCAGCCTCGGCGAGGAACCCGACTACCCGGCAACGCTGGACATCGCGTACCCCGAACGGCTCTCGCGCGGTCTGGTGCTGGTGAAGTGGCTGCTGGCCCTCCCGCACCTGGTCGTCGTCGGGATCTTCCTCGGCGGTGGCGGCTACCTGGCCTTCCGGGCCGGTGAGTGGGCCTACAGCCCGGCCGGCGGCCTGGTCGGCCTGCTCGTCCTGATCGCCGGTGTGGTCCTGCTGTTCACCGGCCGCTACCCGCGCGGTGTGTTCGACTTCGTGCTGGGCATGGACCGCTGGGCGCTGCGCGTCGCGGCGTACGTCGGCCTCATGACCGACGCCTACCCGCCGTTCCGGTTCGACACCGGCGGCGACGAACCCGGCGCCGCCACCCTGGACGTGCCACCCCCGCCCGCACCGTCGGGCGGTACCGCGGGCCGTGTCGCCCCGGCGGTGATCGGCGTCCTGCTGCTCCTGACGGGCGCTGGGCTGTCGGCGGCCGGCGCGCTCGGGCTGTGGGCCGACCAGACCCAGCGCGACGCGACCGGCGCGGTCACCGCACCCGCCCAGACCTTGCGCGGCACCGGCTACGCGGTGGAGCTCGGCACCGCCGAGATGAACTGGACCGAGGCGGGCTGGGCGGTCGGCGAGGACTGGCTCGGCGCGATCGGGCTGCGGGTCGACCCGGACGCGTTCGTCGGCATCGGCCCCAGCGCCGACGTCGCCCGCTACCTGGCCGGTGTCGACCGCGACCGCGTGACCGGCTTCGGCGACCAAGCCCTCTACCAGCACAGCACGGGCACCGCGCCCGCCACCCCACCCCACGCCCAGCCGTTCTGGGTGTCGTCGGGCTACGGCTCGCTCACCTGGACCGCGCAGCCCGGCACCTGGACCGCAGTGGTGATGAACGCCGACGGCTCGCGCACGGTCGACACGACCCTCGTGGCCACCGCGACCCTGCCCGCTCTCGCCCCGGCGGCGTGGACGGCGCTCGGCGCCGGCGTGCTGCTGCTGTTCCTCGGCGGCGGTCTGGTGCTCTTCGCCGCGACCCGGCCGACCCGACCCACCGCACCTGTCCAGAACACCGTGGAAGGAGAGACCCATGCGTGAACCCGAGGTTGCCTCGCTGATGACCCGCGAGGTGGTGAAGGTCGACGTCGGCACCCCGTTCAAGGACGTCGCCGCCATTTTGACCGACGGCGCGTTCAGCGCCGTGCCGGTGGTGGACACCGACGACCGGCCGATCGGCGTGGTGTCGGAGGCCGACCTGCTGCCCAAGGAGGAGTACCGGGGCGGCACCGAACCCGGCCCGTCCGTGTTCGCCCGCCGCGACACCAAGCAGCGCTGGCGCCAGGCGAGCGGTACCACCGCGGGTGACGTGATGACCACCCCGGTCGTCACCATCGGCCCGGACGCGCCCGCGAGCGCCGCCGCGCACGAGCTGGCGGTGGAAGGTGTGCGCCGGCTGTTCGTCGTGGACGTCGACGGCAGGCTGCTCGGTGTGCTGTCCCGTCGGGACCTGCTGAAGGTGTTCCTGCGCAGCGACGAGGACCTGCGCCGCACGGTCGTGCACGAGGTCCTGCAACGGACGCTGTGGGTGGAGCCCACCGCGGTCGAGGTCCAGGTGGTCGACGGTGTGGTCACGTTGCGCGGCTCCATCGAGCGTCGCAGTGAAGCCGACATCGCGTACCGCCTCACCCTGGCGACGCCCGGTGTGGTCGATGTCCACAACCACCTGTCCCACGGCTGGGACGACACCGACACCAGTCACCGGATCGGGTGACGACGGTGCTGGACGCGGCGGAGCGCACCACGGGTGGCCTGACCTCGGCCGAGGCCGCCCGGAGGCTGCGCGAGGACGGCCCTAACGTGCTTCCCACCGGCGGCGGGGCGCACCCGGTCGTGCTGCTGCTCAAGCAGTTCGCGCACTTCTTCGCGATCCTGCTGTGGGTGGCCGCCGCACTGGCCTACGTCGCGGGCATGCCCGCGCTGTCGGTCGCGATCGCGCTGGTCGTCGTGCTCAACGGGGTATTCGCGTTCGCCCAGGAGTACCGGGCCGACCGCGCGGCGCAACGGCTGCGCGACCTGCTGCCCACCCGCGCCACCGTCCGCCGCGACGGCAAGCCGAAGGTGGTGGACGCGGCCGAGCTGGTCGTCGGCGACGAGGTCCTGCTCCAGGGCGGCGACCGCGTCTGCGCCGACACCCGCGTGGCGCAGGTCGCCGCGCTGGCGGTGGACGAGTCGATGCTCAGTGGCGAGAGCGTGCCAGTGCACCCGGCCGCGGACGACGTCGTGCGGGCCGGCACCTACGTCACGGAGGGTGAGGCGACCGTCGTGGTGACGGCCACCGGCTCCCACACCCAGCTCGCCGGCATCGCCTCGCTCACGCGCCACGCGGTCCGGCCGAAGAGCCCTCTCGCCCTGCGGCTGCACCGCGTGGTGACCGTGGTCGGCCTCATCGCGGTCGCTGTGGGCGTGGCGTTCTACGGGGTCGCGATGCTGCTGGGTCTCGATCCGACGGAGGGCTTCCTGTTCGCGGTCGGCGTCACCGTCGCGCTGGTCCCGGAAGGCCTGCTGCCCACCGTGACGCTGTCGCTGGCGCGAGCCGCCCAGACGATGGCGCACCGCAACGCGCTCGTGCGGCGGTTGGACGCGGTGGAGACGCTGGGCGCGACCACCTTCATCTGCACGGACAAGACCGGGACGCTGACCCGCAACGAGATGTCTGCGGTGCGGGTGTGGACTCCGGCCGGCGAGGTCGCGGTGGACGGGCAGGGCTACGCCCCGACCGCCCGCGTGACCGGTGAATCCGACGCCCTCGCCGCCGTGAGGACCCTCGCGGTCAGCGCCCTTCGCTGCTCGCCCACCGCGCACGTCGAGCACCGGGAACACCGGTGGCTGCCGGTTGGCGACCCGATGGAGGTCGCCCTCCACGTCCTGGCGGCACGCGTCGGCGCGGACACCACGACCCCGGCGGCGACCCGCTTCCCGTTCGACCCGCGTCGCCGCCGCTCGTCCGCCGTCGACGGTGACGGCGTGCACGTGACCGGTGCTCCCGATGCGGTGCTGCCGCTGTGCGCGCCGGCGCCGGGCGCGCACGAGGCGATCGACGCCCTCGGCGCGCGGGGGCTGCGCGTGCTCGCGGTGGCGTGGCGACCCGGCGCGGCCACCGGCTGGGAGGACGCCGAACGCGACCTGGTCCTGCTCGGCCTGGTCGCGTTGCAGGACCCACCACGCGACGACGTCACCGACTCCATCGCCCTGTGCCGCAAGGCCGGCATCAAACTCGCCATGATCACCGGCGACCACCCGGCCACCGCCCGCGCGATCGCCGCCCAGGTCGGCCTTCTCGGACCCGACCGGCTGGTGGTCGAGGGCAAGGACCTGCCCGCCGACGACGCCGCCCTCGGCGAACTGCTGGACCGCGACGGCGTCGTCGTCGCCCGCGTCACCCCGGAGGACAAGCTCCGCATCGCCCACGCCCTGCAACACCGCGGTCACGTCGTCGCCATGACCGGTGACGGGGTCAACGACGGGCCGGCGCTGCGGGCGGCCGACATCGGCGTGGCCATGGGCGCCTCCGGCACCGACGTGGCCCGCGAAGCCGCCGACCTCGTGCTGCTCGACGACCACTTCGGCACCATCGTCGGCGCGGTGGAGCTGGGCCGGGCGACGTTCGCGAACATCCGCCGGTTCCTGACCTACCACCTGACCGACAACGTCGCCGAGTTGACGCCGTTCGTGTTCTGGGCGCTGTCCGGCGGCTCGTACCCGCTCGCCCTGAGCGTCCTGCAGGTCCTCGCGCTCGACATCGGCACCGACCTGCTGCCGGCCTTGGCGTTGGGCGCGGAGAAGCCGAACCCGCGCACCATGACCGGCCCCGCGCGGACCGGTTCCCTGATCGACCGCTCGGTGCTGGTCCGCGCCTTCGGCGTGCTGGGCCCGGCCGAGGCGTTGGCGGCGATGGCGGCGTTCACGCTCGTGCTGCTCGCGGGCGGCTGGAACCTGGGCGACCCGGTGCTGCTGGCCACCGCCTCGGGGACCGCGTTCACCGCGATCGTGCTCGGGCAGCTGGCGAACGCGTTCGCGTGCCGCAGCGCCACCAAGCCGGTGAGGAGCCTGCTGGGCAACCGGCTGCTGATCGGCGCGGTGCTCTTCGAGCTGGCCGTGCTGGCCGTGTTCCTGTTCGTGCCGCCGCTGCCGGACCTGCTGGGCGGCAGCGCGCCGACCCCGCTGGGCTGGGCGCTCGCGGCGATGACCATCCCGGTCGTCCTGCTGGTGGACGCCGGGCACAAGTGGATGAGGAGGCGTTTCACATGAGCAAGCCCGTGGTCGTCGGCGTCGATGGTTCTGGGCCCGCGTTCGACGCGGTGCGGTGGGCGGCGCGGGAGGCGAGGACGCGGGACGTGCCGCTGCGGCTGGTGCACGCCGAGCTGCGCCTGCCGGGTGACGTGCTCGACGCCGACGGGCGCACCCGCAAGGCGCTGCACGAGCAGGCGTGGCAGTGGCTGCACGAGGCCGCGGACATCGCCCGTGACGTCGATCCCGACGTGCGGCTGGATGTGCACATCGAGGTCGCCGACCCGGCCCCGCTGCTGGTGGCCGAGTCGGTCGACGCGGAACTGGTCGTGCTGGCCTCGCGAGGGTTGGGCGGGTTCACCTCGATGCTGCTGGGCTCCACGGCCATCGCCGTGACCAGCCGCGGCGCCTGCCCAGTGGTCGTCGTACGCGGTGAAACGCGGCCCGGTCCCGTCGTGTGCGGGGTGGAGGGCGACAGCCCGGCCGTGCTGGCCCAGGCGTTCGACCAGGCCTCGACACGCGGCGTGCCGCTGGTGCTGGTGCACACCTGGCACGCGCCGCCCGAGCCGCTGGCCGACATGGTGGGGATCGAGCTGGCCGAGTACGACGCCGCGCAGGGCGGGGACCTCTCCGCGCTGGTGGCGCCGTGGCGGGAGAAGTACCCCGACGTCCGGCTGGAACTGGTCGTCGCCCGCGGCAACCCGGCACGAGCGCTGATCGACCGCGCCCGGGACGCCGCACTTCTGGTCGTGGGCTGCCGGGGCCGCGGCGCGCTCACCGGGCTGCTGCTGGGCTCCACCAGCCACGCCCTGCTGCACCACGCGCCGTGCCCGGTGCTCGTGGTGCGCGCGACCGTGCAGGACCTGTGATGCCCTTCTCGTTGCGCACCGACGCAACCGACCTGCACGACGACGTCCTTCTCCACGTCGAACCACGGGACCAGGGCATCACTGGGATCGTGCGACCGACCAGGAGCCGATGATGGGTGCGAAGTCCAGGCTGCGTCGCGCGGCCTACGAGGCCGAGTTGCGGCAGTTGCAGGCCGAGTTGGTGAAGGTGCAGGAGTGGGTGCGCGTCGAACGGGCGCGGGTCGTGATCGTGTTCGAGGGGCGTGACGCGGCGGGCAAGGGCAGCACCATCAAGCGGATCACCGAGTACCTCAACCCGCGCATCGCCCGCATCGTGGCGCTGCCGGCGCCCACCGAACGCGAGCGCACGCAGTGGTACTTCCAGCGCTACACCTCCCACCTGCCCGCCGCCGGGGAGATCGTGCTGCTCGACCGCAGCTGGTACAACCGCGCCGGCGTCGAACGGGTCATGGGGTTCTGCACGCCCGAGGAGCACCGCAGGTTCCTGCAGCAGTGCCCGGTGTTCGAGCGGATGCTCGTCGACGACGGGATCCTGCTGCGCAAGTACTGGTTCTCGGTCAGCGACGCCGAGCAGGAGAAGCGGTTCCGACGCCGGTTGGACGACCCGATGCGGCGCTGGAAGCTCTCGCCGGTCGACGTCGACTCGATCGCCAGGTGGGAGGACTACTCCCGCGCCAAGGACGAGATGTTCGTCCACACCGACACCGCCGAGTGCCCCTGGTACGTGGTGGACAGCGACGACAAGCGGCGAGCCCGCGTCAACATGATCGCCCACCTGCTGTCCACCCTGCCGTACTACGAGGTGGAGCCGCCCGCCTTCCGGCTACCACCACGTCCCGCGTCCACCGGCTACCACCGCACCGACCGGCGCCTGCAGACCTACGTCCCCGACCACGCGGCATCGCTGCGCTGAGCCCCGGGTCCCGCGCCACCGCGTCCGAACGTCCCGTCCGGTCGACCTCCTTCGAACCTGCCAGTGCGCCCGCGGAACGCGGAACCTGGACAGCAGAGAGGAGCTGAGTGACGTGGATTACACATCGAGGCACAAGGCGATGCTGAGGGCGGTCGCGCAGGGCAGGGGGCAACTGGTCGGAATCGGGCGTCCGAGCCTGGCGGTCGACGGGCTGTGGTGCGACTTCACCGCCACCAACGACCTCGTGCTCGGCGGCCTCGTCCGGTCGGCGGGCTCGATGGCGGTGCTCACCACCACCGGCGCGGCCGTCCTTGACCGGCTGACGAGGTAGGGACCGAAGACCCCGCGGGACCGGGCCGACCGCCGCTGTGGGCCGTCACGAAGACGCGGGACCGTGGTATCCCGCGACAGACCAGCCAGGAGTTGTGATGGGCAAGCGCGCTGCCGAGCCGACCTCGCTGACCTTCCTCGGTGCCACCGGCACCGTGACCGGCAGCAAGTTCCTGTTCGACACCGGGTCGTCCGGAGTTCTGGTCGACTGTGGCCTGTTCCAGGGACTCGCCCCGTTGCGCCGGCGCAACTGGCAGCCGCCCCGACTCGACCTCGACCGCCTCGACGCGGTCGTCCTGACCCACGCCCACCTCGATCACTGCGGCTACCTGCCGGTCCTCGTGCGCAACGGCTGGCGCGGACCCGTCTACACCACGGAGGGCACCGCCGACCTCGCCGCGATCGTGCTCGCCGACAGCGCCCACCTCATGGTCGAGGACGCACGGCAGGCCAACGAGGGCGGCTGGACCAGGCACAACCCGGCGTTGCCGCTCTACGACACCGACGACGCCGCCGCGGCCGTCCGGCTGTTCCAGACCATGGACTTCGACGTGCCCTGGCGCATCGCCCGCGGCGTCGACCTGGAGTTCGGCCGCAGCGGGCACATCCTCGGCTCAGCGTGGGCCAACCTCGACCTCGGCGGCCGCACCGCGGTCGTCAGCGGCGACCTCGGCAGGCAGCACCACCGCATCCTGCTGCCGCCCCGGCCACGTCCCGAGTGCGACGCGTTGCTGGTCGAGTCCACCTACGGCGACCGCGCGCACGACGACGAGCGCGCCACCGCGTTGCTGGCCGACACGATCCGCAGCACCGCCGCGCGCGGCGGCAGCGTGCTCATCCCCGCCTTCGCCGTCGACCGCACCGAGGTCGTCCTCATCGAGCTGGCCAAGCTCACGCGCGCCGGCGCCATCCCCGACCTGCCCGTGTTCGTGGACAGCCCGATGGCGCTCGCCTCGCTGCGCGTCTACCGCCAAGCCGTCGCCAAGGCCTGGCCAGAGGTCCGACCCGAACTGCTGCACACCCACGAGGACCCGTTCGACCCCGGCAGGCTGGCCGAGCTGCACACCGCCACGCAATCCATGACCGTCAACAACCCCGCGCAGCCCTCGATCATCATCTCCGCGTCCGGCATGGCCACCGGTGGGCGCGTGCTGCACCACCTCAAGCAGATGCTGCCCGACCCCCGCCACACCGTCCTCGTCGTCGGCTATGCCGCCGCGGGCACCCGGTCCCGGCAACTGGCCACCGGCGCCCGCGAGATCAAGATCCACGGCCGTTACGTGCCGGTCAAGGCCGAGGTCCAGGTCCTCGACGCGTTCAGCGCCCACGCCGACGCCGACGAACTGCTCGCCTGGACGACCGACGGACCAGAACCCGGCACCACTTACCTCGTGCACGGCGAACCCGAGGCGTCGACGGCCCTGGCTGCCCGACTGTCCGCTGAACACGGCTGGAACGCGGTCGTGCCCCGTGACGGCGAGCGGGTCCTGATCTGATCACGCCATAGCGGGCACCACGCAGGGTGACGTTGGCGCGTGCACCATGGGGCGCGGACGAGCAGATAGCCGTCGCGTGCGTCGCGTCGAACTGGCTGAGCGCCCCCTCCGGCCGTCTCCGCCCCGACTTCGCGGCGACCGTGGTCGAGGGCGGTGGTCACTACCTCGACACCTCGCTCCGCCGCACGGCGAGTCGCGGCGGGGGCAAGTCCGTCCTCCGCGAATGCCCGGATGCCGAGCGCTCGTCGGGAAACGCCTCGACGGTGGGAGTGCGTCATCGTCCCGGTCACCGACAAGCCGTAGCGGCGCGCCGCCGTGGAGCTCGTGCCGTCGAACCCCAACGCCGGCCGATGTCCGTGCGACCGCTTCCGCAGCATCCAAGGCGGGCCGACTTCGACGCTGCCGCACTCGGCAGCCGAACAGCGTTCGTCGGAGGGCGGCACGGCATCCGACTCGGACTCCGACAGGGCCCCGGTCGGAGGACTCTTCCCTGGCGGTACCAACGGCCGCGTTGAGCGGTTCGGGGCCCGCCTAGCGTTGGGAAGGGG
Organism: Actinosynnema sp. NPDC037264; assembly: GCF_055603705.1. Classification (NCBI taxonomy): domain Bacteria; kingdom Bacillati; phylum Actinomycetota; class Actinomycetes; order Pseudonocardiales; family Pseudonocardiaceae; genus Actinosynnema; species Actinosynnema sp. NPDC037264. The sequence continues at coordinate 43,429 of NZ_JBVJVK010000032.1, read as the reverse complement.
CATGAGGAGCTTGGAGGTGCAGTATGGACGGACCGGTGGTGGTCCGGCACACCGGAACCTCGGACGGGCCGGTCGTCGTGGGAATCGATGGTTCTCCGGTCGGTCACCGCGCCACCGCTTCCGCGTTCGAGGAGTCCGCACCACTGACCACCGTGATCCCTCGCGACGAATTCGTGCAGGACACTGCTGACGGCTCACTTCGACTCGTGGCGGGCTGGGGCGGGGGCCAGGCGGAGGGGCGTCCGGCGCCTGCGGAGCGGCCGGTCGGGTGGCGGGAGACGCACCCGGATGTCGCCGTCGAGCGTGAAGCGGGGCGGGGGCGTCCGACGCGGGCATTGCCAGACGTGGCGCGGCACCGGCTGCTCGTCCTGGGCAGTCGTGGGTACGGCGGCTCCGCCGGAATGCTGCCCGACTCCACCAGCCAGGCGCGGGTCCAGCACGCGCGCTGCCCGCTCGCCGTGGTGTGGCGGACGGAGGCGGAGCGGTGAAAGCCGAGGTCGGGGACTGGGTGGTGATCGAAGGCGTCACGCTGGGCGTGCCGACTCGGCGTGGACAGGTGGTGGAACTGCGCCATCCCGACGGGTCGCCGCCGTACCTCGTGCACTGGCTCGACACGGGCAAGCGGACACTGGTGTTCCCAGGGCCGGACGGCCGTGTCGTGACCGCCGAGGAGGAGGCGCGGCGTGTCGCCGCGGCGACGGAGGCGTTCGTGCCGTGAGAAGCCTGTCCGGGCTCGTCTTCCCTGTCGTGGTCTTGCCGCCGCCAGCGTGAGCGGGGTGCTGTGGTGGCCGGATCGGACTGCCGCCTCCCCGGTCCACCGCGCCGATCCGGTCGCGGGCCGGTCCGCCGGTACGGGTGTGCGTCGTTCACGTCGTGCGTGCTGTTCGTTGGTGCTGGCGGGGTGCGGACCGTCCGGTGGACCGCCTGCCGGCACCACCTCGTCCGCTCCGACGTCCGCTCCGGTGTCGCGTCCGCTCACGGTGGTGTCCGGCACGGTGAGGGCCAGGGCGAGGCGCGGTGTCTGCTGTTGGACGCGAACGGGAGTCAGTACCTGCTCCTGGCGGCGGCGATAGCCCCTGACGCTGCACGGACCCGGACCACCGGAATCGGCGACGCCCCGGATCGTGGCCCGGTCGAGGGTGGCCGTGCCCGGCGATCAGGCCTGCTCACCGGCTCCACCAGGTCGGCCACGAGGGGCGCGCCGGGAACCCGGCACGGCGTGGGAAGCCACCACCGATGACCTCCGGCCGGTGAAGCGCACCGGATGTCCGCCGTCGCCGGCCGCCCTGACCTAAGTCCCTCGCACCGGGCCCTTCCGGCCCTGAACTCCGTCGCGTCGCCCGCGTCCGCGGCGCCGGTCATCGATGCCGCTTCCGAGATCGGGTCCCAGGACCCGGTCGATTCGGCTTTCCTGGTCGTGCCGAAGTCGAAGGCCGTCCGCAGCGGGAGTTCGGCGTTCGGATGGTTCCCACACCTGGGAGCCGTGGTGGCGGGGCTGAGGTCGGGCGGAGTTTCGACGCTCGGCTCCGGATTCGCTCCATTGATCTTGCCTGGCATGCAAGAAGCCCGGCCTCAAGATCGAGGACCGGGCTTCTGAGCTGCGTTTATAGATGGTGGACGATACTGGGATTGAACCAGTGACCCCTACCGTGTCAAAGACGAGGGGATCTGGCTCTGACCTGCGCTTTTCCGGCTCGCGCAGGTCAGAGCCGGTCGTTCCTCACGGTCAAACCGAGTTCCGACGCATTCCACCGCGTTCACGTCGCCGCCAGATCGCCGTTTGATCTTTGTACTGTGTCTCTCTGCGGGCCGAAATCATCGGAGCGCATGACCGCCTGCTTCGCCTCGTCGGTAACGACTGGGCCGGAGACGTCTACAAGAGGTGGAGGCTCGATCGGCCGCCGCATCAGGACTCCAGTGATCTGCACCCGCTCCTGCGGGAAGACTGTTGTGGTCGCAGTGTGGTCGCGTCCCGCGGGTCAGGCGACGTCGGCCTCGTTCAGGGCGTGGGCGATGACGTCGATGGCGTCGTGGGCGACCTGTCGTATCAGGTGGCCTTCGACTCCGTGGTGGTGGACAGGGTCGAGTGGCGCATCGCGCGGAAGATCACGGCGGACGGCACGCGTGAGTTGAGCACGGTGGTGGCGGCGAAGTGCCGTAGGTCGCGGCGGAGTTGAGGGCGTTGCGCAGGGCGGCCGATGGTCCGTCGTACCGGGAGATGGCGCGGCGGGCGCACTACTCGTCGTCGGCGTTGGCCGACGCCGGATCCGGTGCTCGATAGCCGCGAGTACGTAGAGGCGGGTGCCGTTGAGGGTGCAGGTCTCGAAGAAGTCGCAGGCCAGGAGTGCGTTGGCGGCCTGGGAGCGGAGGAAGCTGACCAGGTAGTGGCGATGCGCTGGGGCGCCGGGTTGAATCCGGCATCCTTGAGGATCTGCCATACCGTGGAGGCTGTGACCTTGATGCCGAGGACGAGAAGTTCGCCGTAGATCCGGCGGTGGTCTTGCTCGTTGATCAAGCATCAAGGAAGGTTTGGCGCTGCACCGGCCTTGTTCAACCGCGCATCGGGTGCAGTTCGCACCCTCAAGGGTACATGGGAGTGGAATGTGGGAGTAAATGAGAGCCGTTGGGCACGTTAACGGCATTGAACCGCATTAAACGGTATCCCAAGGTCACGTTTTTCCTGCGGTGATTCTGTTTCGGCTGGCGGGGGTTCGTCCTGGCTCCATTTACATCGGAGTGCTTTCCAACCGCGCTCAATTGTGCTGAACGACGCGAAACTACAGGTCAACGGCGGGCCTCAGGCCCTGTGCTTGCCAAGATGTGGTCTCTGCGGCTTAGCGCTCAGGTGCAGTGTTCTGGGATCCTGCAGGTGTCCGTCGGTAGAGGCACACGATGGCGACACGCGCGCTGTTGCCTAGCGCGCCGACGACGTTGCTTTCGCAGGCGGACATCTTGTCCAGTTGCCAGCCGAGCGATTCGATGGCCTCCACCTGGTCGTTTATTCCGGTCATGGCGCCGGTTGCGGAACTGTTGGTGTGCGCCTCGATGAACTTGAACACCAGGATGTGTCTGCCCGCTTCGATCGCGTGCTTGGCCTGGTCGAGAGCACTCTGCTCCTTGGCCCTGTTCAGGAGTCCCATCACTGATCATCTTCTTACGTCTGGGTCCCGTCTTGCCTCGCTTGCACCATACGCGCAGGTGGGCCGGGCGGCCTGTGGGCGCCAACGTTGGCCACATGGTCTGACCTGTAGTTGAAGTGCTGCGAGTCGTACTCGTCGATGAACCCGCCAGGCCGTGGTCGAGCTGATCCGGTTGGTGGGTGCTGCGGGTGGTCGGATTGAGCCGGATCGGCGTGCGGTGTGGGGGGTGTGCAAGGTCGAAGTCCACCACCCGCTCCAGCGCGGTCTGCCGCACCGGTTCCGGCAGGTTGCCGTCGGCGGTGGCGTAGGCGCGGACCAAATCCTGCATGGCGTAGCGGCCGCCGGGTGTGCGGGTGATCAGGGATGCGTCGGCCAGGGCGCGCAGCGCGGCGCGTGTGTCGTGTGCGGGCAGCCCGGTGAGGCTGGTGGCGGCGGGCAGGCTGGCGTCGGGGTCGTCGGAGTGCAAGGCGCCCAGGCCGTGGTCTCGCAGTTCGACAGCCACGTCGTGCAGGAGTCCCGGGGGTGCGGACGCGGGAGGCGATCAGACCCAGCGCCAGCGGGAATCCGTCGCACAGTCCGATCAGTTCGGTGACCGCCCGCTGCGCGGTGGCGGTCTGGCGTGAGTGCCCCTGAGCGCGGCATGCAGCAGTCGGTGACGCCGCGGACAGCCCGGCCACCAGGTCCGTGCCGTGTCCCAGTCGCAGCCTGACGTCGGTGAGGTCGGACTCGACGTCCAGGCGTTCCTGGTGCAACCGGTCGCGTTCGGCCTCGGCTCACTCGCCGTCCAAGCCGGTCAACGCGTCCCCAGGTCACAGCCTCAGGGCTTCCTCCGACAGCGCCGCGGCGCGGCGACCGTCCTCGGCGAGGGCGCGGGAGCGCAGGTCGGAAAAGCGGTGCAGGTCGATCGTCGACGGCCGGACCGCCAAGGAGTGACCGCCCGAGCGCCGCACGATGGTCGCGGTGCCCGCGGCCGGCACTGGGTGCAGTCCGGACACGTAGTTCACCAACGTCTGCCGAGCCCGCAGCGGCGGACGTTCACCCCACACCCGCTGGATGAGCCGGTCGACCGAGACCACGTGGTTGGCGTCCACCGCCCCAGTGCCAGCTTGTTCTCCACAAGGTCACCCGCGCGGGTGGGGCGAGCCACAGGGCGTTCCGAGAGGATGAATCCAGCCGCTCGGGCTCCGACTGTTTGGCGGGAAGTCGCAGGTGTCAGTCGACGGAAGCGCGCCAGTAGTCGAGGGCGAGCTGGGTCATCTTCGTGATCTCGTGCGTCATGCCCAGCACGCGCGTGCAGTCGGTTGCCAAACCGGCGAGCGAGCGGATCGCCTTGGCCTTGTGGCCGGACGCGCCCAAGTGGACGCCGTGTTGGTAGCGAGCGGCCAACGTCTCCACGTGGTCCTTGCCGTAGATGGCCTGGTAGTCGGCTGTCAGCGCGGCGAAGAGCTTGGTCGCCTCGGCGCTGCCGCCGCTCTGGCCGAGGTAGGTCGCGTGCTGGTGGCGGCTCAGGAGGGTGTCGAGGTGTCCGGCGCCGAGGACACGGGCCCGGTCGCGGACGACGGCCGCGAACAGGTCCACCGCCTCGCGGTACCGACCGGCGCGGCCCAGGAACGTGGCGTGCTGGTGGCGGGCGAGCAGTACGTCGGGGTTGTCCGCGTCGTCCAAGACCTCGGTGCGGTGGCGGATCAGGTCTTCCAGCAGGACAGCGGCCCGGATGTACCGTCCCGCGGCGCCGAGGGAGTTCGCGTACTGGTATCGCACCTTCAAGGTGGTCGTGTCGTCGATGCCCAGCGCTCGGGTGCAGTCCCGGATCAGGCGGGCGAGTAGCTGGGTAGAGGTGGCGAGGTCGCCGCCGGTGCCGACCAGCACGGCGTGGTCGTACCGGGCTATGAGGGTTTCCGGGTGTTCCTCGCCCAACCAGCCCGTGGCGTCCCCGATCAATTCGGTGAGCAGGTCCACGGCGACGGCCGACCCGCTCTCCCGCCCGACGTAGACGGCGTGCTGGCGGCGTGCGCTCAACGTCGGCGTGGCGCCGGGGCCGAGCGTGTCGGCGCGGTGTCGCGCCAGCGACTCGAACCTCCGCGCCGCCTCGGCGGGACGGCCGGCATCGCCGATGCACCGCGCCAGCGCCTCCTCCGCCTCCGCGACCCCGCCGGCCGCCGCAAGGCCCAGCCCCGCCTCCGCGTGGTCGTAGAGCCGCTGCTGGTAGGCGGTCAGGCCGATGTCGTAGCTGTCCTGCGGGTCCGCGTCATCCAACAGGGTCGTCCAGGTTCGGGAGTGCACCGGGGCGTCCACCGTGTCGATCAGGTAGTCGAACGCGCGGTAGCCCCGGTCGTCCGGGATGAGCAGGCTGCTGGTGGTCTCCGGGACCGGTTCGACCGCCCACGCCAGCGCTCGGTCGAACGACTCCGGCCGCAGGCCGCTGCCGCCGTCGCGGTCGTCGAGGTAGTGCACGTGCAGCCGGCGCAGGGTCTCCTCGCCGACAGGGCCGTTGAGCCCGGCCCGTCGGCAGTCCACCGCCGCTGCGACGATCGCCGCACCACGTGGGTGCCGTCCCGGCGTCCAGGCGTTGCGCCAGTCCGCGAGCAGCTGAGGACCGGCGGCGAGCAACTCACCCACGCCGAACTCGTGGACGTGCTCCAGCGCCTTGCGGATGCGCGGGTCCTCCCGGAGCTCCCGCGCTCGCCGGATCTCCGCGTCGCTCCACCTGCGCGGCAGGTCGAACTGGTGTGCCATGCGCAGTACGTCGCGTCCCTGCCGGAGGAGCTCGCGCGAGCTGCCATCGGCTTTCGCCTCCTCCCTCGGGCTGTAGCGGTCGTACAGGGCGGTGCGGATCGTCGCCACGACGACGGTGTGCCTGCTGCCGTCGCCGAGGATGCGGTTGAGGGTGGTGACGGTGAGCCCGTCGGGGCCGAGGAACTGGTCGAGTTCGTCCAGCCACACGACGCTCTTGCGGTGCTCAAGGACCGTGGCGACGATCTGCTCGATTTCCTTGCGTCCTCTCGGTGCCACGAAAACGTGGTCAGCCAGGGTGCGCCGAACCGCTTCGTAGGCGGTGCGTGTTTTTCCGGCGGTCGATTCGCCGACCAGCAACACGAACCCGGTGCCCGTGAGCGCCTTCTCCAGCCGGATGTCGATGTCTCGGGGAACGTATGGCGGGACTCGGCTCAACCGTCCGTCGGGGTCTTCGACCGTGGCCGCGGGGTGGACGCGAAACGACACCGCGTCGGGGAGGTCACGGACCCGACGCAGCCCGCCGCTCTCCGAGCTGATCACGACCTGCGAGGCCAACGCGCGCCGCCGCGCGCCGCGCGCCTCGACGTAGGTCTTCCCGCGCGCGCCGACCTGGGCGACGACCACGCCCACCAGCGCCGCGCTGCCCGCCGTTGCCCAGCCCGCCAGCCAATCCTTCGCCACGAGTCCCACGGCGGCGCCGAGGAGAGCGGACGTGATCAGCAGCCACCACCCGCGCGAGCGGTGCCACCAGGTCAGCCGGCGACGCCACAGGGCACGGAGCCAGTGTCCCGGTGAACGGTTGTTCGGTCGCGGCGTCACGGTCACAGCTCACGGCGCCAGTACGACGGCCCGGTGAAGTCCCGGCCCTGTCCGGCCGATCCGGTCGAGGAGCCGGACACGATGTTGACCACCCCGGACTGCGACGCCTTGTGCGCGGCGGTGAGCCAGTCGTCGAGTGCGATGGCCAGGTCGTCGTCGTCCTCCGCCGCCTCCTGCAGTCGGTAGAGCAACTCGATCACCGTCTCCCGGCCACCGGAGCCGGGATCGCGCAGCCGCGCGGCGGGAAGCTCCAGGTGCACCGCCATCGCCGCGACCGCCTGCCAGCCGCGACGCCCCGACGGCGTGTCGAGATGAGCGATTGCTTGGTCCACCACCGCGGCGTCGAGGTCGCGGCGGACGTCCCGAAGGACGTCTCGATGCACCTCCAAGGCGACCCGGTAGGTCGAGAAGGCGTCCTCGTCGGCGGCCATCAGCCTCAAGGTCGCGCCCAGGTCATCCAGCGTCCCGGCCTCCGCAGCCGTGTCCCCGGCCTGCCGGTAGAGGCCCAAGGCCCGTCGATAGGCCGCGGCTGCCTCGTCCAGGCGACCGGTGTCGCGGTAGGCGGCGCCCAGGTTGGTCAACACCGCCGCCTCTCCCACCCGGTCACCGACCTCGCGTTGGACGGCGAGCGCTTGCCGGAGCAGTTCCACCGCCTCGGTGGACCGGTCGAGTGCGCGGTAGGTCGCGCCCAGGTTGGTCAACACCGCGGCCTCTCCCACCCGATCGCCGACCTCTCTGAAGAGAGACAGCGCCTGCTGGTGGCTCTTCACCGCCTGCCCGTACTCGCCGCTCTCGTGCCACGCGCGGCCGAGGTTGCCCAGCACGGTCCCTTCCCCGTGCCGGTCGCCGATCTCGCGTTGCAGGCGCAATGCCGCCTGGTAACCGCGCACCGCTTCGGGCAGTCGTGACTGTTCCAGGTTGGCGTTGGCCAGGTTGCCCAACACCATCGCCTCCGCGGTCCGGTCACCGACGCGTCGGGCCGAGCGCAGTGCCGACTGATAGATCGTCACCAGGTCGTCCCACCGGCCCAAGACGGCCAGCGGCCGGTAGACGGCGCGCGCCAGGTCCCGCGCCCGATCCGGCAGGCCGTGCTCGTCGGCGAGTGCGACCAGCACGGGCAGGTTCATCCGCTCGGTTTCGGCCCAGCGCAGGGGTTCCGCTCCGGACGGCAGGGGCACCTGCCCGGGACTCACCGCCAGGTCGGTGCGCCGGGCCTGCCGGAGGTAGTGGTCGAGCAGGTTTCGCACGGCGGCTGTGCGCGCGCCCTCGTCGTCCTGTTCGAGACACAGCTGTCGACCGTAGCCTCGGATCAGGTCGTGCATCGAGCAGCGGTCGGTTCCGTGGTCGAACTCCACGAGGTTGCGTCGTGCGAGGTCGATCAACGTGCGGCGCGCCTCCGGGATGGGCTGGTCGACGAGCGCCCCGACGGCCTCGACCGAGGTCGTCGGCGGCGACGCGAGGGCCAGAAGGCGGAGTAGCCGCGCCGATTCAGGGGCGAGGTCGTCATAAGCGAAGGCGAAGACCTTCGGGAGGGACGGATCACCGACGGGCCCGGGGATCGACAACCGCCGCGCCAGCTCCTGCGGCGAGACGCCGCTCCTGCGGAGGTGTGCGGCGACGACCGCCAACGCGAGCGGCAGCCGACCGGCGAGGTCGGCCAACAGCGCCATGTCCTCGTCGTTCGAGCCGGCGGGCAGGTGCGCGGCGAGCAACTCCACCGCCTCGGCCCGGTTCAGCGGCTCCACCACGAAGCGCTGGGCGAAGTCCAGCTCCGTCAACCTGTGCCGGCTGATCAGCAGCACGGTGCACGTCGGTGAGGAGGGCAGCAGCGGGCGTACCAGATCGACCGACTCGACGTCGTCCAACACGACCAGGACGGGCCTGCCATCGCTGCGGGCCAGCAGCGAGCGGTACAAGGCGGCCCGCGCGGTGTCGTCCTCCGGGACGGCTTCGTCCGGTACGCCGAGTGCGCGGATGAAGGAATGCAGCACCGCGCCGGTCGCGGACCCGGTGCCGAACGAGTGGTAGAGCGTGCCGCCGGTGAACCAACCGCGCCGCTGAGCCATGTGCGCCACGTGCAGGGCGAGCGCGGTCTTACCTACGCCGGCCGGGCCCGTCAGCACGGTGATCGGCGTCCCGCTCCCGGGCCACAACCGGTCCAGCAGCTCTCGGGATTCCTGCGCGCGCGCCACGAACGTGGCCGGTGCGTTGGGGAGTTGGGCCGGCGTGGACGGGGAGGGGTTCGCGATGATGTGGAGATCACCGGTGATCACTCCGGCCTGGACGACGGTGGAAACCGTGCCGCGGACGTTCACGACACGTGCCCGGGTTCGGGAATCGCTTTCGCCGGCTTCCCGCTCTTCGCCGACCTGGGTGCTGTGCTGTCCGGCCGTGTGGTCCTCGCGTCGACCCGATCGCCGCTCAGCCTCGGCCAGCAGCTCCTGCGCCCGGACCCGTTCCTCGTCCAACTGGGCGGCGGCGTCCATCGCCCAGGCACCGACCACGTCGGCGAGCGCCGGTCCACGCCACAGGGCGAGGGCCTCGGTCAACAGGCGTGTGGCCTCACCATCCGGTTCCGCCGCCGCCGCTTCGACCAGTCGGCGAAAACGCGTCAGGTCGACCTGTTCGGGGTCGTACCCGGTCAGCCGGAAGCCGGTCGGACTACTCTCGATCTGCAACGGCAGCACCGTTCGCCGCAGTCGGGACACCGTCGCGTACAGCACGTTCGAACTGGACGGGCCGCCGTCCCACACTTCTCCGGCGATCCGGTCCCTGGACACCGGCTGCCCAGCGGCCATGAGGAGCAACGCGAACAGCGCCCGCTGGCGGGGCGTACCCAACTCGACCTGCCGACCGTCCCGAACCAGCGTCACCGGCCCCAAGACGCCGAGTTCCACCGACACGCACCCCACCTCCTCGCACCAGCGCCGATCAACGGTAGCGGCTACTCCCGCAGGGTGGACCGCAGTCGTGGTGGTGGAAGCCTCCGGTGTCGTCGACCGCACGCCTGTCCAACGACACGGACGTATCTCACGTCCGGTGAGCTTCAGCGCCGATCCAGCCGCAGCGCGGAGTGCCTCCATCCGTTCGCCGATGACGTCCGCTGGAGCCTCCAGTCCTCCGCCAGCGATAACGGCCTCACGAACACGTTCAGACGACGAGCCACGACCACTTCCCGCACTCGACATGCTGGACCAGTCTCGCCGCCTAGTTCAAAGTCTCAATTACCTGGTAAACCATCTGAGGCGCGTCACTAGTTCGAGCTGTGATCCGTGGAGGCGGAACTTTGTTCGAGTTGGAGCTCGCGCTTGCGCTGCTCCTCCTTGAGATCTTCAACCTTCTTGGCGAACGCCTTGAGTGCCTTCGTTTCATCGGTGTCGTAGTCGCCGATCATCAGCTCGACAGCCCTGTACTCCTTTTCGATAGCGTCGGCAGTTTGCTGCTGATTGAAGCTGCGTTCACGGTACTTGAAGTAGCCGGTTAGGCCAGCTGACACGCTGACCAGAGCAGCGGTAACTACGCCGACCCAACTATACCACTTGTCTTCAATGCTGGCGCTGGTAATACTTGTAACCGTAATGGAACCAACGATGATGATCCACTGGAAGAAGTTGTGTACTCGCCGGTTGCGTGCAGCTAGCCTGCGGTATTCCTCGATGTCGGTTCGTGAGCCAGCTCGATAGACGCGCAGCGCACCCTGTGCATCGAGTTCGGCCTCTGCCACCAGGTGAAGGTATTTGGTCTCCTCGACCCCGAGCTGATGCTCCATCTGGCCGAGATCGGGTCGGCTTCTGAGGATCAACCACACTGCGGCGCTGGTAGAGGCAAGGCCTACGAAGAGTCCGATGTAGCTGAAGGGCATGGGGTATGAGCGCCAGAGACCGACCAACGTCGCCCATCCAAGTAGTGCAGCGACGGCGATGCTGGACGCAAGCCAGACATACCGAAGTCGTTGTGCAACCTTGAACTCGCGGATGGCGATCTGCTTCTCTACCACCAGCCTCGCTTGATCGCGACGCTGCTTTTCCTTCTCCATTCGTTCCTGATCATTCGTACTCTGCGCCGGATTCGTCACTAGTACCTCGCTAGCCGCGTCGCTGATTGGGTGTAAGGTCCCCCCACGTCGATGAGACGTTGAGACACAAGCAGATACACCAGAGGGGCATGATCACCCATATGGGGGATCGTGTGTCTGCTGCTGCGACTTGCTAGTCCGATGAGGCGAACACCCGAGTTTCGCGGGCGGGGTCAACGCCGATAGCTTGTCGTTCGAGTGAAATTCAACGGACATGCAGACTTCGGTGAGGCGAGGTTACGGCGGTGAAGTCTTTTTCGTAGGGTGCGGTCCGCGGGTGACGGACAGGAGTGCCAGTCAGAAGTCGAGCCCCGGATTCCGTCCACTGCTGAGCCAACAGGTACTCCGCCTGCTCCCGAGCCACGCGCAGAGCTCGGTAAACACCACCACCCCATGCTGGCGGTATGTCCGGGGCGGTTGGTCCGACCGCGGGTAGAACGGCTGCTGAATACCCAGGACGGCCGCGTCTGGCAAGTGATCGACCACACCGCCCGATACGTCTCGTCTTGGGAACCAGGTCGGCGGCTCACGCCCTACCGCCCACATCGACCTCGCCGCCATCCAGACTTCGTCTTGCGGAGCGTGTCCGGAGGCTGCGCAGGGACCAGTCGGTGTTTCGCGGTTACGGAGCGTGTGGCAGAGTCGGCCCGTGCACGAGGTTTCGGGTGTTGTGGGTGTCGGGTACGAGGGCCTGGATGTGGAAGCCTTCGTGTCCTGGCTGACGGACCTCGACGTGCGGGTCTTGGCCGATGTTCGGCTGACGCCGATCTCGCGCAAGCGGGGTTTCAGCAAGCGTGCGTTGGCAGCGTCGCTGTCCGGGGCCGGGGTGGAGTACCTGCACCTGCGCGAATTGGGCAACCCGAAGGACAACCGGCCAGGGTTCGCCGGTGATGAGGTGGCGTTGTCCCAGGCTCGCGGACGCTACGCGGAACTCCTTGACGTAGAGGCCGCTGACGGTGCCCTGGACCGGTTGGCAACGTTGGCGGGGCAGCACAGGGTAGCGGTGATGTGCTTCGAGGCCGACGAGGAGCGCTGTCACCGGCACGTGGTGCTGCAGGCTGTCCGCAGGCGCTTGGAGCCGGTTTCGGTCTAGCGCGTGGGCCAGTAGACGCCCAGGACGCCGAAGGTGCGTGGACTCTTGGCCTGGTTACCGACGTAGAAGACGGTGTCCCGGTCGGGCGCGCACATCTGGTTGAGGTACTTGGCTCGTAGTTCGTCGACGAGGTCGTCGTCGGTGTGGTGTTTCAGCCTGCGTTGCAGGGCGACGAACTCCCAGTCGAGAATGCCTTGGCGATGGCCGGTGCAGGGCGGGCTGCAGCGGTAGCGGTACCACCCTTGGAACCGCGGTGCTTCCAGCGCTGTGCGGTCACCACCAGTGAGGTCGAGTTGGCCGACGTAGCGATCGATCTTGCGCTGGTCCTCAACGGTCCATCCGGGGTGACGTTTGATGTCGACACCAAGGATCTGATGGGGGCGGATGGCGGCCAGGGACGGCGCGGCGGGATCAGCGTGAACCGCCTTGCGGACTTCGCACATGGATGCGTCGACATAGGGCTCGATCTCGACGCGCCGTCGTGTCCACGGTGTGAGGTGGTCCACAGTGCGCACGCTGGTGATGTCCGGGCGCCAACTCTCGGTTCGGAAGTCGCCTCGGGCAGGTTTGGCCCGCAGGGACACGATGTCGTACTTCTTGAAGGTGTGCGTGCTGTCGAGTTCGCGGAAGTTGATCGGGTAGAGGCGGATCCAGCCGGGCGCGTCGAGGTCGAGTCTTATACCGGCTACGCACACCGTCTCGCCGTAGGTCTCCGACGGGTTCGGTGCGGCCTTGACCGTGATGAGCACCCGCATCGGCTGCCATCTGTCGCCAACAGGCTTGGGGAGTGTGTCACTCGGTCCGAAGAGCAGCCCTTGACCCATAGCACCCCCGTGTTGTGACGATCAGCTACCACGATCGAGTGTGAACTGGCCAAAGGCTTGGCGTCATTCCTCCAGTCGTGTACACACAGTGAGAGGCGACTGGGATGATCTGGGCTTCGCGGTAGGCCGAGGCAGGTGCAGTACTCGATCGGGTGAACATGCTCGTGTGGCGTAGCGAAGATCGCCGCGGCGTCGATGTGATCCACAACATCGGTGACATGATCGGGATCGTCGGCGGGCGGTACTGTCGAGAGTTGGGTGCACCCACGATGAGAATCGGCAGAGTTCGGATCTGACAGACGACGTAGCGCGCCGAGGCGCTCATGCTGCTGGCACCCACACCCCGAGTGGATCGGTGGCCACGCCAGAGACGGCGGGTCTGACCTGAGTCCGCTGCCACTGCGGCCGAGAAGATCGATCGAGTCAGCCGGCCAGTGCGTCGCCGGGCGAACCGTCCTCATCTTCGGTCGGGATGAGGGCGGAGTGGCGGCGGCGAACCCGTTCGACCGCTTGCTCCTGACTCATGTCGTATTGGAGTTGATCCTTGTAGAAATCGAGGCGCATCTCGGCTTGATCGAGGAGTTCAGCCCAGGTGGCCACCCGGACCTCGTACTGGTCGTTCTGCACGGCGACACCCCGCTCGCGTTCCCCCTGGTAGATCGAGTCGCCGATCTCCTCTTCGTCGATTGCGCTGCCGACGAGGAGGAACAGCCACTTGCTCTCGCCCGAGTGCTTGCTCAAGGCTTTGGCGTACTTGCGGATCTGCGTGAGTTCCCGGTCACCGATGATCACGCTCGGTCGTTTGAGTTCGACCACGAGTCGCGCTCGCTGGCGCAGGTGGCGGATCGTCCGCACGAGCACGAGGTCGACGCGACCTGATCGGCCGTCGTTGAGCAGGACCCTGCCACCGGCCTCGGCGAGCTGTGATTCGAGTACGGCGTCGTCGGCGATCGTGTCGCGCAGGACGGTCGTGAGGCCGGCCTCGCTCCTGCTGAGGTTCCACTCCTCGCCGAAGATCCAGCAGTTGTCCTTGACCAACGGGTGCAGCTGGTCGACTTCTCGCATCCGGGCGGCCACTCCTCGGCCGTAGACGCAATGGCGTAGCGTCGACAGGAGGTCCAGCCTGCGGGTGACCTCGCTAGCGGCGCCGACGATGTGGCCAAGGGAGGAGTGGCTGAGCATGTCGGACAGCTGGTCGCGATCCTCGACTGACAAGTCCAGGGTGTCGGCGAGGATCCGGTCCAGGCTCTCCGGACGTTCCTCCAACGCGAGCTTGAGCAGGCGTACGCTCATTGCCCGCTGCTGGCGCGTCCCTGTGGTCAACGCCGAGCGCGCGGTGACGGCCACGAGGTCGAACATCTCGCGTTCGGTCTGCTTGATCGGATCGTTGAGAGTGACTCCCGTGTAGGGGTAGATGCCCTCGTCCACCAACTTGGCGACCACACCCGCCTTGACCACACCGAGGCGCGTCTTGACGTGATGCTCGTAGAGCTTGGTTGCTTCCTCGATGACGTCCGAGTGGCGCAAGCCCGCCAGCGTCAGGTCGGCACCTGACTCGCTGAAACCCGACCACTTTAGGTAGCCGGTCGACTTCACCCCGGTGTGTGCCGTGGGTTTGTCGAGCTGAACCAGTGCCATGCCGCTCTCGTTGCACAGCACCAGGCCCGGAGGACGCCTCATCTCGTCCTTCCAGTCGACGACGGTCAGCACGGGCCGTTCCCGTCCACCCAACCGCTCTTCGGCGAGCACGTCGAGCGGGATGTCGGTCGGCGGGCCGTCGATCAAGGGGCGCGGGTCGAGAGCCAGGCCGTTGACCTTGACGACGATGTCCTCGTTCGCCAGCAGGTGGCCGGCGAGTCGGGCGGTGAGCTGCAGGGGCAGGTCGTCGCGGACCAGGGACGGGAGCGAACGTCCCTGCTCGACGTCGATCGTCACGGTCGTTCCGGGATCTTCCCCGGGTGCGGGTACCGGGTCTTCCACCGCGAAGCCGTTCAGCCTGTCCTGGTGCACGGTGACCACGACGCGAACAGGACCGTCGTCGGACTTGCTCACGCTCGACCAGCGCGCACGATGTCCGATCGCGTGAACGCCGAACCGGCCCTGTCCCTGGCTTCCGTGCAACGCACGCTTGCCGTTGACGGTGCGACCATTGAGGGACTTCTTCCACGAGTCGCCCAGCGACTCGAAGTCGGCGTCGGCGCGCTCGTAACTCATGCCGTGGCCGTTGTCCTTCACGGTTACGCGCTCGACGTAGGCGAGGGCGTCGTCACCGAAGGATGCGGTTTCGACGACCACGTCGACCACATCGGCCTCGGCATCGAGCCCGTTCCAGATCAGCTCGGCGAGCGCGTCGACAGGGGTCACCCTGGAGAGTTGACCGAGAAGGTGATCACGTCCTGCCCGCACCGACTTCCACACCATCCGGCCATTGTGCTCGACGCACCTCGAACTGCAACGCCTACTGGCGCGGTCAGGCGCGACCTCCACCTACTACTTGCGGATCATCGCGGCTTCCTCGTCCCGGCCGACGCCACCTCTCCGTCGGTGCCGCAGTGTTCGCCCTTTCGGGTGAAGGGCTGGCGATCGTGTAGCGACGAGTGCGCATCCGTCGATGTGATCCACAACGTGCCGGGCGTGATCATGAGCCTGGTTGTCTGCTGTGATGAGAGTTGGGAATCGCCCGCGGTGAGGATCGCCAGAGTTCGGATCAAGAACTTCCGCTGCCTGGAGGATGTTGAGGTCCACTTCGACGACGTGACGACGTTGATCGGTCCGAACGGCGTGGGCAAGTCGACTGTTCTGCGCGCGCTGGACTGGTTCTTCAACGGTGCCAAGGCATCCGAGCTTGTCGACGACGACCGCACCCACGGCACCGAGGGCAAGGTGTCGGTGGAGGTGGAGTTCGACCGTCTCACCGAGACTGATCGGGACAGGCTGGGCAAGCACGTCACGGTGGAGTCCGACCGGTGCGTGATCTGGAAGATCCGGGACGTGGACGGCTCGGAGATGATGAGCGGCAACGCGCGGACCTTTCCTGGGTTCGATGCCGTCCGCAAGGCGCCGAGTGCCACCGAGATGAAGCGGCTCTACCAGGAGCTCCGCGCCGCCGACCCGGCTTTGGAGCTGCCTGCGTGGAGGAGTAAGGACGCCTGTGAGCAGGCGCTGAAGACGTGGGAGCTGGAGAACTCGAACAGGTTGGAGGACTCGGCGGTGACCGTGACCAACCTGTTCGGCTTCGCTGGGCAGGCGGTGATGTCGGGTCTGTTCGACTACGTGTTCGTGAGTGCCGACATGCGTGCGAGCGAGGAGTCGCGGGACGGTCGCACGGCCCTGATCGGCAGGATCTTGGAACGGACTGTGGACCGGTCCGCGGCCGACGAGGACATCCGCGAACTGACGGCGTCGGTGGAGGCGCGCCAGGAGGAGATCTTCGACCGCAACTTCAAACAGCAGCTGCAGGACCTGTCCACCGCACTGTCCACGTCGGTGAGCCAGTTCACGGTGGGCAGGACCGTGGTGGTGCAGGCGGCCAAGCAGGAGATCAAACCGCCGCGCACGCAGTTCACCCTGTCGGTGATGGACTCCAAGATCGGTACTCCGGTGGAGAAGCAGGGGCATGGCTTTCAGCGCACGTTGCTGGTCTCCGCACTGCACCTGCTTGCCGATCGCGGCATGGCGAGCAGGGGGGAGGGCGCCATCTGCCTGGCCATCGAGGAACCCGAGCTGTTCCAGCACCCCGTGCAGGCCCGTGCGTTCGCTTCAGTGCTGCGCAAGCTCGCCGAGGACCCGAGTCAGAACATCCAGATCGCGTACGCCACCCACAGCCCATACTTCGTCGACGCGGGCAACTTTGACCAGGTGCGGCGCATCACCCGGGAGGCGCGAGCCGCGGACGGACACGCGCCCAAGGTGTCGGTGCGGTCCACGTCGATCGCGGAGGTGGAGAAGCGGCTGTCCGGCTACCACCACAACGTCAGATCCCAACTCGACGCCGTCGCCGCCACCAAGCTCTCCGAGGCCTTGTTCTCCAACGCCGCCGTGCTGGTCGAAGGCACCAGCGACAAGGCCGTGTTGGAAGGCCTGGCAGAGAAGTCGACCGTGACCTCCCTGCTCGGCAGCGGTATCACCGTCGTGGACATGGGCGGCAAGTACGGCGTCATGCTCGGGCACGCCGTCCTGGCCGAGCTGGGCGTCCCGTGCTACGCCATGTTCGACGGCGACAAGGACAACAGCGCACGAATGCACCGTAACGGGCGCTCGGAGCAGGACGTCACCACGCAGGCCCGCAAGGACGCGGCCGACAACCGCAAGATGCTGGCGTACCTGGAGGCCGACGAGGAAGAGGACTTCCCCGAGACCGCCGCGCACGCGCGCTACGCCGTGCTCGAAGACACCCTCGAACCCCTGCTCGAAGAGCAATGGACCGGCTGGGTGGACCAGCTCGACCAGGTCGTCGAAGCCGGACTGGCGACGGGCAACAAGAAGAACGCCCTGCTCTACCTCATCGCCGCCCGTCGCATCGAGTCACCAGCCCCGATATTCCTCGAGGAGGTTCTGCACCGCGTACACCGGCTGGTCTAACGACGCTGGCCCTACGGATGATCACCACCGTCCTCCGGGCTGGTACAGGCCCGGTGAGTCCTCACGACTTCGAAGTGACCATCAGTGGGCACCCGGCGACCTGCGGGCACTTGACCAGCTGTCGGCAGTCGCACGCGAGTGTCGAGTTCAGCGTCTCCAACCAAGCTTGGCGTTCTTCGATTTCGCGCTTGATGCAGGCTCGGCGCTGGTCGGCGATCTCCTGCCAGGAGCCGCCGGACTCCTCGGCTTCGTCCAGCAGCGAGGAGATCTCCGTGAGGGTGAACCCGATGTTCTGACACGTACGGATCATGGACAAGCGGTCGAGCGCGTCGCGCGGGTAATGCCTTTGCCCCCGATCTTGCAGCCTTCTCCGATCAGGCCCACCCGCTCGTATAGCGCAAGGCCGACGACGCGATGCCTGTTGCTTTGACCACGTGATCGATCGGTAGAACGTCTCCTGTCAGGACCGCCACCAGGTCAGTAGCCGGCAGCCCTGTCTCGCCGCGCGAGGAAGACTTGCCGAACTCGCGCGTGCTCGCACGCTGCCGATGTCTCCTGTCGTCGGTGGGTGGAAACGGGGTCAGGGACGGCGCTCGGGCACGGTGGGGTCGCTGTAGCTGGGCGCGTACGACGAGACCAGCCTGGTATATGTCGGACACGTCGGCACGGGCGTCACCGACAAAGCCTTGGTCGACATGCAGCGGCGGTTGGAAGTGCTGTGGTGCTCCACCAGCCCGTTCGGTACGCCGGTTCCGCGCGAGTTCGCCCGTGACGCGCGGTGGGTCGAGCCGGTGCTCGTCGGTAAGGTGGAGTTCCGCCGCTGGACCACTGACCACCGGCTCCGCCACCCGTCCTGGCGTGGCCTGCGCGACGACCGGGACCCGGCGGACGTGTGCCACCCTGGCCGCTGACCACGTCGGCGGTGAATCGGTGGTCCCGGTGGTGCGATACGTCTCGACGTGGAATCGAACCATCGTGCGATGGTCATGTCGCGGTTCTTCCCCGGCCGCCATGTGCCTGCCTGTGAGGTGTGGGCGGGTGGTCGGTGATCGAGGGAGTGGTCGCGTGGAGCCGCGCGAGTATGGGGTGCTCGGTTGCTGCGCCAACGCGGCGAGCAGGCAACGTTAAGTGACCGTGGACAGCTTGTGTTCGCCTTGGGGGGCGTAACCGAGCTGCTGGACCGGTCCGCGGCACGGTGGATACGAGATCACCCGTTCAGACGAGCCGTTGTCCCGGACTTGTCCCGCCGGCTGTCCCCGGTTCTGTCCCGGGGTGCGTCGCATCCTCTTCTCGGCCGGCCATCCGCCGGCCGCTACAGGAGAGGAGGACCAGGGATGAGCCCGTTCAGGTCCCACGTCCCACCGCCGGACGAGGCGCAGCCGCCGCGTCCGTGTTTGCCCTTCCCCGCCCTGTTCCGCCTCGACCGGCAGAGAAGGGGGTGAGGACATGATCATCACGTTCATCGCGGTCACGGTGGATCGAATCCCGTGCGACCCGAAGACGTCGGCCGACGCGTAATACGATGTGGACAGGAGAAGTGTGATGCACCGCCCACGTATCAAGTACGAGCACCTACCCGTCCGCCACGGCGACGACTCGGTGCAGATCGGTGGCTCCCTGCCGGGAATCGCCGCGACGATCCCTGACCCGGACGGCACGGTGTGGACGCTGCTCACACTTCTCGACGGGACGCGCACGGTGGACCAGGTGGTCGCCGACCTGGTCCACCGCCACCCCGACGAGCCGCCCGACACGATTCGCGCGGCTATCGGCACGCTGGCCTCCGCCGGCTATCTGGAGGATGCCGACGAACCACCACCGGAGGCGCTCTCCGAGGCTCAACGGGAGCGGTTCGCGCGGAGTCGGGCGTTGTGGCGGTGGATGGACACCGCCCCGCGCACCACCGGTTGGCACGCGCAGCTGGCGCTGCGGCAAGCGCGGGTCACGGTCGTCGGTGTCGGTGGGGTCGGCAGCACCGCGGCCCTCGCGCTGGTCCAGTCGGGTGTGGGGCGGTTGCATCTGGTCGAACCGGATCTGGTGGAGCTGTCCAACCTCAACCGGCAGGTCCTCTTCACCGAGCACGACCTCGGTCGCGCCAAGGTCGATGTCGCGGTCGAGGTGCTGCGCCGGCACAACGGCGAGGTCGAGGTCACCGGCGAGCAGACCACCGTCGATGGCGTCGGGATGCTGCGGCGGTTGGCGGCCGGGTGCGACGTGCTGCTGATGGCCGCCGACACCCCGCACGAGATCCGGTCGTGGACCAACCGGGCATGCCTGGACACCGGCACAGCCTGGGTCCACGGCGGCTATCAGGGGCCCAGAGCAAGCGTCGGGCTGTTCGTGCCCGGCGACGGACCCTGCTACGACTGTGCACGCACCGCCGACGCGCGCGAAGAACTCGCAGCACCGCCGTCAATCCAGTGGCCGGGCGCGAGCGGGACGACGAGGACGCACGCGGTCAACGCCGTGTCAGCCGGGATCGCGGGGCACCTGGCCGGTCATGCCGTGATGAGTCTGATCACCGGGATCCCCCACCTGCGGACGAACCGCCAGATCGGGTACAACCTCGTCACGCTGCAGCACAGCACTTTCTACGAATCGTCGGAGCCTGAGCCGGACTGCCCCGCGTGCGGGCGGTCCGCCGGCTGACCGGGCCCGTCTGCGCGTGCCGAGGCGAGCTCCTCGGCACGTCGCCGAACCAGTTCGGCGCGCGGGTCGTCCAGGTCCGTCAGGATCGCGGCGGCCCGCCGCAGGCCGTGCACGGCCCGGTCGTCCCGGCCGGTGGCGACCAGCGAGACAGCCATCGCCTCCAGCGCTGTAGCCAGATGCGATTCCGCGCCGCTGTGCCGCGCGTAGACGTCCACGACCTTCTCCCACAATCCGATGGCGGTGTCGTGCTCGCGCAACCCCTGTCGCGCGAGCGCCAAGTCGTCCTCGGCATAGGCGATGATCAACGGGTTACCGGTGCGGCTGCGCAACTCCCAAGCGCGTTGCGCGTAGTCCAACGCCTCGTCGAACCGCCCACGCCTCGCGTTCACCAGGCACAGGTTTCCCAACGTGATGGCTTCGGCCGCAGAGTCGCCCTCCTGCCTCGCCGCCTCCCACACCGCCAGGTGGTACTCCGCCGCTTCGTCGTAACGCTCCTGTGCCTCGCGCAGGCTCGCCAGGCCCGCCAACGCCCGCCGTCGCAGGACTTGATCGCCGGACCGTTCCGCCGACTCCGCCACGTCCTGGAAGTCGGCCTCCGCAGCCGCCTGGTCACCCGCACTCCGGTGACTGTGCCCACGCAGGACCCGGAGGAACGCCTCAGCCTCCCGGACTCCCGACACTCGTGCCGCCTCGATCCCGCGTGACTTCGCCTCCAACTCCTCCGGCCACCACGACCGCGGCCCCAACCCCAGATGACGCGACGACAACGCCAACGCGATCGCCACGTCGTACATGCCCTGGGTCAGAGCCATGCGTTGCACCGCGGACAACACTGCCCGCTCCGAACGCAACCACCCCAACGCCTCCTCCCGGTCGCGCACCGGCACCTGCACGACGGGAAGTTCCACGGGTATTCGGGCCGACACCGGGTAAACGAGACGATCCGCGGCGTCCGCCACTGCGGCGTACCAACCCAGCAGGCGCGCCACCGCCTCCTCCCGCCCCACCGGTGTCTCGTCCAGGTCGGCGCGGTAGGCGGCGTAGTCGTGCAACAGGTCGTGCATCCGATACCGCCGACGGGCCACCGGCTCGACCAGGTGCTGCTCCGCCAACTCCTCCAGGACATGCGTCACGGAGCGCAGGTCGAGCGCGGCCAGGGCGGCTACGGCAGGCGCTCCGAACTCCGGCATCGGGTGCAACCCCAGCAACCTGAACACCCGCGCGTGCACCGGGTCGAGTCGGGCATAGGACCAGTCGAACACCGCCCGGACCCCACCCAATCCACGCCACGGCCCGTCCATGCCGATGAGGCCGCGCTGTTCTTCCCGGATCTCCTCCACCACGTCGGCCACCGACAGGAACGGGCGCGACGCCACCCGCGTCGCCGCCACTCGCACCGCCAACGGCAACCGCGCGCACACACCTACCAGTTCCTCCACCGCATCGGGCTCCGCAGCGGTTCTGGCCTCACCCACGACACTTTCCACCAGGCGCACGGCGTCCACGGCGTCGAAGACGTCCACCGCGACCCGCCGGACCGCCTCCGACACCAACAACTCCGACAGTGCGCCCCGGCTGGTCACCAATGCCAGCGACCCCGCCGCGCCGGGCAACAACGGACGCACCTGCTCGGCGGACCCGGCGTTGTCCAACACCACCAGTGCCCGCCGTACCGTCACCAGCGACCGGAACAACGCGCCCTGCGCCTCCACGCCCTCGGGAATCCGCCGCTCCGCGACACCGAGCGCGGTGAGGAAGTCCGTCAGCACGACCTGCGGGGGCAACGGGGCGCTCGGGCCGAAACCCCGGAGGTTCACGAACAACGTGCCACCCGGGAACCGGTCCTGGACGCGGTGCGCCCACCACACCGCCAAGGTCGACTTGCCTGCTCCCGCCGATCCGTCCAACGCCACGACCGTCGCCCCACCACCGGCATTCCGCTCCGACTCCGCCAGGAAGGCATCGAGAGCGGCGACGTGGGTGAGACGTCCGCAGAAATCGGGGACCGCGGCGGGTAGCTGTCGCGGCACCACTACGCTTTCCGGAGCAGGCAGTACCACCTGCTCGATGCGGCCTGCTTGCACCACCACGCCCTGGACCGTGCCGCCTATGTCATTGCTGACGCCACCATCGGCCATGGGTTCTGAGTATGGCTGCATTTTCGCGAAGCGGCGCCCGCTAAACCGGTACATCACCCAACCCAGTTAGAGCACCCCCCGCTGGGGAGAGCCGGGCGGTGTCTGGACGTCGGTCTCGTCGTCAGACGATAGCCGTGCCCGCGAGGGCTAACAAGCCGATCGCAACAACGGCGGACAGGAGCAGGAGTACGCGGGCCACAGCGCGGCCACGGTCGGTCGATGAGGTCATGGGGTGGTTCCTGTCAGCAGCCAGTGGATGGGCGCGGCCGGGTCGTCGTGGGGGTTGGTGGAGGTGGTGAGGTAGGTGACCACGAAGTAGTGAACGTGGGAGAAGTGGTGCTCGGCGGAGTGGACGAGGTCGGCATGGCCATGGGCGATGAGCCACGTGCGTACTGCGGCGGGGCGGTCCAAGGGATGAGTGGCGTAGGGATGGATGGGGTCGGGTAGGGCGTCGCCCTTGGTGACGACGATGGCGATACGGCGCGGTGTGGCGCTGTCGTGCTCGGTGAGAGTCTCGGTGAGCAGGTCGAGGACGGTCTTGGGGTCGGTGCCGGAGGAGCGGGAGGCGGCGAGCACGTCAGTGTCGGCGCGGGCGCGAACGGTGGGGAGGGCGAACGGGTCGACGACGAGGACGACGCCATCGCTGAGGGCGAGGAAGGCGGAGTCGGCGATGCGGTCGGCGTCCTGCACGATCTCGCCGGCCGCGTCGTACAGGTGCAGGAGCCGGTTGCGCACCTGCAGGGTGTGCGAGACCGGTTGGCTCACCGGTGTGCGCGGTGGGAACCGGCAGTCGGCGAGGAGTGCGTCGGTTTCGGCCAGCCTGCTGTCGGTGAACGGATCCGCGGGGACGGCGTCGTGATCGGATCGCATACGGGCGACCGCGGTGTGCAGGAACACCGACTTGCCGGCGCCGGTGCCGCCGACCACCGGGACGTGGCGCGTGGGCATCATCTGGGTCGCGGAGGGCAGGGAGGCGTCGCAGCCGCCGCAGCGCGGTGAGAGACCGTTTTTGCCGGCGATCAGCAGTGTGGGCAGTCTCTGGCCGCAGCGGCAGGTGCGGAGGAACGCGCCCTGCGCGCCCGGGATGAGCGCGTGGTGCTCGCGACCGCAGGGGCAGACGAACACCGGGCGCGCGAGGTGGGCGTGGCAGCGTGGGCACTCCGTCGTGATTCCCCTCAGCGCCAGAGACAAAGACTCGAAGAGCCACAAGGCGCCGGCGAGGAGTCGGAAACCCGCTACCACGGCGGTGAGGAACACCAGCTGCACAGACCACGTGGTGGCCAGCAGGACGAGCGCGAGGGTGTAGCCCATGGCGAACCCGGTGCGCGCGGCGATCGCGAGGAACGGCACCGCGGGCGAGCGCGTGATGACCTGTGACTCGCGGATCGGGCGTACCCGCCGCAGCCTGTTGCCCGCGAAGCTCTCGTCGAGCTGGGTCGACATGCGCTGGTGCAGCGCCACGAAGCAGGCGACGCCGAGGCGCCGGTGATCGCGCAGGGCCGGGCCGGACAGGTACCGCCGGTCGGCGGGATCGGGCAAGGTGTCCAGTGCCAGGTGCTCGGTGCTCGCCCGAACGGCGAGGCAGTCGAGCGCTTCCCGGGTGACGGCGACCAACGCCAACGTCAGGCTGAGCGCGATCGCGGCGGCGACGACCGGCCCGCTGATCACGAGCACGATCGCGCCCAGCAGCAGGTAGAGGAAGAGTTGGGCGATCACGACCTGGTCCTCTCCGCGCCCCGGAAGGTCGGTATCGCGCCGAACTCGGCGAGCAGCCACAGCAGCGGGTCCTCCACCCGGTAGGGCACTGGATCGCGCCTGCCGTCCGCCCGGTCGCCGAGCGCTGTCGCGGCGAAGCAGCGGTGGCGACGGAAGGCGGCGTCGGCACCAAGGATGAGGTCCGCCTTGTCCCAGTGGCCGAGCCAGGCGGTGATCTCGTGGTGGACGTCCACACCGTCGGACACCGCGTAGCCGGCTGTCCGGGGCACGGGACGCAGCAGCGGCGACCCGGGGTCGACCATGTCCCACACAGTGTCCAGTTTGGTCAGTACCACGGCCAGGGGAAGGCTGATCCGGTGGTCAGGGCGCAAACCGTGCGCTGCGCGCACGGCGTCGGCAAGCCGGGTGATCCCCGCGTCGCCGGCGGCCCAGGGATCGACGGTCAGGACGAGGCAGTCGGCGTGCGCCAGGCTCTCCGCGGTCCCGTCTGCGCTGTCGTGGAACGCGATCACCACCGCCCGCGCCCGCGGCCGGACGCGCAGGCTGACCAGCAACGGTTCAGGCCCTGTGGTGCGGTGCAGGACGGTTTCGGCGACCAGCACACGGTCTCGCTCGTGCCGCAGCCTGCTCTTCTCACCGAGCACGTCGAGTGACATGCCGGGGAATCGGTCGTCCAGATGCCCTTTCGCGACCCGCCGGATGACCGACGCCAACCAGGTGCTCTTTCCGGATCCCGCCGCCCCGACCACGGCGACCACCTTCGGGTGGCCCTCGACGTACTCGCGCGGCACGGCCTGCCCACAGGCGGGGCACACCCGGCGGGCCATCGGAGCACGCCCGTGCGGGCACTCGCCCTTGCGCGCGGCGGACACCGGAAATTCGATCGCGGCCTCGCCGCAGCGCGAGGCGCACTGCCTCAGGTACGCCTCGCCCGGCGTCCGGGTGTGGCAGTAGGGGCAGGCCGTGACGCGCCGGGTCGGGACGCTCCAGGTCGGGGCACGCACAGCGGTCTCCTCTCGGGTCAGGGCAAGACCAGGAGGTGCGGGGCGGGGTGGGCGAGCGCGACGGTCTCGTCGAGGGAGAACGCGCGCAGGAACACCGGCCGTCGCAGGTGGCGCGGCACCCGGAGCCGGACGGGCTCGGACGGGCCGGCGGCGGGCAGCCTCAGGACTTCGACGCCGTCCTCGGGTGTCAGCGGGCGCGACCCGGACTTGGCGACGACCGCGATGTCGGGGGTGGGCTCCGGACCGTGCACGGTGACCAGCATTTCGCCCCGTCGCCACCAGGCCGCGCGCCGGACGCCGTAGCGCACCTCGCGCAACCGGGTCGAGCACACCGTGACCATGGGCCCGAACCGGCCGGAGTCCACGACCGACACCCCGAACCAGTGCTCGCCGGGCAGGGTCGCGGTGATCCGCGCGCCCCGGCCCGCGTACGCCGACCTGCTGATCTCGAACGCGGTGGCCTGCGGGTCCAGCGGCCCGGTGGGCGGCCCGTCCAGCCGCCAGACCACCCGCACGTCGGTGGCCCACATCGGCCACTGCCACGTCAGCACCACCTGCGGCCCGAATCGCCTGGCGTGCAGGCCGCTGACCGGCTCCAGTGGGGCAGCCACCCGCGTCGCCGGACCGATGGCGGCGAGTGGGCCGGACACCGTGACCGGCACGAGCACCCGTTGCCCTGCCAGGTCCGCCAGAGGGACCGAAGCCCGGCCCGTGTCGCTGACCGCGACCACCCTGCCCGCGACCACGGCGTCGGCGGCACGGAGAACCTGTGGTGGGGGCGCGACCCCGTCGTGCGGGACGCGGATCGCCAGGGGAGTGCCGCTTTGCCTGGTCCACGTCAGCTCCACGGTGTCGCCCGAGAGGTCGGCCTGCAGGTCGTCGACCTGACGCGGGTTCCCCGGGCACTCACCGTGAACCGTCAAGCCCGCGCTGTCCTCGGGTTTGCCTGCCCGGCCTGGATAGCGGGCGCGCACGAGGTAGCGGTACTGCACACCGGGCATCACAGCGGTGTCGTCGAACCCGGTCCCGTTGGTGGGGGTGATCTCCGCGGTGTCGCCCGACGGTGCGACCCTGGTCACCGATGCCCCGACCGCTCCGGGAGGCAACCGCCAGCGGCCGTGCACCGACAGCATCGTCGACTCGACCTCCAGGTCCAATACCTCGGGCGCCAGCATGACCTCTTCGCTGTGCGCCATCCCGCCAGGGACGTTGTTCCTCAGGGTTTGCACCGTGTACGACGTCGGCACACCGAAGGGCGGCACGTCCGACAGTGCCAGGGCGTCGGTGTCGTCGGCGATCACCGATCCGCCTCGGCTGACCCGATAGGTCAGGCGGCCCGCGGTCGAGGTCGACTCCTGCCACGTGATGACGACGGCGTCGTGGTGCACCCGCGCGGACACCTCGGCGGGAGCTATGGCCGGACAACGGCGCAGGCCCGACGTGATCGCGGGGTCGGTCAGTTCCCGTCCCGCCGCCAGGTAGCGGGCAGCCGCGTCCTCCGGCGCGGTGTCCTCCAGTTCGCGGGCAGCCGCGAGATCGGCGGCCAACCGGTCCACGGTCGCGGCCAGCGCATCCCGGACACACTCCCAGTCCCCGGTCAGCTGCCTGCTCGACAGCACCCCGAGCGCGGCGTGCAGCCTGCCATCGGCGACGGCTTGCCGGTAGTCGGACTCCCAGTCGGATCGGTGCGTTCGTCGGCACCAGACGGCGTAGGCGAGCGTGTCGGGGTCGCGGGGGAGTCCGCTCGTGACACAGCGCTGCGGCTCGGCGGCCGCGAGGAAGCTGACCTCCTGGTAGCCCAGCAGCACGGCTACCGACAGCTCGGTGAGGAACTCGTGGCGCAGCAGCCGGCTCAGTCCTTCCGGCTCCTCCAGCGCCTGCTCGACGATCTTGAGCACGGTCAGCTCAGCCTCGACACCTGGTCCTCGTCGGGTCCGCAGATGTGCGCGCCTGCGCCGAAGCGCGTCGGCCTGGACGTCCGGGCCCCCGGACGACAGGTTCCTGGTCAGGTACTCCCACAGGCTGGGGATCCCAAGGTCGGCCAGTGCGTCGGTGACCCGGCGAGACCGGGGCGTGTCCGGCGGGATGCTGAGGCTCGCGGGCTCGCGCTCGACCGCCCGGTGCTGTTCGAGCGCGGCCAGGACGTCCGGGCGGCTCCAGCGGCCCGCGGACTGCCGGACGAGGGCCGCGACGGCGGCGGCGGGCATGCCCGGCGCGGATCGCAGGAACTGGTCGACCACCTTGGCCAAGGCGGTGCGTTCCGCTGCTACGGCGGTCCGGTGCACCGAGCGCCCGCGCGGATCTCCCAGCATCCGCGCGGCGGTCGGGTGCCCGCGCCGCAGCCGTTCCACGGCCCGGGTGTGCTCGCGCAGTTCGGGCGTGCCCCACAGCGTCGGGATGGAGGTCAGCGCCGAGTCGACCTCGTCGGCGGTGCAGTCGGCGGGCAGCCGGTACACCCGGAACAGGTTCCGGTGGGGCGACCACCCCGTCTCGACCGGCGTGATGACGTCGTCGAGGTAGGCGCGGATGTCGGCCTCGCGGAGTCCGGGAAGGTCCGTCTCGGCCATGTCACCGCCGCAGACCGGGCAGTGGTGCGTCGGTGTCGGTGTCGCGGCCGCGGACCTGGGTCTCGATTTCCAGCCGCGCGCCGTTGGCCGCGCGGGCGTCGATCCGCAGCACCCCGTCGGCGCCGAGTGAGAAGTCGAGCTCGACCGGGTCGCCGCGTCTGCCGTCCCTCGGCAGCCTTTCCATGGTGCGCTCGTCGAGCCGGAGGTGATCGGCCTCGTCGTCGGACAGCACATCCGTCATGGATTCGTACACGGCGATCCGCATCGTGGTCTGCCTGTCGCGCACGGTGCACAAGGTGTGTCGTCCGCTGGTGGGCAGCGGGGTGTTCGGGGCGATGATCCAGTGCACCGCGCTGCCGAGTGAGGGGCGAGCGGCGTCGCGCGTGATCAGCACGCCATACCCCTTGGACGTCACGTCCACGACCTTGCGCGACTCCCCGGCAGCGACCTGGGCGGCGCCCTTGGCGACCACCAGTTCAGCGTCGGCCGCGAGCCGAGGCGCGGGTAGGCGCGGGAACGCCTCGTCGAGCCTCCTGGCCACGGCGGGCGTCCGTGACATCCCGCCGACCAGCAGGACGTCGTCGATCGTCGACACCCCGGCGGCGCGGGCCTGCTCGATGAGGTCGGCGGTGAAGTCGATGGTGCGGTCGAGCAGGTCGGAGGTGGCCTTCTCGTAGTCGCTGCGGGAGATCACCATGCGGTGCACGCGGCCCTGCGTGGTCCGCAAGGTCAGCATCTGCTCGGTGGAGGTCGACAGCGCGACCTTCACCGCCTGCGCCCGTCCGAGCAGAGCCGCCATCAGTCGCGGCGACGTCCGGGGATCCTCCTCGTCGGAGATGTCGCCCAGCTGGTCGAGGACGAGGTCGACGAGCACCCGGTCCCAGTCGGCGCCGCCGAGACGGGCGTCCCCGCCGGTCGCCACGACGCGGACCTCGTCGGGGAACATGAGCACGACGGTGACGTCGAAGGTACCGCCGCCGAGGTCGTAGACGAGGACCGCCCGACCGGCGGACGTGCCGCGCAGGCCGCTGGCCAACACCGCCGCGGTCGGTTCGTTGACCAGGTCGATCACGTCCAGTCCGGCGATGCGGGCAGCTTCGCGGGTGCGCGCCCGCTCCGCCGTCCCGAAGTAGGCGGGGACCGTGACGACGGTGCTGGCGAGCGGACCGTCGGCGGGCACTTCGGTGCCGAGCGTCTCGAGTGCGTCCTCGACGGCCTGCCGCAGGATGAGGGCCGAAATTTGTTCGGGCCGCAGGTGCCCGCCAGGGACCGCGACGGTGTAGTCGCCGCCGATTTCGCGCTTGATCTCGGTGATCACCCGTCCCGGCTCTTGCGCGCGCTGGTCGAGCGCGAAGTCACCCACCGCCGCCGTGCCGTCCGAATCGAGGTAGACCGCCGACGGGGTGGTTGCGCGGCCCTCCCGGTTGGTCAGCACTCTGGCCTCCCCGGTGCTGTCGACCACGCAGACGCACGTGGCGGTCGTGCCGAGGTCGATTCCCAAGCGGGGACGGTCAGCGCGGGTCGTCATGCTCGTCCTCCTCCCGGTCGTAGGCTTCGGTGATCTGCGCCGGTTGCGGCCGCACGTCCTCGGTGTCCAGCACCCACACGGGAAGCTGTCCGTCGCGCCGCGAGACGCCACGGACCCGCCTGGGGAGGTCGAGGACCCCGGGGTCGTTCGACGAGACGAGGACCTGGGGGACCTGGCGGCTCGCGTCGATCCGGGCCATCCGCTCCGCCGCGACCTGGTCACGGCCCAGGATGCGGACGTCCTCCTCCAGCTCCGCCGACCGCTTCAGCTTCTCCTGCTTGATGCTCTCCCTCTTCAGGTCCGTCTCCACCGCCGCGTTGATCAACTGCTGGCCGAGTTGCCTGCTCTGCTGCCGCAGCTTCGCGATGTGCCGGAACTCCTCGTTCATCTCGTCGGACTGGAACTTGATCGCCCCGATGGTGGTCAACCTGGGGGACACGTTCTGCTCCCGCAGCGCCTGTTCGACCAGGGTCTTCAGCTCGGCGCGGACCTGGTTCTGATCGCTGATGAACTCCTCGATGAGGTGGCTGTTCGACACCTCGTTGAAGTAGCCCTTGACCACCACACCGAGCAGGCGGGTGACCAACCGCTGCACCGCGGCCGACTTGCGCACGCCCGCGGTGCCGTGTTCCTCGTCGTCCTCGCCGAACCGCTTGACCAGGTGCGGCGCGGTCTCCGGCGGGATGACGAAGGTCTGGGTCAGCTCGACCGACACGTGGAACCCGTCCAGGGTCACCTCGATGAGATCCAGCTCGGAGTCGTAGCGGTCGGCGCTGACGTCCTTGCGCCCCCAGGAGAGGATCAGTTCCCGTGAGGGAATCCGCACCACGCGGGCGAAGAACGGGTTGATCGCGTAGGTCGAGCCGCCCGGGAGCACCTCCGACTGCGGACCGAACTGCCCACCGTTGGCCAGGAAGATCCAGGGGAACTGGAAGCTCTCGTGGCCCTCGACCTTCGGCGCGGGTTCGGCGGCGTCGACCGGGTGCGCCCCTTCGGTGACGATGACGACACCGGTCTCCTCGCTCTCCACCGACACCAGCCGCAGGTCCTCCGGCTCCAGGTAGTGGTGCGACAGCGGGACCATCTCGAGGTCCAGGTGGTTCTCGGTGAGCACGTTGAACATGTCGGTGTTGATGGCGTAGTTGCCCCCACCGGGGAGCAGCGCCTGCTGCGGTCCCTGCTGCCCACCGTCGTCGAGGAACTTCACCCCGTCCTGGAAGTAGTGGCACTCGACGTGCCGGGCGAGAGTGTGGCCGTACGGCATGATCTCGCCCACCTTGGCCACCACGACGCCGATGGTCCTCAGCGGGACGTAGGTGCGTTTCACGATCTTCACGTCGAAGACGGTCGGGTGGATGGCGTACTGGCCACCGCTGTTCAGGACCTCGATCTGCGGTCCCTGCTGTCCGTCCTTGTCGAGGAAGGTCTTGAAGTCCTGGAAGTAGTCGCACGGCACGTGCCGTGCGATGGGCTGTCCGTGCTCGAGCGAGCCGCCCATCTTGGCGTGCACGATCCCGATCGAGTCCATCGGAATGCTGATCATGTCGTGAAAGACCACCTGGTAGAGCCAGCGTGGCCGGAAGTAGATGCGACCGCCGATCAGCAGCTTGCTCTGCCGGTCCACCGCCTTGGCGAGCGAATCGGCCTGCCGGAACGAGCTGTACCTGCGGGTCACGACGACGAACTGCCCCAGCGGAACGTTCACAGCCGATCGCTTGACCTGTTGCACGACCAGCACGAGGAAGCCCAGCCCGGCCAGCACCCAGAGCCCCGACACCACGAACCCGATGACGTCATCCACTGCGTCGCTCCTCGCTGATCCGGTCGTGCACCGCGGTGACCGTCATGCCCCAGCTGTCGTACCAGCCGGATGGTCGGTTGGGTGAGCGCAGCGTCGGGAAGAACCCGGGGACGTCCCCGCCGTCGGCGGCCCACGTTTCGTAGTCGTCCGGTACGAAGCCCTGACTGCTCCACCCGAAGGTGAGGGCCAGGGTGTACATCCTGTTCCGCGAGTTCTCCGGCAGCAGCGCTCGCTGGGCGTGGAAACCGTGACTGCCGCCGGTTTCTTCCTGCCACACCTGGGCGAGGTCGCGCAGGAAGGCCGTTCCGATGTGGTTGACGTGGGAGCGGGTCATCCATCCCTCCTCTGACCGCCCGGCTGCCGCGAGCAGCATGTCGGTGGTCAGCCGGTCGGCCGTGACGAGGTCACCTGCTCGCAACGCGGTCCGCACCGCCGTGATGAGCGCCGCCGTGCGGTCTACCGGACTGGTGGCGTCGTGCGTCTGCGGCTTCGTGCGCACTAGGGCGCGTAGCTGCACGAGATGGGCCGGACCGGGTAATGCGCTGGCACGCGCGTCGAGGAAGGCGTCGGGCTGCCGCGGGCCGGCCAGGATGATCCGCCGGACGGGGATGCTGCGCCGTTCCGCGGCCTGTCTCATGTCGACGGTCGCCGGGGAGGGTCGGTCGGAGTCCAGGATCAGCAGCACGCCCGCACCGTTGAGAGTGTCCGGAATGGTCGATATCCGCACGGTGAAGCCGTTGTCCACCAAGAGTTTCCGAAGCCGGACCGCGTAAGCGTCCTGAGGTGAACCGCAGACCACCACCGACGCGTACCTCGATTCCAGTTCTGCGGCCACCTCGTCGGAGTCCGGCCGATCCCGTGCCCGTTTGGACAGTGCCAGTCCGACCATCTCGCGGACCTCTCCCGGCACCGCGCGCAGGTCCGGATCCGCGCCGAGGATGGCCGGGATCACCTCGCCCGCCGCGCCGTCGCCGAACGGCCCCCGTCCGGTCGCGGCGTAGAAGACCACGCAGCCCCACGCGAAGATGTCGGACTTCACCGACGCGGTGCTGCCTCCCTTGACGAGTTCCGGAGCCTGGTAGGGCAGGGTTCCCATCACCTTCCCGGTGCTCGTCAGGCGACCGATGTCGGCGACGGTGGTCGCGATGCCGAAGTCGATCAGCACGGCGCGGGTCGGGCCGACCATCACGTTGGAGGGCTTGAGGTCCCGGTGGATCAGCCCTTCACGGTGGATGTCGCGCAGCGCCCGTGCGGTGTCGCGGGCGAGCGAGACGACCCGCTCGGCGGGCAAACCCCTTCCGTTCGCCAAACGGTCCAGCGCCTGTCCCTGAACCACCTCCGTGGCCACGTAGAGCGGGTCGCCCACCGCTTGCGAGTCGACCACCGTGGCGGTGTACTCCGAGCGCACCGCCCGCGCCGCCTCGATCTCCTGGGTGAACCGCTTGCGGTACACAGGATCTGCCGCGTGCGACGAGTGGATCACCTTGACGGCCACCTGTTCTCCGGACGACTCCGCCAGGTACACCGTTCCCATCCCGCCTGATCCCAGTCTGCCCAAAACCCGGTAGGGCCCCAGGCGTCTCGGATCACCGGGTCTCAATACCTCGACCTGCGCAATGACCATTCGTCACCTTCCGGCACACGAACGTCCCCCGACGCGTGCCACGCGCGGACCCCGCTTGTCCGCCGTGCGTCGCAAAGACGATTCTAGACCGGTTCACAACAGAATTGTCCGGCTATCACGCTTTTGCCCTACGGTAGTCGCTTCGTTGCGTTCCCCGGTCCTGAAACTTTCATGATCAGGTGACCAGTCCGGTGTCCTGAACGGGAACGGGCCGTCCTTGCCGTAAATTTGCGGAATTCGGATCCGGAAAAGTGATCTTGGAATAAGGTCGCCGGTCGCCCGGTGATGACCTCCAGCGCTGATTCCGCCGCCCACGGATCCGATGGGGATTCGCGACGACATCCACGAGGTATTACTGAGGCAGGCTCGCATCACCGTCTCTGCCCGCGTGACCTCTGGTCGAGTCAGGAGTTCTGCTCTCTCACGGCCACCAACGCCGTGCGTCGTCGACCGCCGCGGCCAGACTGGCGCGAAACCCGGGACCGGCGAGCTCCGCCAGCCTCGGGGCGGCCAGGTCCAGAAGCGTGAGACAAGTCGTCCGACTGACCGACCGCGTCGTACGGCGAAGCAGGACGACCAGCTCCGGGCCTTGCAGGACCGTCGCGGCGCGAGTGACCACCGCGACCAGCAGCCCACGGTCCCGGCTCGGTGCCGCCGCCGCTGCCCGTGTGAGGTGAGAGGCGGAGTCGAGGACGGGCACCAAGCCGGTGAGCGCCCGGGTCCGGGCTTCCTCGGGGAGGAGTTCCGCGGCGGAAAGCGCTACATCCACCTCGGCGGTGGTCAGGCCCGGTGCGGCCGAAGCCAACGCGCGAGCTCTGCGGAACGGGTCGTCCATCGTCAGGATCTCGGGCAGCGTGCGGACGAGCGGCGGGGGAGGCCTGTGTCCCACGGCGGTGGTGTGCTCGTCGGGCAACGCGTATCCGGCCAGCACACCGGCGCGGGTCCGGTGGTTGGCCACTGCCAAGGCGTCACCGAGGTCGGAGTCGGCGGCGGTGGTGATGGTGCGGGCCGCAGTCAGCGCGGCGGCGAGCACCGGTGGCCGTTCGCCGACGGGCAGCCGGGCCGCGACCGCCGTCAGCAGGACGGCTCGGGCGTCGAGGTCGGAGACCCCCGCCGCGGCGGCCAGCACCTCTGCGAGATCGTCCTCGGAACTCGTGGGGATGAGGGCGACGATTTCGTCAACCTGGGCGAGTTCGCTGCCGGCCGCGGTGGTGCTCTTCAGCAGCGCACCGATCCGCGTCTGCGGCGCCTCGCGCGGCGGGGCGGTTCCGGCTGCGGCGGACACCGCGTCATCGACCAGGTCATCGGGCAGATCCGGCAGGATCCGCCGGACGGCCTCCGCGCGATCGTGCTCACCGGCGACGGACATT
Organism: Actinosynnema sp. NPDC037264; assembly: GCF_055603705.1. Lineage (NCBI taxonomy): Bacteria > Bacillati > Actinomycetota > Actinomycetes > Pseudonocardiales > Pseudonocardiaceae > Actinosynnema > Actinosynnema sp. NPDC037264. Next base: position 9,764 of record NZ_JBVJVK010000032.1, on the reverse strand, counting down.
GCCGAGTTCAGCGCGTCCCGGAGCAGGTTTCGCCTGGACTGTCCGTCCAGGCGTCGCGCGATCGCCGCCTGCGCCGCGGCGCGCCACCCGCCGTGCCGCACCCGGGACGCAATCGACACCGCGTCGTCCACGTCCGTCAGGTGCGGCGCGATCCGGGTCAGCACGTCGCCGGTGATGTGGATGACGGGATCACGGGCAGCGGCCAGCGCCCACGCCACCGCCGGAGGACGAAGGTGATCCGGTAGGAGCGGGACCAGCGCGGCGAGCAACAGCGCCCTGGCAGGCGGGGCGTGCAGCCTGCGGGCGTGCGCGACCGCCCGCTGCGGCGTCCACATCCCGGCCTTCACCAAGGCGACCACCAGGTCGGCTGGGATGTTCGAGGTGAGGCTGGTGATCGAGGAGGCCGCGAGCGCGCACCGTGCCTCGTCCACCAGCGTCGGCGCGGGTCTGCCCGCCGCCAGCGCCTCGTCGGTTCGGTGTGCGAGGTGCGCCCACAGAGTGAAGATGTCGGCGAGGTAGTCGTCGACAGCGTCGGCGTGCTCGTGGGCGGCGAACCACAGATTGCCCGTCCGGCCCTCGGCGATGACGAGCCGGCAGAGATCCTCGATCCGCCCGGCGTCGAGCAGGTGCCCCGCCAGGTGTCGCACCGCGTACCCCGACCCCGCGGTCAGCAGGTCGAGGTCGGCGGCCAGCCGCGGCAACCCGGCGTCGAGTCCGCCGAACCTGGCGAGGTGGTGGTCGACGATCCGGTGACGTGCGGCCGCCGCCGCCGCACCCAGCGTCTCGCTCCAGTGCCAGTCCTCCTCGGACCCGAGGTCGTCCAGGGGGCGGCCGTTCAGGAACTCCCGCAGGCTGGTGTGGTGAACGGCGAACCTGCGAGCCGTCGGCCCTGCGCGCTCTACGGTGAGGAACGGCCGAAGAGTGCCGTGGCACCAGCGCCGGACCGCGGTCTCGTCGGCGTCGGCCGCCAACGCGAGGTCGGCGGCGTCGAGCGGCTCTCCGATCACGGCGACGACACCCAAGAGCCGTAGCAGCCCTACGTCCCAGTCCGGGCTCCGGCTCCAGCGGTCCACGGTGTCGGTGTAGTAGCGGGACAGGCCCGAAGGCAGAGAGGTGAGGTCTCGCACGTCGCGAACCCCGTTCCGCAGCTCCTCGACGGCGTAGCGCAAGTACACCCAGACGCCCTGGCACCGGTCCGACAGCGCGGCGATGACGTCCTCGCGGGCCAACTCCGGCGGCAACACCGCGCGTAGGTGCGCCTCGACGTCGAGGCGGTTGCGCCGATCGTCGGCCGCCAGCCGCACCACAGCCTGGCCGCCGCCGGCGCGTGGCGGCGGGTGACCGGTCCGGTAGGTGCCCACCACGAACACCCCGTCCGGCAGCACGAACGGCAGTCCCCACGGCTGCCCGTCGACCTCGGCCTCGTCCGCCCCGTCGACGACCAGGACCAGTGGGCTCCCCGCGACCCGCGCCCGCTTGGCCGCCGCGTGGAGCACCACGTCGAACCCTTCCGGCGTGAACGCCCACTCCGGCACCATCGCGCCCGGCGCGATGTCCGCCAGTGCCCACCGCCGCACCAACTGGCCGACCAGGTTCTGCAACCCGACACGCACCGTCGCGCCCCTGCTCACCCCGGCGAAGTGCCCCACCCAGCCCCGCTCCTGCACCAAGAATGCCGCCAACGCCGTCTTCCCCACTCCGGCGTCGCCTTCGACCCAGACGTAGCCGCCGGACATCCCGGCCAGACGTCCATCGATCTCCGCAAGCACCCATTCCCGCCCGGTGAACCCCTCGCTCAACACTCGATCCGTCACCTGCCGGTGCTCCCGCACGGCGTTCTCCACCGGCACCGCGGCCGAGCCCGCCGGCACAGGGACAACGGTGTGGCCCTGCACCGCGATCGCCGGACTGGGAGTGGTGGGGGGCAAAGGCCCGGCAGCCGCGCGTTGGGCGTGCGCAAGCGTGCCCGGAAGGGGTTCGGCGCCATAGATCTGGCGCATCAGGGCAGTAAGGCGGTCGATCCAGGCGCGGACGTCGACGTGGCGTCCGAGCATGGAGAGGGCGCGGACGCCGATGAGCAGGAACTCGTCGGTCGGATGGTGCTCGACGAGGACGTGCAACTCCTGCAGCACCCGGTCGGCGTGACCGCTGTCCAGCAGAGCTCGCAGGTGGTGCTCTTTGAGCGTCCGATACCGGGCGGCCATGTCCTCTCGGCGGCGGTCGGCCCAGTCACCGCCGAGTCCGGCCAGCGGGGCACCTCGCCACAGAGCGAACGCCTCCTCGAACCGATCCAAGTCACTGGCCTGTTGGGCCGCCTCGGCCAAGATCAGGAACCGTTGGTAGTCCACCAGCATCGGATCGATCGCGAGCAGGTAGAACCCGGGACGTGACCTGCCATCCAGCCAGGCACCATCGCCGCCCGCGCGAGTGAGGGCGGCGCGTATGTGCTTGGCATAGGTCTGGATGGTGGAGGCAGGTTTCTTGGCCTGTCTGCGTTCCGGGTTGTCGGGCGACCACAGGCAATCGATCAGCATCCCGACGCTGACCGGTTTGCGCGGAGGCAGGGCCAACACGGCCAACATGCACTCCTGCGTCCTTGTTTTCAGCTTGTGTTCGCCCAGGTCACCGCGAATCCCGACACCGTCCAACAGCCGGATCTCCACCTGCCCTCCCGGAAGGCTCGGCCTATCCGGAGTGTGACAGGAGGTCGGTCGGGCGAATCCGCAACCGTGCGGATCCTCACCGCCGAGACGTGCTTCGTCCCGATGGTCGCGTCCCGGTACTTCCGACCGGTCTCCGGGTCGTGTCACGGGTTCGCCGTCGGTCAGATGTTCGAGGATGTGGTCCCACGCGAGCCTGCGGGCGACCGAGAGGTACCTGCATCCTTCTGCCGAGTCCGACGAGGCGGCTTTGGTGACCTTCGAGCGCATCCGTCACCCGTCCTGTGAGGGTGGCGGGTATCACGGTCGGGTGGCGGTCGGGTGATCAAGACACGAGCAGGGCGAGCAACCCGAAGTTGTCCTGGTCCCGTGCCGGAGGACCTGGCGTAGAGGGTCGCAGCATCAGCGGGGTCGCGAGACCCACGGTCAGATGACGGTCGGACCTCAAGGGTCCGTCGGCGGTGATCACCGACAGGCCCTCTGAGCTGCACTTCTCTGTGGACGATACTGGGATTGAACCAGTGACCCCTACCGTGTCAAAAAAAGGACATGAGGGTCCGGCTCTGACCTGCGCTTTTCCGGCTCGCGCAGGTCAGAGCCGGTCGTTCCCTACGGTCAAGCCGAGTTCCGGCGCGTTCCACCGCGTTCCCGTCGCTGTCACATCGTCGTTTTATCTTGGGTCGTCGAGTTCGGTGTTGGAGCAGCGCCTCCGATGTCAGGCCATGCCTGCTCGCGAAGTCGAGGCTGATCGACAGAGGTCAGGGACAACCCGAGTCCGGGCCATGCACGCGCTTCACTACTGGTGCGGGCTGTTTTGGAAGTTGTCCCGCAGGGCTATCCGCGTGGTGCGCTAGCATTCCGGAAAGATAACTTCTCCGCATAAATGCGGATCGGTAAGCCTGCATCGATTCTGAGCTCGATATGGGACCGCCTGGCAAACCGCGCATGCCGCGCCGGACGTGGTCTGTTCGGGCAGTTGCAGGCTTTAGGTCTCGCGCCGTACCCCGAACGAGCAACAGACGGATGAACCTGCGGCATGCCGTACTGGGTGTGGATTACCCTCGCTGTCCTGGTCTGTGTCGCCGCGTGGCGACCTGCGGTGACGCGACCTCATCAAGGGAGGACAGTGCGGAACAAGGCGCTTCTCGTCGGAGTGGAGCAGTTCGCGGCTCTTCACGCGGACGCTGAGGAGCTGTCGTTGACCGACATCGTCCGGCAACCGCTGGCCTTCGTGGGCGAGGTGGTCCTTGAAGTCGAGCGGGCCTTCGCCGACTTGAGGTACGACACGACGGTTCTACGCGAACCGGAGCGCCCCGAACTTGTTCATGCCGTCAGTGGAATACTCGACAGTGACGACTCTGGCATTATCGTGCATATCGTCTCGCACGGTGAAGTGGGTGATGACGACACTCGCCTCGACGTGGTTCCGGCATGTGGCCGTATTGGGCTCGGCACGAACGTCAGCGAGTGGGTGTCGACCGCTCAGCAGCGGAGTAACCCGGCGTTGTTCCTGCTTGACCTTTGTCGATCGGGAAAGGCTGCCCGCCTACCTTGGCTCACCGGTCTCGGCAACCATGATGCGCGAGTGTGGGTGATCGCTGCGGCGGGCCCGGATGAGGACGCCTTCGACGGTCGGTTCAGTATGGCAGTGGCGGCCGTGCTGGCCCAACTCGCGAAGGATGGTCTGGGGACCGATCCCAGTCGCAGGTACGTGTCGTTCCAAACCGTCGCACGGCGGATCGCCGAACGGGTCGAAGCGATGCCAGGTCTGCCGCAAAGGGTTCACGCGACACCGATCGATCCGGCGCAGAAGGTAGCCGAGCTACCGTTCTTCCCGAATCCGCGCTACAGCGACGACCCGCAGCGTAAGGCGCGGCAGGCCATCGAGTCGCCGCTGCGAAGTTTCCTCGACGAACTCGACGACGTGCTCGACTCCGAGCACTTCCTCGGCAGGGTCGGTCTGCATTTCGCGGGGCGCCGCAAGCAGTTGCGTTCGCTTGCTCGATGGATGGACGGTGGCCTCCCGACCTCCGGCCTGCGGGTCGTCGTCGGTAGCCCGGGAGTAGGCAAATCGGCATTGCTTGGCGCGCTGGTGTGCTCCGCGCACCCGGTCCTCGCAGAGGCGGTACCGCATGTGCGCGCACGACTGGAAGCTTCCGGCTGTCCCTCGCGCAACGAGTACCTCGGCGCCGTGCACGCTCGTCAGCGTCGAGCCGAGGAGTTGATCGCCTCGCTCGCCCGGCAGTTCGACTTCTCCGAGACCGGCGACGGTTGGACGGCGTTCGACTTGATCCGCGAGTTCAAGACGCTGCCGACCACGCCGGTCGTCGTGGTTGACGCGGTCGACGAGGCGCTACACCCCCGCCAGGTCGTGTCCGAACTGCTGTTCCCGCTGGCTGCCGCCATGCGCATGGACAACGCGCCCGTGTGCCGACTGTTGGTCGGACTCCGGCCGTGGCATCATTCCGCGAGTGCGAACGAGCTCGCCGTACGGGCTGGTGAGTTGCTGGATCTCGACAAGGTGACGCCTGCCGAGCTTCGTGTGGACATCGAGGAGTACCTGACCGCCCGGCTCGCTGACCTTCCCCGCTATGCCGCAGCCGTGCGGCGGCCGGTGAGGGACCGGCTCGCCGCGACGATCGCCGAACGCCTGGTGAGGAAGAACTCTCATCCGTCCGGGCCGCAATGGGGAGCCTTCCTGGTCGCCGGGCTGTTCGCTGGCTACCTCAACGGCATCGCTCCCGCGATGACCGTGGAGGAGGCCGAACAGCTGGGCGCGACAGTGCCGAGGAACCTTCCGGAGGTCTTGGAGCTCGACCTGGGCGTGCACCTGCTCGGCGCGAAACTTCGAGCGACCTTGGCCGCGTTGGCCTACGCCAAGGGCGAAGGCATGCCGGCCGAGGTCGCGGGCTTGGTGGCAGCCGGGTTCGCGGACGACATGCGTGCCGAGGACGTCATCAACTGCCTCGACGCTGGCCGCTTCTACCTGCGCACGACAGTGGAAAGGGACGGCACCACCCTCTACCGGCTCCTCCACCAGAGCCTCGCCGACTACCTGCGCCGCTTCCCCACAGTCAGACCTGCGCACGACGTCGACGCTTCCTACTCCTCTGTCCCGGTGCAGGCGAGCTTGGTCCTCGACCGCATCTTGAGCGCCGTTCGCGGCGGCGAGTGGGGGCGGTGGTCCTCGGTGCCGCCGTACCTGGTGCGACACACGATCCACCACGCTGTCGAGGCCGACCGGGTCGACGAGCTGCTGGCCGACGTCGAGTTCCTGGTGCATGCGGACATCGCAAGCCTACGTCCCGAACTACGGCGGGCGACGACGTCCGCTGCCAAGTTGAACGCGGAAGTCTACGAACGGGCCTGTGAAGCCAGACTGCACGGCGGACAGTACTCGGAGCTCGCGGACTGGCGCTGGGTGCTCGCCTTGGAAGCGGCCCGGCACGGCGAGCCGGACTTGGCCGAGCGCTTCGTAGCGGACACCGGTACCGAGGGTTGGGTGCCACGTTGGGCGGACACCGTGCCCCTCGACGAGGGTTGGGCCACTGCGGTGGCCTGTGGCGTGGTGAACGACCGGCACTTCATCGCGGTCGCCGGCTCGACAGGTGCGGTCTGGATCCGGGATGCGGTGTCCGGTGGTCCGATCAGCGCGCCGTTGACCGGCCATCGAGGTCATGTGTCCGCCCTCTCCACCACTGACCTCGCAGGCCGGCAAGTCCTCGTGACCGGCGGAGCTGATTCCACCCTGAGGGTGAGCGATGTGGTTACCGGTGACCTGGTCACCGCGTTCGAAGCCGGGTGCGGCTGGGTCAACGCCATCGCGTGCGTCCGGCTCCACGGTCGCACGGTCGCCGTGGTGTGCGGCGACGAGTCGGTGCGGTTGTGGGACCTTGCTTCCAAGGAGCCGATCGGCGGTCCGCAGGACGCGCATCGGTGGGCACGAGCCGTGGCCTGTGTCGATCCCGACGACCACCCGCTTGTCGTCACCGGCAGCAATGACCACGGTGTCCGCATCTGGGACCCGGACGGTGGCATGCTGCTCCACCCGCCGATGCGCGGGCATCGCGACCGTGTCTACACCGCGAGTTGCGGGGTGCTTACTGGCCGTCACGTCGTGGTCACCGGAGGTGACGACGATGCGGTGCATGTGTGGGACATCGGGACTGGTCGGGCGGTCTATCAGCCGCTCATGGGACACATGAGCTGGGTCTCGGCGGTGGTTTGCACCGTGGTCGACGGTCGGCCAGTGGCCTTCAGCGGTGGGGCCGACCGCACGGTCAGGATGTGGGACCTCACCACGGCAACGTGCAGGGCGATCCTGGTCATGCCCGTCGAGGTGCATGCTTTGAGCATTTCGTCCGACGGCGGCCTGGTGGTGTGCAGCGGGTCGGATGTCCTGGTGTTCGATCAACTCGCCGGGCGAGAACGGTGAAGCGGACGGTCGGTGGGCGCGCCTGCCTCGTGCACCCAACCGTAACTGCGCCGGGAAGCGAGCGCGGTGTGTGACGAGGACGCGAAATGGCACTTCGGGACCGAAGGAATGATCACGTGCTGCGAGTCGTCGGTGTCCATGGCATCGGTAACCACCGTCCGTCCGTGCGTCCGGATCAGGCGCGTGACCAGTTGGCCGCGATTTGGCGCCGTGCCTTGGCTCGAGGTTGCCCGACGCCGGTGGACCTGACCGTGGCGTACTACGCCGACCACCTGGACATCCCTGGTCGACAGGGTGAACAGGACGGCCTGACCCCCGAGGCGTTGGACGTGCTGTTCGCGCTGGTGGACCAGTTCGACGTGCCGCCGTCCGTCGCGCAGGGCTGGGGCACTCTCCCCGTCCGACAGGTCCTGGCTTGGATCGCGGAGCGCCGCAAGCTCGCGCCGCGTCTGGTGGAGCTGTTCATCAGGAAGTTCTGCCGTGAGGTAGCCCACTACCTGCACACCCCGGACGCCCGCAAAGCCAGCCGCGAGGCAGTTGCCACAACGATCCGGGAACACCGACCGTCCGTCGTGCTGGCGCACTCGTTGGGAAGCGTCGTAGCCTATGAAACCCTATGGCAGCAGGAAGACCTGGAGATCGACCTCCTCGTCACTCTCGGATCCCCTTTGGCGCTCCCTCACGCCGTCTTCCCCCGCCTCGCGCCCGCTCCGGTCGACGGTCTGGGCTCACGTCCCCCGAACGTGCGACGCTGGGTGAACATCGCCGACCCAGGCGACCTGGTCGCGATTCCGTCCGGTGGAGTCTCGTCGCGGTTCGCGGGCGTGACCGTCGACCACACCTCGGTGATCCACGCGTTCGATTTCCACATGGTGGCCAACTACCTCGCCTGCGGGCCGCTGGCCGCTGAACTGGAGGTGCGCTGACACGTGGTCGGTTCCGTCGGTCGAGCGTGCCTTCGCGGTCTGTCACCGTGGTCGCGGAGGAGTTCGTGATCCGCGTTGCACGGTGGCCGCCGGTGTGCACGATGAGGCGCCGGGTTCCCGGCTGATCGCCGCGACGGTTCCGTGGCTGAGCAGGTGGTCGCGCAGCTGCGACAGCGACCACGTCAAGAAAGCGGTGATGCCTCAGGGGACGGGGGACCTCCGGGCGATCAGGAAGATCCGTTGTCCTGACCATTAGGTGGTTAACTGGTTCACTTCGAACGGATGTTCGTTACCGGTTCGCCGACTTCCCTCAATCGTGTGCGTTCAGTGTTATTCATTTTGTCGATAGTCGTGTGCCGAAACTCGTGCATGGGTCTCGCGCGCGAATCTCGCGAAGCGTGGGAAATCGGACGCTGAACCGAACAAGGCGTGTCGAAGGATTAGCGGCTGATCCACATCGCCCCGCAGTGGTAATTGGGGCAACCTTTGCCCGTGAGCATGCTGCCAATCGCCCGCAAACCTGTGTCCGCACTGGGCGAACGTGCAGTCTCGATCTTCAAGGCCTGGCGACTCCTGTGAGGACTCGGCTGCTCCATCGACCGCACGGTCGACCGGATCCCCAACCGCTCTCCTGTTAGTGCCTGTATCCGAGCTTGATCGGGCGGAGGGACTTTGGTGCGCGGACGGGGAACTCCTGGTAGATCGGACGGTGTCTATGCGCCGTTCCACCAGGAGTTCCGTTGTTATCGTGCCCGATCCCCGCGGGCGGTTCGACCGCGGGTACCCCATGCTGCCGCCTGGCCGCCTCCCGCCAGCCCACTCGACGGGCAAGGCGATATCCCACCGACGTCACCGACGCCCAGTAGGCCGAGCTGGACCCGCTGTTGCCCGATCCGGCGTGCCTGGCCGGTCGGAGCGGGCGGTGGGAGAGGCACTGCCGTCGGGTGATCGTGGACGCGATCCTCTACGTGGTGGACAACGGCATCAAGCGGCGTGCCCTGCCCGCGGACTTTCCGCCCTGGCCTACGGTCCATAAGCGCTTCGCCGCGTGGGAAAGGGTCGGCGCGTCGCAGCGACTGCTCGACGCGTTGCGCGATCGCGTCCGGCTGGCGGAGGACCGAGTGGCGGGGCCGTCGGCGGCGGTGATGGACTCGCAATCGGTGCGCGCCGCGGAGACCGTCGGCAGGGCGACACGGGGTTGGGACGGCGGCAAGAAGGTCGCGGGACGCAAACGCCACATCGCCGTGGACACCATGGGACTGCTGTTGGCCGTGCTGGTGACCCCCGGCCTCGACGCAGGACCGCGTCGCCGCCCGCAGCCTGCTGGGCCGGATGCGCGCCACCGCAGGCGGGCGAGTCCGCCTCGTGTGGGCCGACGGCGGCTACACCGGCCCTCTTCTGGACTGGGGCCGCAAGCCACTCCGCTTGGTGGTGGAGATCGTCCAATGCCCGCAAGTGCCGTACTTCACCGTGTTGCCACGAAGGTGGATGGTGGAGCGGACGTTGGCGTGGATCACCGGGCACCGCCGCTGCGTCCGCGACTACGAACGACTCCGTCACCACCACGAAGCCATGGTCCGCTGGTTCATGATCCGCATTACCAGCCCCCAACTCACACAACCCAGGTAGCTCGGAAACAGCTACTTAGCTTGTCTTTTTAGGTCCCGGTCGGTGATGTCCACCCCGATTGATCATGGAAGCAGCCCTTGGTTGATCATCACTCTTGCGACAGAAGGATGATCG
>NZ_JBVJVK010000031.1:58503-103683 GCF_055603705.1 Actinosynnema sp. NPDC037264 | reverse complement strand
CATGAGCAAGCTCATCAGGGGTCACCGGGACATGAAACCGCCCAGCCCGCCCCGGTGCCCCCCCGACACGCCGAAACCTAACAAAGCACTACTAGGCGTTGACGTCGACGTCAACGCAAGCCGACCGCGCTCACCTCTCGTTGCCGCGCTTGTAGTTGCCGGTCACCCGCGCCGACAACGCGCGACACCAACACCTGGCCGTCCTCGGCACCCGCCAGTCGAACGGGTCGTCTTCGAGTCCCACCGGCGGGTTCAGGTGCGCAGGATCGGCGGGTGCAGGACCGTGGCCGGGCCGCGGCGGTAGATGACGGCGGGACGTCCGCCGTTGCCGCTGGTGCGCTTGCCGGTGGCCACCAGGAAGCCGTCGACCCCGGTGACCTTGCGGTGGAAGTTGCGCGCGTCCAACTCCTCGGACCACACGATCTCGTAGACGCGCCGCAGCTCCGAGATCGTGAACTCGGGGTTGCAGAAGGCGGTGGCGAGCGTCGTGTACTCCAGCTTCGAGCGGGCCCGGTCGACCGCGTCGGCGATGATCTGACCGTGGTCGAACGCGAGCCGCCGGCGGCGGCCGAGCACCCGGTCCACCGGCACCCACCGCGCCCGTTCGGCGTCACCGCCCGCGCTGGGCAGCGGCAGGTTCGGCACGATGGCCAGGTAGCAGACGGTGACCACCCTCATGCGCGGGTCACGGCCCGGTGCGCCGTAGGTGCGCAACTGCTCCAGGTGCAGCCCGGCCGCGTCGAGCCCGGTCTCCTCGGCGAGCTCCCGAGCCGCCGCGACGTCGATGTCCTCGTCCTCAGTGGACAGGAACCCGCCCGGCAGCGCGAGGCGGCCGCGGTACGGCTCGACGCCCCGGTTGACCAGCAGCACGTGCAGGCGTTCCGCGCGCACGGTGAGCACCGCGAGGTCGACGGCTATCGCCACCGTCGGGATCGTCCATGAGGCGCCCATCGCATCACCTTAACTTCTCGTCGTTGTGACGACAAATGGACCGACGGCGGCGGAACACCCCTCGGCCAACGACGTGCGGACGCCGACGGGCACGGACCGCGCCGGTAACCGTCAGGTTGACGAAAACCATGGGTCGGTCTTATCGTCAGACTGACGTCAAGGTTCGGACCCCTGTACCGCCGGCGCCTACCGTCGACCGGCCCCGCCCCGCCGACCGCGCCGTTTCCGCTGTCATCACATGCGCGCCCGGCCAGTGAACGGAGCAGAGCAGATGATCGTGGTCCTCACGGCGCTGGAGGTCGAGCGCGCTGCCGTCGTCCAGCACCTCGTCGACGTGCGGCCGCACCGACATCCCACCGGGACGATCTTCGAGCGCGGTGTGCTCGCCGGCCACCCCGACCACCACGTCGTGGTCGCCCTGACCGGCGCCGGCAACGGGGCCGCGGCCGTCATGACCGAACGCGCCCTCACCGAGTTCCAGCCGTCCGCCGTGCTGTTCGTGGGTGTCGCGGGCGGTCTGCGGGACTGGCTCCGCCTCGGCGACGTGGTCGTCGCCACCCGCGTGTACGGCTACCACGCGATGCGCAGCGAGGACGACGGCGACCACGCCCGACCCCGCGCGTACGAGACGGCGCACACCCTCGAGCAGACCGCCCGGGTGCTGGCGCGCACGCCGGCGTGGCGCTCCGGGCTGCCCGCCGGCCAGGAGCCTCCCCAGGTCCACTTCGAGCCGATCGCGTCGGGCGAGGTCGTGCTCAACACGAGGACGTCGGCGACCGCGCGGCACCTGAGCCACCACTTCAACGACGCGGTCGCCGTGGAGACGGAGAGCGCGGGCGTCGCGCAGTGCGGCCACCTGCACGGCTCGACACCGACCATCACGATCCGGGGGATCAGCGACTTCGCCGACGGCGCGAAGGACGCGGCCGACCGCGGGGGTTCGCAGGAGCTGGCGGCGCGCAACGCGGCGCTGTTCATGCGCGTGCTGATCGCCGAGCTGTCGTCGACGCCGGACCAGCCGGACCCGCGCAACGGCAGCGGCAACGGCACGTCGGTCCACAACAGCGTGTCCGGCACGGCCAACTTCGCCATCCAGGCCGGGGTGATCAACGGAGGGGTCTGGTTCGGCGACTCCCCCGGGCCGGACCTCCTCGCCCTGGAACGGCTCACCACCGCCGTCGCGGAGGCCCGCCGGACCGACCGGCTGACGGTGGAGGCGTTCACCGGCGCGATGCTCGGCTTGGTGGACCTCCGCCACCAGGCGAGCACCGCACCCACCGACACCACCCGCCTGCGGGCCCTGCGCGCCGGCCTCGCGGACCACTTCGCCGGTGATCCCGAACTGCTCGCCCTGCTCGCCCGGGTCTTCGGTGGCGCGCCGTGAGCCGGCAGGACGGCGAGCCCGAGGTCAGGAACACCGTCGAGGGCGACCACAACCGCGTCACGCAGGTGGGCGTGGTCAACGGTGGCGCGGTGTTCCACGGCGATTCGACGGTGTACCAGTTCACCAAGGACGACCCGCCCCAGCGCAAGTACGAGGTGGCGCGCAACCACCTCGCCGGCGGCTCGCCCAGGATCGCCGAGGGACTGCTGACCGAGGTGGTCCGGGCCGGCCTGTCGAGCACCGAGGTCGCCTACCACTACGCCCTGGCCACCCTGAGCGAGCGCTCGATCAACCAGCTCGGGTCGGCGCAGTTCGAGCAGATCAAGACGGCGTCGGGCATCGCCGACCGGTACGCCCACGACTCGTGGCGTGCCGCCCTCGACGTCATCCGCGACCTGATGACGTGCGTGACCGCGCAGGAGCACGAGCGGGAACCCGACCGCGAGGCGCTCGACGAGGTGCTCGCCCGGTTCAACCTCCTGTCCAAGCAACGCCGCGAGGAGATCACGCGACACCTCGGCATGATCATCGGTGGCGCGATGCAGGACCGGCTGGACCGCGACAACTCCGAGGCGGTCGCCGAGGCCCGCGTCTCCGGCAACCGCTCCGAGCGGGCCTGGAAGTTCTTCGAGGCGACGCCCGCCGAACCCCGCCTCGTCACGCCGTACGAGGACGGCCGGGTGCCGCTGCGCACGTGGGCCCTCACCGTGCTCGGCGGCGTCGTGCTGATCGGCGGGCTCCTCGTGCCGCTGAGCGCCGCGGCGCCGGGCGTGGCGGACGCGGTCGCGGCGTGGACCGCCTTGGCCGTCCTCGCGCAAGGGGCGACCGTGTGGCTGGGCGGGCGGGTCGTGGCGTCCCGCCGGCGCCGGCGGCGGCTGGAGGTGGAGCACGGTGGGCGCCGCGTCCCGGAAGCGGTGGAGAACCTGCGCCGGCTGGGCAGCAAGCGGTTCCGCGCCGACGTACTCGGGCTCATCGAGCGGGAGATCGACCGGAAGCACCCGGACAAGCACGTCGAGGGACGGCGGTGGAAGGACGACGCCAAGCGCAGCGGGCAGATGCTCTACCTGCGGCTGGTGCGCACCTACGGCTCGGTGATCCCCGACCCGGAGCACCGCGACGCCTACCGCCGTGCCGTCAAGCGCGAGATCAGCGCGTGGACGCTGCACTGGCTCGTCAGGATGCACGTCGCCCGTTGGGCGGACCGGTGGTCCGACGGCCGGTTCTTCGCCTTCCGCAAGGTCTCGCACGCCGAGGTGGCCCAGGGCGTGGCCGCGCTGCTGGGCGCGCTGGTCGCGATCATCGGTGTCGCCGGTGCCCACGCGGCCCTGGGCGAGTGGTCCGCGGTGACCTCGATCTGGGGCGCGACGGTGGCAGGCGTCGTGGTGGGCGGCACGGGCGGGGCGGACCTGGTCGGCCGGAAGCTGGCCCTGTCGCACGAGCGCGCCGAGTGCCAGGCGTTGTTGGAGGAGGAACGGGCGGAACGGGAGCGCTGCCTCGAACAGCTCGCCGACCGCCCCACGGACGCCGAGATGGCGCGGTGGTTCGACTTCGACAAGGCGCACCTCAAGGCCGTGGCCATGAAACGGGCCGGGCTGGCCAACCGGGACGTCATCGCGCACGTCGTCCTCACCGAAGGGCTGCCGCGGGCCAAGCGCGCCCGGGTGATCTACGGACCGCCCCGCTACTCCAACTACCTCGTGCTGGTGTTCCTCCTGACGGAGAACGGCGTGCGCGAGTTCCGGTTCGACCTGCAGTTCGAGATCGCCGCCGTGAGCAACGAACAGCGCGCGTCCTTCAGCTACGGCTCGCTGGTGCTCGTGGAGGTCAAGGAGGTGGGTGTGCAGTTCGCCGGCGAGAAGCGCACGATCGTCCTCGTCTGGGACAACGACGACACCACCCTGCTGGAATCGCGCCAGGGCACGGTGTTGAGCCGGGCACTGCACCTGTCGTTGCAGAACAGCCGCGACATCAGCCTGGTCGTGGAGAACTTCGAGGAGCTCAGCGACAAGGAGGAGAACCCGGAGCAGCTGGAGGAACTGGCCTTCGCCGCCTCCGGGATCACGTCGGCGCTGCGCATCCTGGAAGCCGTGGCGGTCGAGGGCCGCGAGTGGATCAAGGAGGAACGCCGCCGGCGCGACCGGGGCTTCGAGGAGTGGAAGCGCGCGGAAGGCCTCGACCCGTCCGCGCTTCGGGCCGCGCCGCACGCCGACGTGCTCGCGCTCGGGTCGGCCGAGGCGCCGGCGACCGAGGACCACGGAGTCGACGACCTGCCGTTCGCGTCGCCGGACGACAACTGAGTCGAACGGACGGCCGGCAGCCAGGGCCACGCGGCCCTGGCTGCCGGCGAACGGTGGACCGCGTCGGCTACGCCAGCGTGATCGCGTACACCTCCACCCGCGGGTCGTCGGGCAGGGTCACGGAGTGCACCGCCTTGGCCGGGTCGAGCGGCAGGGAGAGGCCGAACAGGCGCACCGGCGGGCCGTCCACGCCCTGACCCGCCTTGATGCGGTGGGGCATCTCCAGCACCACCGTGCTGCCGGAGCCTGCCCAGTCGCCGACCGTCATGGCCGCCTCCGCCGTGCTGCCGTCGGCGTACCGGACGGTCACCGCCGTGGTCACCGGGCCGTTGTGCGACGCCGCCACGAGTCGCAGCGCCGAGTGCCGGCCGCCGGGCAGCAGCATCGCCTGCCCACGTGCCTCGACGAAGTTCGCCGCCGTGCCGGACGCGTCCGGCGCCTGGTAGGTCACGCCGCCCAGCACCACCGGGCCGGGTGCGGGCAGCAGCGCGGCGTCGTAACTCCAGCCCGAGCCGTCGAAGTTGCCCTGGTCGGACGCGGCGACGGTGGCCGTGCCGTCGTGGTTGAGCTCACCGGCCAGGTCGACCGCGCACTGCGCGCCCGCCACCGCGCACGTCGCCGCCTTCCGGACGTCCACCACCGCCTCGCGCACCACGGTGTTCGGCCCCGCGACGGTGACCCGCACCGGGTAGCGGCCGATCGGCGTGCCGGCCGGCACCGTCACCACCACCCCCACCGACCGCTGGGTCGGCAACCGGCCCGACTTGATCACCAGCTGCCCGGTGGTCGTCACCGACCAGCCGTCCGGCGCGGTCGCCGTGATGCCGACCGGCACCGTGCCGGGCGCCTGGACGAGCACGTCCAGGGTCAGCTCGACGGTCTGCGGCGCGTCCGCCGTCGGCACGACCGCCGACGCCTGGCGCAGCGACGCGTCCACGTGCCGCCGCCCGTCGGCCTGCGCGCGGTTGACCGACGGCGGCTCGGCGCCGGGACCGGTGCCCCAGGAGGACGGCGCGGTGCCGAGCCGGTGCGCCAACGTGCCGCCGCCCGCCACGGTGTCCCAGTCCAGCCACGTCTTGCGCACGTCCTGGCCGTTGAACGACACCTGCTGGACGTACCGGTTGGCGTCACTGGCCCCCGGCGCGGTGATGGTCAGCGTCTTCTGCCCCGTTCGGACGGTCGCGCCCGGGAACTGCGGGCTGGACAGCGCGAGGAAGTCGCCGCCGCTCATCGTCGGGTACAGGCCGAGCGACGAGAACACGTACCAGGCCGACATCGTGCCCAGGTCGTCGTTGCCGGTCATGCCGTCCGGACCGGTGGTGAACAACGTCATCGCCGCGCGCACCACGGTCGCCGTCTTCGACGGCGTGCCGGTGGACAGGTAGAAGTACGGCGCGAGCAGGTCGGGTTCGTTGTTCGGGTTGTACGTCGGCTTGCCGTAGTAGTCGTACGGCTGCGTGATCCAGTCCTCGCGCACGGTCCCGGCAGGGTCGGCGAGCAGCTCGTCGTAGGCGAAGAACGCGTCCAGCCGCTGCTCGGTCGCCCGCCGGCCGCCCATCAGCTGCACCAGGCCGTTCGGGTCCTGCGGCACCAGCCACTGGTACTGGAACGCGCCGCCCTCGTGGAACTGGTGACCGGCGTCGACCGGGTTGTACGGCGTCACCCACGTGCCCTCGGCCGTGCGGGGCCGGAAGTGGCCGGTCGAGGCGTCCCACAGGTTGCGGTACCACTGCCCGCGCTCGGCGAGCACACGCGCGTCGTCGTGCTTGCCCAGGCCGCGCGCCATGATGGCGAGCGACGCGTCGGCCGCCGCGTACTCCAGCGTCGCCGACGCCGGGTGCACGCAGTCGTTGTCGCCGCCCTTGTGCGCGCAGTCGACGCCGAGCTTCAGGCCGGACGGGATGTAGCCGCGGTCGAGGTAGAAGTCCACACCGGACCGCCCGTTGTACGGCGAGTCGGCCGGCGGGACGCTGGTGGCGTTGCGCTTGAGCAGCTCGTACGCCTCTTCCTCGTGCCCGGCGAGCAGGCCCTTCGACCACGCCTCGACCAGGAACGGCGTCACCGGGTCGCCGGTCATGATGTTGGTCTCGCTGTTGGCCAGCGCCCAGCGCGGCAACCACCCGCCGTCGCGGCCGCTCGCCACCACCGACAGGGCCACGTCCCGGGCGACCGCGGGTTCCAGCAGCTCCAACAGCTGGTTCTGCGGCCGGTAGGTGTCCCACAACGACAGGTTCTGGTAGGGCGTGAAGCCGTCCGCGACGTGCGCTCGCCCGTCGAAGCCCAGGTACCGGCCGTCCACGTCACCGGCCAGGTTCGGGTGCAGCAACGAGTGGTACAGCGCGGTGTAGAACGCGGTCCGCCGCTCCGGCGCGCCACCGTCGATCTTGATGGAGTCCAGCCGCCGCACCCAGGTCTGGTGCGCCCGGTCCTTCGTCGCGTCGAAGTCGTAGGAGTCGCCGGTCTCGGCGGCGAGGTTCTTCCGCGCGCCGTCCATCCCGGTGTAGGACAGGCCGACCTTGAGCACCACGTCCCGGTCGGCCGTGGCGTCGAAGGTCACCCAGGCGCCGTTGCCGCCCTGGCCCGCCGCGTCCGGCACGCCCGGCGCGCGGGTCGTGCCGCGCCACGTGCCGAAGCTCGCGAACGGCCGGTCGAACGTGGCGGTGAAGTACACGGTGTGCTCGTCGTGCCCGGCGCAGAACCGCCCGGCCTTGATCCGGCCCTCGACGGTCCGGTCGCCGACGACGTGCACCTCGGAGTCCAGCACCTGCTGGTTGGCCTTGCCGGTGTTGAACAGGACGTTCGCCTGCGCGCCCGCCGGGAACGTGTGGCGCTGCCAGCCGGTGCGCGGCGTGGCGGTCAGCTCGGCGTTCACGCCGTAGCGGGACAGCCCGACCCGGTAGTAGCCCGGACGCGCCTCCTCGTCGGCGTGCGAGTACTTCGACCGGTAACCGGCGGTGTCAACGTTGTCCACCGGGCCGGTCGTCGGCATGACCGGCAGCTCGCCCGCGACGCCGCAGCCGACGCCGGACAGGTGCGTCTGGCTGAAGCCGTGGATCTCCTGCTGCTCGTAGTCGTAACCGCCCTGGCCACCGGTGTCCGGGCTGACCTGCAGCATGCCGAACGGCAGGCTCGCGCCGGGGAAGGTGTTGCCGAAGTTCTGCGTGCCGACGAACGGGTTCACCAAGGTGGTCGGGTCCACGTCGGCGGCAGCGGCGGGCGCCGCGACCACCGGTGCGCCCATGAGGGCCAGCGCGGCGGCGAGCAGGAGCGTGTTGCCTCGTCTGAGCGGCATCGGCAGGGTGACCTCTCTGGGTGACAACGTTGTCAGGCGACCCGCGTGCCCGGGTCACCGGCCTCGACTCTCGCGCACCACTCCCCCGGTCGTCCAGCCCTGCCGCACACCCTGACCGGTCAAATTCCGAACCGCGTGGCGTGCGGGCACGGCGGCGGTAGCTTGGGCGCGTGGCCGAGGACCGGTGGGACTTCTTCATCGCTTACGCCGGCCCCGACCGGGAGGCCGCGGCGACCCTGCACGACCTGCTCAGCCCCCTGTTCCGGGTGTTCCTCGACCACCGGAGCCTGCTGCCGGGCGACGATTGGGGCGCCCGGCTCTCCGCCGCGCAGGGCCGGGCCGCCGTCACGCTCGTGCTGATCTCCCCGCGCACGGACGCCGCCTACTACCAGCGCGAGGAGATCGCCAGGGCGCTCGACCTCGCCCGCCGCGAGGACGACCGCGGGCACGGCGCGCACCGCGTCGTGCCGATCCTGCTGGACGAGCCGGGCCTCACCGTCGACCTGCCGTACGGCCTGCGCCTCAAGCACGGCATCTCGGTCGCCGAGTCGGGCGGGCTCACCGGTGTCGCCGATCGCCTGACGAGCGCGCTGCGGTCCCGGCTGGCCATGTCGGCGGCGGAGATCCGGCGGCGGCACGTCGCCCGTGCGGCGGTCCGGCGGGCCGTCCGCCTCGTGCCGACCGCGAGCTTCGACCGGGACGGCCGGCTCGGGCTGCCCGCTCGCGCGTACGTGTTCATCGGCGACCACGACGAACAACGCCACCGCACGCTGCGGCAGGTGCTGTCCAACCTGCTGATCGGCGACGCCTTCGACCGGGTCGAGAACTCCGACGTGCCGTGGACGGCCCTCACGTTCGAGGTCGGCGACCTGAACCGGCGCAAGCTCGACCTGATGCCGGGCACCTGGAAGGCCGCGTTCCGCATCCTGTCCGACCCGAGGCGCGCGGCCCGCTTCACCGCGACCGCGGAGGAGCTCGCCGCCCTCGGCCGCCCGCCGCGCGACTACTACTCCCCCGACCAGTCCCGGTGGTACGGCAGCTGCACGACAGGGAACGTCGGTACACCCCGCACGGCGCCGACCACTTCCTGTACGACGTGCTCGGCATCGACGACCTCTGCTTCGACGGCAGCGGCATCACGCCGTCGACCGGGACGCCGTCGAGGGTGTTCTTCGTGCGCAACGTGCCGCTGTCCACGATCACCTACCGGGTCCGGCACCTCGGCCGGCCGGGGGACGACGTCGTCCTGGACTAGGCACGACAGGCAAGCCCTCACTTGCAGGCAAGCCGTCACTTGCCTATGGTGGGGTCGTGGCGGAGGAACTCTTCAAGGCGCTGGCCGACCGCACCCGTCGACGCATCCTCGACGAGCTGGTCGAACGCGACGGCCAGACCCTGTTCGAGATCTGCGCGCGGCTGCTGACCAAGTACGACCTCGGGCTGACCAGGCAGGCGGTCAGCCAGCACCTGGCCGTGCTGGAGGCGGCGGGCCTGGTCCGGTCGCGGCGCGAGGGCCGCTACAAGTTCCACGAGTTGAACACCGAACCGCTCGAGCTCATCGTGACGCGGTGGCTCAGGCCCGAAGCACCGGAGAACACCCCATGAGGATCCACCTGTCCAGCGTCTTCGTCGACGACCAGGCCAAGGCCCTGAGCTTCTACACCGACGTGCTGGGCTTCGTGAAGAAGAACGACGTCCCGGTGGGCGAGGACCGCTGGCTGACCGTGGTCTCGCCCGACGATCCCGACGGCACCGAACTGCTGCTGGAGCCCAGCGGCCACCCCGCGGTGAAGCCGTACAAGGACGCGCTGGTCGCGGACGGCATCCCGGCCACCGCCTTCGCCGTGGACGACGTGCGCGCCGAGTACGACCGGCTGCGCGGGCTCGGCGTCCGGTTCACCCAGGAGCCCTTGGAGATGGGCCCCGTCGTCACCGCGGTGCTGGACGACACCTGCGGCAACCTGATCCAGATCGCCCAGTACAAGTAGGCCCTGCCCGGACCACGCGACACCGGCCGGTCAAAAGGCAGTTCGGGCCGGTGTCGCGAGCCTGTCCGCGTCGCGGTGTCGATGAGGCCGCTGCGGCCACCACTTCCGGGGGAAGAGCATGACCGAGTACCGCGGCTACGCGGCGAGACAGAGGTTCCGCTCCGACGTCGCCCAGTCGCCGGACGGCGCAACCGTCGCGTACGCCGCCGACATCGACGGGCAGCACCACCCGCACGTGGCGCCTGTGCCCGGCGGGCCGAGCTCGGCGACTTCGAGCACGCGGTGGCACGCCGGGATGGCCCGCCCGGTTGGCGACGCCTCCGAGAGCCGGTCGGCATGACGGCGCGCGGCTTGCTGCTGCTGGACGTGGACGGACCGCTGAACCCGTACGCCGCGAACCCGCACCGCCGCCCCGCCGGCTACCGGACGTTCCGGCACACCCGGCGCGGGACCTGGCACTCCGGCCGTGACGCGCGCCGGTACAAGGGGTTGCGGGTGTGGCTGAACCCCGAGCACGGCGCCCTGCTCCGGGCGTTGGCCGAGGACACCGGCCTGGAGCTGGTGTGGGCCACGACGTGGATGCACCTGGCGAACGCGCTCGTCGCGCCCGCCATCGGTCTGCCCGCGTTGCCGGTGATCGAGTTCCCGGACTTCGACGACGGGTGGCGCCCCGACGGGGACTGGAAGTGGCGGGCCGTCGCGGGTTACGCGGACGGGCGGCCGCTGGCGTGGTTCGACGACGAGCACGACGTCGGGTACGACGACGCTCGGGCGTGGTTCGTCCGGCACCGGGCGGGCGTGCCGACCAACCTGTGCCACGTCGACCCCCGCCGCGGGCTGGGACCCGAGCACCTGGACGACGTCCGGGCGTGGGCCGCGACCATCCGGTAGGTCCACAGTGGACGGTCGGTGGACCGTTCCGCCGGGAGGTAGCCTGGGTGATCGGGACACGACGGGCAGGAAGGGGTTGCCGTGCCGGGACTTCGGCGGATCGCGCTGATCGGGGTGCTGCTGGCGTCCCTCGGAGCGTGCACCGAGGCGCCCACCACGACTCCCCCGACGACGGAGCGTTCCACCGGCACGCCGGCCGGCGAGCGCGTGTACGTGTCGTTGGGCGACTCCTACGCCACGGGCTACCGGCCGCCGAACGCGCCCGCCGGCGGCGACGGCTTCGCCTACCTCGTCGCCGAGCGGTCGGACCTGCGGTTGATCAACCTCGCGTGCAGCGGCGCCACGTCCGCGCAGCTGCGCGCCGAGCCCGGCTGCGCGCCCGGCAACCGGGGCCCCGGCGCGCCGGACCCCGCCGGCCGCACCCAGCTCGACGCGGCCGTGCAGGCGCTGCGCGAGCACCGGGGGCGCATCGGCCTGGTGACCGTGGTGATCGGTGGCAACGACCTGGCGCCGTGCGCGCAGGCGCGGGACGCGTTGACGTGCGCGTCCCAGGCGGTGGCCGCCGTCCGGACCAACCTGGCCGCCACCCTGCCCGCCCTGCGCGAGGCCGCCGGCGACACCCCGATCGTGGGCCTGACCTACCCGGACGTGTTCCTCGGCGCGTGGGTCTCCCCCGCGTTCCCGAACGGCCAGGACCTCGCGCGCCTGTCGGTGTCGCTGTTCCGCGACTTCTTCAACGCCGCCCTCAAGTCCGAGTACGAGAAGGTCGGGGCGCGGTTCGTCGACGTCACCGCGACGACCGGCGGCTACGGCCCGTTGACGGAGACCACCCAGGACCCGGTCTACGGCGCGATACCGACCCCGGTGGCGAAGGTGTGCGAGCTGACGTACTTCTGCGAGCACACCGACGTGCACCCCACGCCCGCCGGACACGAGGCGATCGCCACCGCCGTGCTCGCCGCCCGCTAGCGCTCACGTCCGCCGAACGCGGCGCGCACCCGCCGACCGGCCAACCGCACCGGCTCGACCACCGACTCGCGCACCCACCGCGCCGGAGCGACCACGACGGCGCGCCACACGTGCCTGATCGCGCGGCCGACGGGCGCCAGCACCACCCGGTAGACCCACCGGGCCGGCGGCACGACCACCGCGCGGAACACCCGCCCCAGCAGCCGCCAAGCCCAGACCAGGGCGTCCCCGGCCACCCGCGCGACCATCGCCAACCCCCGCCCCACCAGGCGGAACGCCCAGCCCAGCGCCCTCGCGAAGAGCCGCACCAGCCACCAGAGACCCCGCGCGACGCGCACGACCACTTCGCGCCACAACCACCGCGCGGGCCCCACGACGAGCGTCCGCCAGCACCACGCCAGCGGCCGGCGCACCACCACCCGCAGCACCCACCCGACCGCGCCGACGACCCGGCGCACGAAGTCCTCGACGGCCACGTCCGCCGTCCGCAACCACCGGCCGACCGGCGCGAACACCCGGCCCAGCCCGCGACCGGCGGGTCGCAGCACGAATCGCGCCAAGGCCCGGAACACCCACCGCACCCCGGCGCCCACCACCGCGAGCACCCGGTCCACCGCACGGAAGACGGCCCGCAGCACCACCCCGAGCGGCCTGAACACGAACCGCACCAGCGTCCTGCCGACCCACCGCAGCGCGGAGCCGAGCGCGCCCACCACCCACCGCACCCCGGCCCCGAGCGGCACGAGGACCCACCGCCGCACCCACCGACCCATCGCGCGAACGACGGCCCAGACCCACCTGGCCACCGCCGCCAACGGACGCAGCACGGCCCGGCCGACGACCTTCAACCACTCCCACGCCACCCGCACCGGCACCACGATCACCACGGCGACGGCACGTGCCACCCACACCGCCCAACGCGGCGGCTGCGGCTGCTCTTCGATCTCGTTCCCCCCGTTCACACCCACTTGAACGCGCCGCCGCGGCGCGCGGTGCCGTCCCACCTCACCAGAACACGAGCGGTCGTCACCGGTGCGCGGTCCGTCACGGGCGTCCACGTATCGTTGCGCGGTGTTCGATCGCATCAAGGGCAACGCCCGTGCCGCGGAACTGCTGGCGACCGACTTCGACTTCGACCTCGACCGGGCCGAGCACGGGGAACCCGTGTGGCCGTCGTGGGACGGCGAGTTCCGCCCCGTCGCCGGTGACGCGGCGGGCGGCACGTTCTACGCGTGCGGCGGGCCCGTGCTGTACGCGAGCTCCGAAGGTGAGGCGGGCGTCCTCGCCGCCGACCCGACCGCCGCGATCCAGCTGGTCGTCGGCGTGCCGACGCGGCACGACGTGGTGACGCGCGCACCGGACCTCGACGCCATGCGCACCGCCTTCGCGTCGACCCTCGCCGAGTTCCTCGAGCACGAGCCGGACCTCGACCGGCACCAGGCCGAGGTCTCGGCGGAACTCGGCCTCGACCGCGTCCCCGTCGACGAGTTGCTGATCCGGCTGCGCGCCACCCTGACCGAGCTGTCGCCCGACTTCCGGCTGCTCAACGAGGAAGGCGAGGAGTACGACCCCCTCTAGTTCTCTCGACCGGTGGTGTTCCAAGGCCGCCCGGTCACCTTCGAGACCGTCGCCCGCGCTCTCGGGCAGCACCGGGCAGTCGGGGCCGCCCGAGAAAGGAAACCGTTGACCCCACAGGATGATCAAGAGCGTCTTTTGGAAGCGCCACGCCTGCGTCTCGACCGCGCTCGGCGGGACCGCTCGACCTGGGCGGAACTGGCGTTCGCCCCGGCGCGCAACGACCAAGGGCACGCCTACGACCTCAACAGAGAGGCGAGGTTCGGCGTGCTGTGGGCACTGCAGTACGACCGGAGGCCGCAGGACCTGCCGCTGCTGAGGTTCCTGCTCCAGCAGGAGATCAGCCGCTACCGGCAGACCGTGCCGTCGGGTCTGGCCCCGGACTTGCAGCTGGCGGGCTTCCTGGTGGCCGAGCACCGCCGACTCGACGACGTGTGGCTGCACTGGCAAGCCAAGAACATCAGCTTCGACACCGCGCTCGGCTACCGCGCCCACCACCTGTTGACGGCAGGTGTCGACGCGACGGTGGAGGCCGTGCGGTCCAGCTCCCACCCGGATCGGGAACGCATCCTGCACGAGATCGCCAGTCCGCGGAATCCGGACGGCACACCCCACTACACCGACGCCGTCGTCGAAGAGTGGCTGGAGGCCCAACGGGCGCGCTTCCCGTCGGATCCCGCCGCCGAGAGCCTGCGGACCTGGGCCAACCACGCGACCCGCCTCGGCGAGCACGACGCGTCCCGCCGCTTCCTGCTCGCGTGGGCCGACCACCAGCCCCGCACCGAGCACACCCTCAACACCCTCCAGTTCCACCTCGCCCAGCTCGGGTTCCTCGACGAGGCGATCGAGGTGCAGAAAGAAGCCGTCGCCGTGGCAGGACCGGGCTGGACGAGGGCCGTCGGGTTGCTCACCCTCGTCCAACTACAGCGGAGATCCGGCGACTTCACCCACGCGTGGGAAACGCTGCGCGAATGCGCCGGCGCCATGCCTTCCGACCGGTCCTCGAAGGAAGCGGGGCTCTGGCGGCACTTCGTCAGGGCGCACTTCCAGCTCGTCCCGATGGCGCCCGACCGGGCCACCGCCCGGACGGTCCTGGCGGAAGGCGACCGGCAGATGCACGGCGTCTCCCGGCTGTGGATGGACCGCGTGCTGGACGCCGCGATCACCGCCGTCGAGCACGTCGGAGACCTCCGGATGCGCGCCCGCTACCTGGCGATCCGGGAGGCCGAGCTCCGCGCACGCGAGCAGGAGATGACGAAGGCCGGCAGCCGCGAGACCACCGCGGGGATCGAGGACGATCGCGACACCACCAGCACCTGAAGCTCACGCGGAACAGCCACGCCACCAGAACTCGGCAATGCTGGACAAGGCATCGAGAGGCTGACGATCGGCCACCGCCCGACACGCGCCCACTCTCAGGGGGACGCGGCTTCGTCGCCGGGCAAGGTCTCAATCGCAGCGGCGCAAGGCATCCGCCACGAGTCGGTCCGCGACCTCGTCCCAGTCGGCCCGCCGGTCCGGCGTGGTCTCGTCGTCGGCCGTCCGGGCGATCTCGTCCAGCACCTCGGGCAGGTCCGCGATCCCGGTGTTGTGCCCGGCGTAGCGGCGCAGGGTGTCCGCGGCGTGGTAGCGGACCAGGTACCCCGGATCGCGGGCCGCCTGGCTGAGGGCCTCGACCAGCCGTGGGGTCGGGGCGAAGTCGGCGAGGGCGGTCGCCGCGGCGAACCGCACGCGCTCGCCCAGGTCCGAGGCCAGGACCGAGACGATCGGGTCGGCCCACGACTCGTCACCGGTCAGCACGCGCAGCGCTTGGGCGACGCGGACCAGGAGAGGTCCTGCCGCACCCGACGCCGCGTCACGCAGCAGCGCCACCGAGCCCTCGGGTGCCTTCCCCCCGGCGGCGAGCACGGCGATCGACCACGCGGCCACCGGGTCACCGGCTCGGACGCCCGTCGTCACCATCCGCGCCACCTCGGCCGGAGCGGTGCCGGCCAGGTCGAGCAACCGGGTGAACCGGGGCCCGTCGTGCGCGACCAGGTGAGGAGCGCCGAACACCCTCCTCCGCCACCGGACCCACGCGCGGACGGCGACCATGAGCAGCCCTTCTCGACCGAGCAGCGGCCGATCCGGCTCATCCCCCGGCCGGTAAAACCGGATCGTCGGCGCGAGCACCAGGTGGACGAGCACAGCGTCCCACGCCGAGACCCGCACCGGGGGCACGTCCCGGGCCGAACCCGGCGGCGCGGCGAGGGTGCGCCGCGCCGCCCCGGGTTCAGCCCCAGGCGCCCGCCACCTGCTTGGTGGCCGCGTTGAGGCGGTTCCACACGTTCACCGTGGCGATGGCGACCAGCAGGGCCGAGAGCTCCCGCTCGTCGTAGTGCCTCGCGGCCTCCTGCCAGACCTCGTCCGACACGGGTTCGGGCCGGTCGGACAGCCGGGTCACGGCCTCCGCCAGCGCCAGCGCCGCCCGCTCCGCCTCCGTGTAGTACGGCGTGTCCCGCCAGGCGCCGACCGCGAAGATCCGCTCGTCGGACTCACCCTGCTTCCGCAGGGCCTTCCCGTGCATGTCGACGCACACGCCGCACCCGTTGATCTGCGACGCGCGCAGGTTGACCAGCTCCAGCAGCGACTCCGGCAGCCCGACCCGCGTGGCGGTCTCCCCCAGCGCGAGCAGCGCCTTCATCGTGCCGGGCACCGTCGCGGCGGGGTGGTTCATGCGTGGTTCCACGTCGTTCGCTCTCCTCTTCCATCGTCCTCGTTCGCTCTGTCACCGCCCTGACGAACTGGACGCGGACGATGTGACCGCGATCGACGACGAACCTGCCGACGCGGTCCCGGCGACCGGTCACGCTGCGGTTGCGGGTGGCAACGGCCTGTGGTCCTCTGGGCGGCGAGTTCGGCGCGCAGAGAGTGGACGAAGCCGGTGGATGATGTGCCTCAGGTCGTCTGGTGGTTGACGATCGCCGCGATCGCCGGCCTGCTCCTGTTCGACTTCCTGGCGCACGTGCGCAAGGCGCACGCGCCGAGCCTGCGCGAGGCGGCGCTGTGGTCGGCCCTCTACGTGGGGATCGCGATCCTCTTCGGAGTCGGGGTGTTCGTCTTCGGCGGCCCCAAGATGGGCACGGAGTACTTCGCCGGGTACGTGACGGAGAAGGCCCTGTCGGTCGACAACCTCTTCGTCTTCCTGATCATCATGTCCAGCTTCAAGGTGCCCCGCGCCGACCAGCAGAAGGTCCTGCTGTTCGGGATCGTCTTCTCGCTGATCGCCCGCACCGGCTTCATCCTGCTGGGCGCCGCGCTCATCAACCTGTTCGCCTGGGTCTTCTACCTCTTCGGCCTGATCCTGCTGATCACCGCCGGCAACCTGCTCAAGCCGGAGGGCGAGGACAGCCACTCGGCGGACAACATCGTCATCCGGGTCGCCCGGAAGCTGTTCCACACCACCGACACCTACGACGGCGACCGGCTGTTCACCACAGTGGACGGTCGGCGGGCCATGACGCCGATGCTGCTGGTGATGGTCGCCATCGGCGGCACGGACATCCTGTTCGCGCTGGACTCCGTCCCGGCCATCTTCGGGCTGACGCAGAACGTCTACCTCGTGTTCACCGCCACCGCGTTCTCGCTGCTGGGGCTGCGCCAGTTGTACTTCCTCATCGACGGGCTGCTGAACCGGCTGGTCTACCTCGCCTACGGGCTGGCGGTGATCCTGGCGTTCATCGGCGTGAAGCTCATCCTGCACGCCCTGCACGAGAACAACGTGCCGTTCATCAACAACGGGCAGCCGGTCCACGTGGTGGAGATCAGCACCGGGCTGTCCCTGAGCGTGATCATCGGCGTCCTGTTCGTCACCGTCGTCGCCTCCATGACCAGCCCGTGGGGCCGGGCGCAGAACGTGATCGCCTCGGCCCGCCGGCACGCCGTCGAGTACCTGGACATCGAGGCGGACCCCGCCCGCCGCAGGGAGGTCTTCGACGCGCTGCTCGCCGAGGAAGCGACGCTCAAGCAGCTCCCGGAGAAGTACCGCGCCCGGATCCGGGAAGAGGAGAAGCTGATGACCCTGCTCAAGCGCGCACACGAGGCGCACGCCAGGACCTAGCCCGGTGGGCGGTCACCCTCGCGGTCCGTTCCGCCGTCGGTCCCGCGCGCGTCCCGGCCGCCGAGGCGGTGGGCGGCACGGGCCAGCGCGTGGCCGGCCACCGGCGAGGTGAGCACGACGAACGCGATCGCGAGCACGGCGAAGGTGATGATCGTCGCGTCCTCGGTCGCGATCGAGGACGCCAGGATCGCGATCACCCCGGGTCCGGTGGCCAGTCCCTGGGCGTGCAGCTGGACGAAGGTGTCGGGCAGCCGGAGGACGCCGGCGAGGCTGACCGTGAGCAGCACCAGGCCCAGCAGGAGCAGTGCGCCCCCGAGCACGTCGAGCAGGACCGAGATCATCCGAACGGACCTCCCGAGTCGAGGTAGCGGGCCGCCGCCACGGTGGCGATGAAGGACAGCAGGGCCAGGGCCACCGCCGCGTCCAGGTAGTAGGCCTGCCCGCGCAGGTAGGACAGCAGGGCCAGGAGCGCGATGACGATCGTCGCGAGGAGGTCGAGCGCCACGACGCGCTGGAGCACGTCCCGGGCGCGGACCAGCGACAGTCCGCCGGCGACCAGCAGCAGCGTCACCCAGAAGAGGGCGGGGACGACGATGACGGCGGGCACGGCGGTCAGGGGAAGACGCGGCGCTGGCGCCGCCGGTAGGAGTCGAGCTGGGCGGCGACCACGGCCTCGGGGTCCCGTGCGTCGAGCACGTGCAGCAGCATCCGCCCCCGCTCCTCGTCGACCTCGACCACCACGGTGTCCGGCACGAAGCCGACCCGCACCGCCCAGGCCGCGGCCGGCACGGGCCCGGTGCGGGGTATGGGTACCTCGACGAGCCCGGGGGCGGTCGAACCCCGGCGGACGAGGGTGACGGCGGTCTGCCAGGTGCCGACCACCAGGTCGACCAGCGTCCCGCCGATCAACGCCGGCACCCCCGCGAGCCGGCGGCCCAGTTCCGCGAGCGGGGTCCGCGGCGGCCCGTTCGGGCGGACCCGCCCGGCCACGACGACGAGCGAGGTGGACAGGAGGAGTCCGATGAGGACGTCCCCGGGCCGCAGGCTCGTCAACGCCAGCAGGTAGACCGAGGTGAGCGCGACGACGCGCAGCAGCAGGCTGATCATGGCGACCTCCGTGGTCATTCGGTGCCCCCGGCCAGCAGGGCGTCGACCGCCTGGCCGCTGAGCAGGAGCAGCGGCTCGGGCCACAGCCCGGCGGCGAGCACCAGCAACGCCAAGGCCGCCGTGAACAGCCGCTGGGGCAGTGGGCTCGCCGCACCCGTCGCCCGCTGGTCGGGACGCCAGAACCGGCGCTGGTACACCTGGAACATGTAGACGAGGGAGAGGGCGCTGCCCACCAGGAGCAGCACGACGAGGGCGACGCTGCCGGCCGCGATCCCGGTGCGGAACAGCTCCAGCTTGCCGATGAACCCCGCCGCCGGCGGCACGCCCGCCACGCTGAGCGCTCCGACCGCGAACGCCGCCGCGACCACCGCGCCCCGCACCCCCGAGGCCAGGAACAACAGCGCCTTGTTCAGCGAGTTGATCACGCTGTAGAGCACGGCGGCCATCAGGCCGACGGGCCCGCCGACGCCGAGGGCGACCAGCACGTACCCGACCTGCCCGATCGCGGAGTAGGCCAGCGTCTCGGCGGCGTCGCCGCGGGCGACCGCCAGCACCCCGCCGTAGACGATCGAGGCGGCGCCCAGGACGACGAGCGCGACGCCGGCGAGCCGCAACTGCTCGGGAAACAGGTCGGCGCCGAAGCGCAGCAGGCCGTAGGCGCCGATGTTCGCCACAGCGCCGCTGAGGACGGCCGCGACCGCGGGGCGGGCGCCGGCGTAGACGGTGGGCAGCCAGAAGTGGAAGGGGAACAGGCCGAGCTTCACGCTGAACGCGATGAAGAACCCGGCCGCGATCAGGACCGCCGCGTTGGGGTTGACCGCGAGCATCCGGGCGGCCACCTGGTCCATCGCCAGCGCGCCGGTCACCCGGTAGGCGCCCGCCACGGACAGCAGGAAGGTGAACGAGCCCAGCAGGTTGACCGCGGTGAACACCAGCGCCGCCCGCAGCTGGCGCCGCTTGCCACCGTAGGCGCTGAGCGCGTACGAGGCGGTCATCGCGAGCTCGAAGAAGACGTAGAAGGAGAACACGTCGGCCGTGACGAACAGTCCGGTCAACCCCGCGCCCAGCAGCACGACCAGGCCGGGGAACGTCCGCGACCGCACCCCGCCCGCCGCCTCGTGCGCGGCCGCGGCCAGCAGGACGAGCACCGACAGCAACGCGAAGGCGACACCCAGGGCGTCCGCGCGCAGCACGATGCCCACGCCCGCGGGCCAGCCGCCCGTCACGACCTGCCGATCACCCCCGGCGAACACGTCCGCCGCGAGCACGCCCAGCACGGCGAGGGTGACCGCGAGCGACGCGACCGCGAGCCAGGCGACCGCCCGCCGCCGCCCGTCCAGCGCCACGAGCACGGCGCCCGACACCCAGGGCACGAGGAGGACGGTCGACAGCAGCATCAGCGGGCCCGCCCGCGCTCGGCCCGCAGCTCGTCGGCCAGGAGGGCCTCGGTCTCCTCGCGGTCGGCCTGCCGCTCCCGCTCCAGGCCCGCCGCGTGCCGGGCCTCGGTCGCGGCCAGCTCGTCCTGCTCGGCGGTCCGGAAGACCACGATGGCCCGGTGCACCAGGGCGAGCAGCAGCGCCACCGTGGCGAGCCCGATGACCAGCGCGGTCAACGCCAGCGCCTGCGGCAACGGGTCGCTGACGTCGTCGCCCGGGACCACCGCGATCGCCGCCCGACCGCGGCTCAAGCCGGCGGCGATGATCGTGACGACGGCGCTCTGCGAGATCAGCATGATGCCCGCGACCATGCGGATCAGGTCGCGCTTGAGCAGCAGGTAGGCGCCGGAGCCGAACAGCACGGCCGCGGCGACGGCGACGGCGAGGATCACCGCTTCCCCTCCCCCAGCGGCCGTGCGAGCTGGTGCACCAACGTCGTCAGCACGCCGACGACCAGCATGAACACCCCGAGGTCGAGCAGCAGGGGGGTGAACAGCTCCAGCGCGCCGATCTTGGTGACGTGCTCGCCCGGGCCGGGGCGGTGGGTCACCGGCGGCTCGCCGAGCGCGAGGGGGAAGAACCCGCTCGCGAGCGCCAGGAGCAGGCCGCCGACCGCGAGCTTCGGCGCGTGGCGCAGCGCCGGCAGGGCCGACTCGGCGCCCTCGGCCCCGAACGCCACGTAGATCAGCGCGATCGCCAGCGCGACGACCACCCCGGCCGCGAACCCGTCGCCGACCTCGGCGTAGCCCTTGACGATCAGGGCGGCGGCGACCATCAGGCCGGGGCCGGGCAGCAGCCGGGCGACGACCCGGACCACCGAGTCCGGCGGCGCGTCCACGCCGCCCGCGCTCACCACAGCCTCCCGCGCCGCATCAGGGTGGCCACGCCGACCACCGCGACCAGCAGCACCGTGATCTCGACCAGCGTGTCCAGGCCGCGGAAGTCGGCGACGATCACCGTGACGACGTCACCGCCGTGGGCGGCGGGGGTGAGCCGGACGTGCTCGGCGGAGACGCTGTCCGGCGCGGGCTGGGACAGGAACCCCCACACCGAGGCGAAGACGGCGAGCCCGGCGACGACACCGGCCGGCCCGTCCCGCCGGCGCCGCCGGGGGCGGACCCGCACGACCGCGTCCCGCACCGGTCCCTCGTCGGGCATCCGGGCCAGCGCCGCGACGAAGACCAGGGTGAGCATGGTCTCGACCACGACGGCCACCAGCGCCACGTCCGGGGCGCCGACCAGCGCGTACACCGCCGCCAGCGCGAAGCCGACCACGGCGAGGGCGAGCGCGACGGTCAGCCGCGAACGGACCCTGGCGACCACCAAGGTCGCGATGACGACCAGCGCCAACAGCGGGAGGATCAGCCAGTCGGCGCCCGCCACCACGCCGACCGCGTACGCGCCGGTCGTCGGGGTGGCGGCGAACGCGAGGCCGACCACGAGGCCGGCCGGCACCAGCACCGCGGCGATGCTGGTGCGCAGGTCCTTCACCTCCCGGTCGTGCACTGCGGCCGACACGCGGTCCAACGCGTGCAACGTCGCCTCGTAGGCCCGCCGGGGACCCCACCGCTCCCCCGCCGCGGCCACCGCCCGCACCACCGGGTCCACCACCCGCGGCACGGCCAGCAGCAGCCCGCCCAGCACCCAGGCGGCGACCGCCATCACGTTCTCCGGCCGGAGGTCGAAGTGGTAGCCGGGTGCGATCGTGACCGGTCCGCCGGTCGAGACGCCGGCCGCGTCGGAGGCCAGCCGCGCGAACGGCTCCACGACCAAGCCGCCGAACACCGCGACCGCCGCCAGGATCACGACCGGTGCGACGAGCAGCCCGGAGGCCGGGCCGACCTGCCCGCGCGGCGGCCCCAGGAACAGCCCCAGCCAGAACCGCCCGATGTAGGCGAACGTCAGGGTCGCCGCGACGACGGCCACCACCGCGGTCACCGGACCGTGCCGCAACGCGGCGGTGTAGAGCAGCTCGTCCTTGAAGAACCCGATCGTCAGCGGCAGCGCGGCCAGCGTCGCCGCCGCCACCCCGGCCGCCACCGCCAGCACCGGCGCCCGGCGCCCGAGCCCGCCCAGCCGGGACAGCCGGTCCTCGCCGGTCGTCATCGTCACCGTCCCGGCGGTCATGAACAGGGCGCTCTTGGCCACCGCGTGCGCCAGCACGTAGAACGCCGCCCCGCCGTTGCCCTCGGCTCCGCCCATCCCGTACAACATGACCAGGTAGCCGTACTGCGAGATGGTGGAGTAGGCGAGGAGCTGCTTGAGCACGTCCTGCCGCAGCGCCAACACCCCGCCCACCACCACCGACACCGCGCCCACGACCACCAGCCCGGTCAGCACCGGCTCGCTGCGGGCCAGCAGCGGGTGCACGCGCCCGATCACCAGCACGCCCGCCGCGACCATCGCGGCCGAGTGCAGGTAGGCCGACACGGGGGTCGGCGCCGCCATCGCCCGCGGCAGCCAGAAGTGCAGCGGGACCTGCGCGCTCTTGGCCAGCGCGGCCACCGCCAGCAACACGGCCGCCGACGTCGTGGTCGCCGACGAGTCGGCGCGGGCCAGCAGCTCGGGGATCGAGAACGTCCCGTGCACCGAGTAGAGCAGCACCGCGGCGACCAGCATCGCCACCGCGGCGACCACCGTGACCAGCAACGCCATCAACGCCGCGGTCCGCGCCGCCCGCTCGGAACGGTCGAAGCCGATGAGGAAGTACGAGCACACCGCGGTCAGGTCGAAGAAGACGAACACCAGCACGAGGTCCTGCGCGGTGGCCAGCCCCACCATCGCCGCCGCGAACAGCGCCATCCACGGCCAGAACCGCCACCGCTCCACCGCCGAGCGGCGCTGGTGCTCCAAGTGCAGGGTCAGGTAACGGGTGCCGTAGGCGAAGACGAGGGCGCCGACACCGGTGGCCAGCAAGCCGTAGAGCACGGCGAGGCCGTCGAGCGCGAAGCTCAGCCGCAGGTCCAGGCTGGGCGCCCAGGGCACCGAGACCGCGCCACCGCCGGCCAACCCGCCGAGCAGGCACAGCAGGAACCCGGCGACCGCCGCGGCGCACGCCAGCCAGCCCAGCCGGTCCGCGCCCGGTCCGGGGTGCCGCTCACCCGCACCGCGGGTTCCCGGACCACCGCGAACGACGACCACGGGCAACTCCTCCGGCTGGAAGTCGAGTCGTCCGCAACGTACGGGATGCCGACCTGATCCGCAGACGTCGCAAGCCCGCCGGGGTGGGGTGACCAGTCGTCACGCCACCCCGTGTCCACCGAACCGGTGACACGACGCGCACCCGATCGCACCGGAAGTCCAAGGTGGAGGGTCGCCCGAACCACCGGCGGTGCGTGACCGGCTCTCGACGTCCACCCGAACGTGTAGGCCGATCGGACCGACGCGATGGCGGACGACCCGTGCCCGTGCGACCGGACCCGCTCCGGCCGGCCGCACGACACCCCCGCGCCCGCCACCGCTCCGACCGGAGCCGGGCGGGCCCCGCCGGGTCAGTCCTGAGGAGTGAGCACTACGATGGGGAACTCCCGGTCGGTCTTCTGGGAGTACTCCTCGTACAGCGATAACATGCTCGTCATCCGGGCCCAGAGGGCCTCGCGCTCGGTCGGGGACGCGACCCGGGCGTGCGCGGTGAACCGACGGCTGCCGACCTGCACCCCGACGCTCGGGTCCGCCTGGAGGTTCCTGAACCACGACGGGTCCCGGTCGGAACCGCCGTCGGAGGCGACGACGACGAACTCCTCGCCCACCGTGCCGTAGATGAGGCACGTGCGACGCGGGATGCCGGACTTGCGACCGGTGGTGGCGAGCACGAGGACGTAGACGCCGTTCATCTCGTGCCCCTCGGCGCCGTCCGAGGCCAGGTACTTGCGCGTCTGCTCGGCGATCAGGTCCGTTGGCGAGTCGGTGGCGCGGTCGAGGTCATCGGCGACAGCCATGGAGAACGGTCCTCTCTGGAACGGAAGTCTGGTGCGAAGCGCTGCGCGGAGATCCACGTCAGTCGATCCGCTCGGCCAGGGTAGCGATCATGAGAGGTCGGCGACGGCGTTCTCCACCGGCCTTCCGGGGAGCGGGCCACGACGGGTCGGGCGAAGGTGCAGCCCACGCACGCGGGATCACGCGGTCGTTCAACCGAAAGGCCTATACGGAGACCCGCAGTCGGCCGAGCCGCGACCGATCGGGAGGTGATCAGCTCCGGTCGTCGTGGCGTGCGCCGTCGCCGAGCGCGGCGGCGAGCAGCGTCCCCTTCGTGATCACCAGCACCCGACCCGGACCGAGGCGCCGCAACGCACGGATGCGTCGGGTGATCCCGACCCGCTCGACGACCTGACCGCGAGGGTCGACGAACACCAGGAAGCCGCCGGCGTCGGCGAGCACGAACCCGTCGCCACGTCCCCGGTCGTCGGCGACGACCTGTCCGAACGGGGCCGGCCGCACCGCGATCCGCCACAGCACGCGACCGTCGTGGGGATCTGCCACGGTGAAACCGGTCCCGCGTTCCCCCAGCCAGAGCAGACCACCGACGTGCCGCGGCGCCGAGGCCACCAGCGGGGTCCCGGCCAGGACCAGTCCGCTCACGGCCCCCGTCGACGGCTCGATCCGCACCACGGCGTCCTCACCGCACCGGACGAGGAAGCGATCACCCCCGACCGCCGTGAACGCCGCTTCATGGTCGTGGTCTGCGAGCGGGTGCGGCAACGACCAGGCGCGCAGTTCCCGCCCGTCGCGTCGATCGATCAACCGGACCCGCGCACCGCCGGGCTCACCGACCAGGAACCCGCCGCCTCCCGCGGCCGGCCGCACCGTGCGCACGTCGTGCTCCGCCTCCCACAGGGTCCGGCCCGTGGCGACGTCCACCGCCCGCAACGGGGTGTACCCGCGCCAGCCACCCACGAGCACCAGGTCGCCGTCCACCACAAGGTGCCCGGTCCACCGGCGCAGACCGACCCTCCAGACGTCCCGCCCGGTGGCGAGGTCCAGGCACGCCAACTCGTCGGTGCTCTGCGGCAGCACCAGCAGACGTTGCCCGGCAACGGACATCGCCCGCAGCCACCTGCCGGTCGCGACGTCCCACCGCACGGACCCGTCCTCCGGGTCGAGGCCGACCAGCCTCGTGTTCCGCTCGTGGACGACCAGCGTGCCGGAGCCCACGGCGACGTCGACACCAGAGCCGGCCTGGTGCAGCGGTCGTTCCCACCCGATCCCCACCACCCCCACAGCCCACCACGCGTCCCCGATGCCCCGCCACCCGTTTCCGCGTCCCACCATCCACAGTGGACACGACGGCCGGGTCACCGCGCTCGGCGGGTTCGGGCGCACGTGGTCGTCGACGCCTCCCGGGCGGACGCCCGGCCACCCGAGCGTGTTGATTCCTGTAACCCACAGTTCACTCTTGAGCGACTAGGCAGGGTCCTGTTAGCGTTCACACGGAACGGTGGCGCCCGTCACACCGCCAACCAGGGCCCTCCGCGACAGGCCCACCGCACCGCATCCCGGGCCGAGCCGCCGCCTGCGCCGACGACGTCGGCGGACACACGAGTGGAGACGCCGATGTCGACCGCCCAGTGCCGCGCGCACCCGCCACGGGCCTCGGGTTCCCGAGGTCGCCCGGTCACCGCGCGGCGGCGCGACTCCCGCCGCTGACCGCGATCGCACGACAGCCCGACCCTCAGCCACAGCGCCCTGCCCGGCGGTCGCCCCGCACCAGGCCGACGTTCGCCCGCACCCCACCTGCGAGGAGATCATCCGTGACCAGACAGCCGAGGGCCAGACGCCTGCTGGCCCGACTCAGCCTCGTGGCGCTCACCGTCGCCGCCACGGCGGTGGCCGTCGCGGCGCCCGCACAGGCCGCACCCGGCTACGTCTACACGACGTTCAAGGGTGACGCCGCCGCCGACCAGGAGCTCTGGGTGTACTCCTCGGCCAACGGCACGAACTTCAGCGTGCTGGCCGACACCGACTACCGCGGCCCGTCCGGCGTGCTGCGCGACCCGAGCATCATCCAGCACAACGGGCTCTACTACGTCGCGCATACCGTCCAGTCGTGGACCACGAACTCAACACACTTCAACATCGCCTCCAGCCCGGACCTGGTCAACTGGACGCACGTGACCAGCGTCAACTCCGGAGTCGCCAACACGCGGTTCACGTGGGCCCCCGAGTTCTACGTCGAGGGCGGCACCGTGCGGATCATCGTGAGCATCGCCCAGACCACGTGCTCCAACTGCTTCCGCCCGTACGTCTTCACCGCCCAGAACAGCGCGCTCACCTCGTGGAGCGGGCCGGTGCAGATGGGCGGCCTCGGCTACAACTACATCGACACCTACGTGGTGAAGTCGGGCAGCACCTACCACGCCTTCACCAAGAACGAGACCTCCAAGTACATCGAGCACTGGACCAGCACGAGCCTCACCGCCGGGTGGGGCAACCGGGGCCAGTTGTGGAGCTCGGGCTACGAGGGTCCGGCCGTGTTGCGGATGAGCGACGGCTCCTGGCGCATCTGGATCGACAAGTACACCAACGGCGGCATCTGGACGGCCACCAGCTCGAACCTGGACTCCTGGTCGGGCCTGAGCCAGATCACCTGCCCCGGTTGCCGCCACGGCACGATCCTGCCGGTGGCCGACGTGCCCGGCGCGGCGCCGGTCTACCGCGTGACCAACCTCAACAGCGGCAAGGTGATGGACGTCGTCTCCGCGTCCACCGCGAACAACGCCGAGGTCAAGCAGTGGACCTGGAACGGCGGCGGGAACCAGAAGTGGCAGTTCCAGGACGCGGGCAGCGGCTACTTCCGGATCGTCAACCAGAACAGCGGCAAGTGCCTGGACGTGCCGAGCGCCTCCACCGCCGACGGGGCGAACATCATCCAGTACACCTGCGGCAGCGGCGCCAACCAGCAGTGGCAGTGGCAGGCCACCGGTAGCCACTTCCGGCTCGTCGCGCGGCACAGCGGCAAGTGCCTCGACGTCGTCTCCTCCGGCACCGGCGACGGCGCCGACATCCAGCAGTTCACCTGTGGCAGCGGCGCCAACCAGCAGTGGAGCCGCACCCAGGTCTGAGCCGGACCGGCAAGGCGCTCGACACCGCGAACGCCGGGCGTGGTTCCCGCCCGGCGGCTCGCAGCAACCCCAGTGACCCAGGTGGGACGCCCGCGGCATGGGCATCGCACCTGTCGGACCGCCGTGCAGCAGCTCTAGTGATTGGACATCTCATGAGATTGACCATGGCGTCTGACGGCCACTCGTCAGGACCATCCCGGAGCACCCGGTCGTTGCGGCGGTCGCTGGTCGCCTTGGCGGTGACCACGCTGACCGCGGCGACGGGCCTGGTCGTCACCACACCGGCGGCCAGTGCGGCCACGAGCCAGTTCCGCGGCATGAACTGGGCGGTGATGGGTGACAACTTCAGCACCGGCACGCTCGTCGTGCAGGGCCTGAGCCAGTCCGACAGCAACGCGACCGTGCGGGCCAAGGCCAACGCCCTGTACGACGACATGTCCGCGACCATGGGCGTCAACACCGTCCGGCTGCCGATCAACACCCACACGGTGGCCAACACGACCTGGTGGAACGCCTACCGCGGCGCCATCGACGCCGCCACCGAACGCGGGTTCAAGGTCATCCTCGCCTACTGGGAGGACGGCGCCGCGTCCGGCGGCAGGATCACGAACCTGGCCGCGTGGAACGCGATGTGGTCCAGCGTGACCAACACCTACGGCTCGAACAACAACGTCTACTTCGAGCCGATGAACGAGCCGCACGGCTACTCGTCGGCGGACTGGCGCAACGTCGCGGCGAACTGGCTCAGCTACCACTACTCGGCACCGCCCAGCCGGGTGCTCATCGGCGGCACCGGCTTCAGCCAGGACCTGCGGGACATCTGCAACGACAGCCGCTTCAACTCGACGCTGCTGTCCTTCCACCACTACGCCTTCTTCTACAGCCCGATGACCTACGACGCCTTCCGCAGCCACATCCAGACGCGGCTGGGCAACTGCGCCTCCCGCGCGGTCGCGACCGAGTTCGGCGCGCCGATGTCCACCGGCTTGAACTACGGCGACGCGAACAGCAGCGACAACTTCGTGCGCCACATCCGCGCCATGGCCCAGGTCATGCGGGACAACCAGATGGGCGGCACCTACTGGCCCGCGCTCGGTGGCAAGTACAAGGACAACCTCGGTTACGACTGGTACTCGATGTACGCCCTGAGCGGCAGCGGCACCGACCTCAACCTGACCATCCGCAACACCTCCGGCGCCGACCGGATCCGCTACGGCTGGGGCGACAACACCACCACTCCGCCGCCCACGTCCTACCTGATCACCGCACGCCACAGCGGCAAGTCCATGGACGTCCAGCAGCCCAACACCGACAACGGCGCGCGCGTCGGCCAGTACACCTACAGCGGCAACGCGTGGCAGCAGTGGCAGTTCCAGGACGCCGGCAGCGGCTACTGGCGCATCGTCAGCCGCCACAGCGGGAAGTGCCTGGACGTGGTGAGCGCCTCCACCGCCGACGGCGCCGACCTCGTCCAGTACACCTGTGGCAGCGGCACCAACCAGCAGTTCCAGATGGTCGCCAACGGCAACTACTTCCAGCTCCGCGCGCGGCACAGCGGCAAGTGCGTGGACGTCCCGGGCGCCTCGACCGCGGACGGCGTGATCCTCAAGCAGTACACGTGCAACACCGGCACCAACCAGCAGTGGTCCCGGACGGCCGCCTGACCGCGGCCCGGCCCTCGCTCCCCGGCGCCGAGCTCGTGCTCGGCGCCGGGGACGCGCCCGTCCGACCGCGCTGCTAGCAGCTGCCGTCCGACTCCTTCAGGCCGGTGTTGGCGCCCGCCGTGCGGCTCACGACGTTCGGCACGCAGGTGGCCTGGTCGAGCCGGAAGCTGTAGGGCACGTTGACCGTCGTCGTGGACTTGACGTCGGGACCGGCGGGCCTGTGGTCGCTGCTGGGCGCCGACCAGGTCACGTTGTCGAAGACGTTGCCGCTGACCTGCCAGTACCCGGCCTCGGTGGTGTAGAAGGTGCCCAGGACGTCACGGGAGTTCTTGAAGTAGTTGTTGTCCACCTTGGCCTTGGCGCCGACCCGGGAATTGATGCCCGACTCGTTCAGGCTCACGTAGTGGTTGTTGTACATGTGGGCGACGCCGCCCCGCAGCAAAGGCGCCCGGGAGTCGATGTTCTCGTACAGGTTGTGGTGGTAGGTGATGAACCCGTTCGAGACGTCGCTCTCGCTCGACCCGACCAGCCCGCCGCGACCGGAGTTGCGCAGGGTGCTGTAGGACAACGTCACGTACTGCGTGTTGTTCTTCATGTCGAACAGGCCGTCGTAGCCCTCCGACTCACCACCGGACGCCAGCAGGTTGACGTGGTCGACCCAGACGTTGCGGACGTTGCTCTCCATGCCGATGGCGTCACCGCCGTTGGACGTGGGCGAGCCCGACTTCTTGACGTTCCGCACGGTCACGTTGCGGATGATGATGTTGCGGGACTCGCGGATGTGGATGCCCAACTGGTCGAACACCGCGCCACTGCCGACGCCGATGATCGTCACGTTGCTGATCCGCTTGAGCTCGATCACGCCAGCGGCGGTCTCACAGCTGCTGCCCGAGACCTTGGCGGTGTTGCCGTGGTTGATCGTCCCGGAGACCTCGATGACGATCGGCGTGGAGCTGCTGGCCCGACCGCACAACGCCTGGTGGATCTGGGTTCCGGTGGTGGCCCGCACGGTCGCCCCGCCCTGGCCGCCGGTGGTCCCGCCGTTCTGGGACGCGTAGCCGGTCGCGGCGCCGGCCGCCGCCGACGCCGGTGACATCGCCAGCACCACGCTGGTCGAGGTCGCGACGGCCAACGCGGCCACGACCGCGGGGATCCGCCATGCGACTGATCGTTTCATTTCGTCTCCTGCGTCTTCGAAGGGTGGACGACGTGGTCCCACTCGGCGGCGGCAGCACCGATCGCGGCGGCGGACGAAATCAGCGGTGGCAACTCAAGCCTGCGGAAAGCTCCCGGCGAGCATTGCGCAACCTCGTGCGACAGGCAACAAAATTCACGATCATGAACCGCCGGACGCGCCGTGCCCACGCGGGCACGACGCGACTTCCCGGCGAACGTCCGGCCGATTCACGGATCTGAATGGAACAGCGCGACAACCGCCGCCGACCGCATTCCCTTCGCCACATTTCACCCCGGCCGGGGGAAACGCCGACCAGCCGGCCGCGCCCGGCCCGGGTTCGTCACGGCTCGGTGAGGACCTCGACGTGCCCGTCGGTCCCGTTCACCCGGATCCGCTGCCCGTCCCTGATCACGTGGGTGGCGCGTGCCACCCCGACGACGGCCGGCAGGCCGTACTCCCGCGCGATCACCGCGCCGTGGGTCATCAGGCCGCCGACCTCCGTCACCAGGCCCGCGATCGCGACGAACAGGGGCGACCAACTGGGGTCCGTGTGCGCCGTGACCAGGATGTCGCCCGGTTCGACGTCGGCGTCGGCCAGGTCCAGGATGACCCGGGCCCGCCCTTCCACGGTCCCGGCGGACACCGCCAGGCCGACCAGCGCGCCCGCGGGCAGGTCGTCACGCCGGTACGCCCCGTTGAGGGTCTCGCCGTCCGAGGTGAGCACGCGCGGTGGCGTGAGCGCCTCGTACGACCTGAACTCGTCCTTGCGCCGGCTGACGAGTTCGTCGTCGACCTGGCGCGTGCGCACGACTTCCTGGAATTCCTGGAACCTCAGGAAGAAGACGTCCTCCTCCTCGCGGAGCACGCCGGCGCTCACCAGGCGCCCGGCCTCGGCCAGCAAGGCCTGCTTGTAGACGAAGTAGCGGCGGATCATCCCGTACTTCGGGTACTCGCGGTACCCGGCGAACGTCCGGACGAGATCGATGTTCCGCTTGGTCTCCTCGGCCTTGCGCTCCCCGTCCGGCAGCGCCCGCAGGCGCTCCAGCACCTCCTGCTCCTTCTGCCACGCCTCCCGCCGCCCCTGCTCGAAGCGTCGCGCGCCGGCGCCCGGCCCGAGGTTCTTGACGTTGGACAGGAGCAGGGGCAGCAGGGTGGTGGGCCGCTCGGTCCACCGCGGCCTGGTGATGTCGATCTCGCCGACGCACCGCATGCCGTACCGGTCGAGGTAGGCCACGATGGCGTCACGCGCTTCCCGCCCGCCGTCGAGCCCGGCCAGCTCGTCGAGGAAGTCGTCGTCCGCCGCGTCGCGCAGGAAGGCGACGACCTCGGGGTGCGGGCGGATCACGTCCGCGACGTCGAGGAGCGCCAGTCCCATCTCCGACGTGACGTTGTGGGGCACGGACTGCGAGAGCGCGTCGGCCGCGTCCTTCTCGCCCAGCCACTCGTGCAGGTGCTCGTTGAGCCACCACGTCGCCCGCATCGCCGCCATGATCGGCTTGAGGCCGCGCGGGTCGAACAGGACCCGCCTCAGCTCCTGGAAGTCCGCCAGGATGAAGTCGAGCAGCTCGGAGCCGGACTTCGTCCTGATCTCGCGCTCCAGCGCGGCGACGGACGCCTCGCCCTGCCCGATCAGCTCCGTCACGAGGGCCGGGTCGGCCTCGATCGTGATCGGCTCGGCGCCGGGGATCGGCTGGACGGGACCGTCCTGCGGGACCGACGGGAGGAAGCCGTCGCGCTCGACGACGGTCCGCAGCGCGTCCTCGATCAGCGGATCGGACTTCCCCACCACCTCGAGGAAGCCGGGGCGGCTCGCGGGCGACGCGAGCAGCCGGGTGGCCTCGGCGAACAACCTCCCGCCCGCCTCGGCCATGGGCCGCTGAGTCGTCAACTGCCACACGGACAACCCCAAGGGCTTCATGGCGTCGGTCATCATCTGCTGATGACCGACGGAGACGTAGACGTGGTTCTCCCCGTCGTCGGTCTCCGGGATGGGGAACAGCGTGGTGATCGGCCGGCTCTGCACGACCTGGAAGTCGTCGTCGACCAGGCACCACTCGACGTCCTGGGGATGGCCGAAGTGCGCTTCGAGCCGCCGGCCGAGCCGCACCAGCCGCACGACCTGGGCGTCCGTCAGCGCCGGCTGCTCGCTCCGCTCGGGCTCGACGACCTGCTCCCGCGTCCCGCCGTCGGGCGAGGCGAGGACGGCGAGCTCCTTGGCGGCGACCGACTTGGCGAGGACCTCGTCGTCGCGCACCTGGTAGGCGTCCGCGTTCACCAGGCCGGAGACCAGGGCCTCGCCGAGGCCGAACACGGCCTCCACGGTGGCGACCTTCCGGTTGGACGTGACGGGATCGGCCGTGAACAGGACGCCGGACGCGTGCGGGAAGACCATCCGCTGCACGACCACGGCCATGTGGACCTTGCGGTGGTCGAAGCCGTTGCGCAGGCGGTAGGTGACGGCTCGTTCGGTGAACAGCGAGGCCCAGCACCGGCTGACGTGCCGGACGACCTCCGCCGGCCCCACGACGTTCAGGTAGGTGTCCTGCTGGCCCGCGAAGGACGCGCCCGGCAGGTCCTCCGCCGTCGCGCTCGACCGCACGGCGTAGGCGTCCCGCTCGCCGAGCCGGGCGAGCGCGCCGGTGATCGCCGCCGCCACGTCGTCCGGGACGACGATCCCTTCGAGGGTCTGCCGGATCTCCGCGCTGCGCGTGCGGATCGCCTCCCGGTCGTCCGGGTTCAGGCGCGACAGCCCGTCCAGCAGGTCGCCGAGCGACGGCGCCTCCCGCACGATCCGGTGGTAGGCGTCCGTCGTGACGCAGAAACCGGCCGGCACGCGGATGCCGTCGATCCGCGCCAGCTCTCCCAGGTGCGCGCCCTTGCCCCCGACCACGGCGACCTGAGTCCGGTCGACCTCCCGCAGATCGAGCACGTAGTCGCCCACCCGTTCACCTTCCGTCCGCCCCGTCAAAGCTTGCTCGCTCCTCGTCCGCACCGCCGGCCGTTGAACTCGTCCATGTGTTGTCACAGCGTTTACCGACACTCATTTCCGCAGGTTGAGGGCTTCGGCGGGACATTCTGCGGCACCACGGGGGCCTTGCCGCAAGACCCCCGACGAGCTATAAGTTGACAGTGGCGGGAAGGGCGCGATCTCCTCGCCTTCGTCTTTTACCGGAAACCCGGCTCAGTCACCCGGCCGGGCCACGTCCTCCGCATCGCCCGCCGACGGCGCGGTCAACGGCAGGTGGACCCGGAAGCGGGTGTCGCCGGGCTCGGACTCCACCCGGATGTCGCCGCGGTGGCGGTCGACCACGATCCGCCACGAGATGTCCAGACCCAGCCCGGTGCCCTCGCCCACGGGCTTGGTGGTGAAGAACGGCTCGAAGATGCGCCTCTTCACCTCGTCCGGGATGCCCACGCCGGTGTCGCCGACCTCCACCACCGCGTCCTCGCCGGCGCGGTACGTGCGCACGGTCAGCGTGCCGCCGCCGGCCATGGCGGCCACCGCGTTGTCGACCAGGTTCGTCCACACCTGGTTGAGCTCGGCCGGGTACGCGGGCAGCGGGGGCAGGGAGCGGTCGTAGTCCTTGACCACGCGCACCCCGTCGCGGAGCTTGCCGCCGAGCATCACGAGCGTGGAGTCGAGCAGTTCGTGCACGTCGACGACCTGGAACGGCGCACGGTCGACCTGCGAGTACTGCTTGGCCGCGCCGACCAGCGCGGACACCCTGGTGGTGGCGTCCTCGATCTCGTTCATCAACGTCTCGGTCTCGACCGTGTAGGCCAGCCAGCGCACGGCGGCCTCGGTGGCGGTCTGCGGGCACAACGCCGCCGCGCGGTCGAGCCACTCGACGTCCAGCCCGCCCGCGACCAGCACCGGCGCCAGGTCCCAGCCGCCGGACACGCCGTGCGCGTCCAGCCAGTCGGCGACCTCGTCCTCCAGGTCGGCGGTCTGCATCGGACCGAGCTTCGGCGCCTTCGCCACCTGCTCGACCGCGCTCTCCTGCAGCTCCACCAGCACCGGCAGGGTGGCCGGGTCGAGCGAGCCGCTCGCCAGCAGCGCGAGCTTGTGCCGCATCCCGGCGACCCGTTCGCGCAACGCCCCGGTGGCCCGCACCGCCGCGGCGGCCGGGTTGTTCAGCTCGTGCGTCAGCCCGGCCGACAGCGAACCCAGCGCGAGCAGCCGTTCCCGCTGGCTGACGATCCGCTCGGTGTTGCGCATGCCGAAGAACAGGCCCTCCAGCAGGTGAATGGCCATCGGGAACCACGAGCGGAACATCGCGCCGAAGTCGTGCGCGGGCAGCTGGTAGAGCCGCACGTCGGTCACCGCGTCGGCGGTCATCTGGTAGACCGTCCTGGCCTCCACGTCGGAGCCGAGGTAGGCCTGGGTGGCCCCGAAGTACGCGCCGCGGTGGTCGGTGCGGTTGGTCTCCACGCGCTGACCGCCGA
This sequence comes from Actinosynnema sp. NPDC037264, assembly GCF_055603705.1. Lineage (NCBI taxonomy): Bacteria > Bacillati > Actinomycetota > Actinomycetes > Pseudonocardiales > Pseudonocardiaceae > Actinosynnema > Actinosynnema sp. NPDC037264. The sequence continues at coordinate 69,349 of NZ_JBVJVK010000031.1, read as the reverse complement.
TGACGCGGCTGAGCGCCACCGTGCCGTCCAGCAGCACGAAGAAGCACGTCGCCGGCTGTCCTTCGCGCAGCACCTGGGAGCCCGCCGCGTGCGTCTCCACCTGGCCGTGCGCGACGAGCCACGCCAGCTGCTCCTCCGACAGGTGCTCGAACAGGAACAGCCCGCGCAGGTCGTCGACCGTCAGGTTCTCCATCACGACCTCTCCAGGTAGCGGTGGACCAGCGACACGGCCATCGCGCCGTCGCCGACCGCCGACGCGACCCGCTTCACCGACTCCGCGCGCACGTCGCCGGCGACGAACACGCCCGGCAGGCTGGTCTCCAGGTGGTAGGGCGGCCGGTCGAGGCCCCAGCCCTCGGGCAGGCGGCCGTCGGTGACCAGGTCCGGTCCGGCGAGCACGAACCCGCGCTCGTCACGGGCCAGCGTGCCGGTGAGCCAGTCGGTGTGCGGTGCGGCGCCGATGAACGCGAAGAGCCAGGACGCGGGCACGGTCGTCGTCTCGCCGGTCTTGTTGTGCCGCAACGTCAGCGTCTCCAGGTGCTCCTCCCCCGTGCCTCCGACGACCTCGGTGCACGTGCGCACCTCGACGTTGTCGACCCGGGCGAGCTGCTCGACGAGGTAGTGCGACATGGACCGGGCCAGCGAGTCGCCGCGCAGGACCAGCACCACGCGGCGGGCGTGCGCGGCGAAGTAGAGCGCCGCCTGGCCCGCCGAGTTGGCGCCGCCGACGAGGTAGACGTCCTGGCCCGCGCAGCTCGGCCCCTCGGTGGTGGCCGCGCCGTAGAACACGCCCCGGCCGGTCAGCGCGCCGAGGCCGGGCGCGTCCAGCATCCGGTAGGACACGCCGGTGGCGAGGATGACGGTGTGCGCGGCCAGCTCCGTGCCGTCGCCCAGCCGCACCACGCGTGCCGCGCCGCGGGCCTCCAGGCCGACCACGTCGCACGCGGTCAGCACCTCGACGTCGAACTTCAGCGCCTGCCGGCGGGCGCGGTCGGTGAGCTGCTCGCCGGACACGCCGTCGGGGAAGCCGAGGTAGTTCTCGATCCGGCTGCTGGTGCCCGCCTGACCGCCGGTGGCACGCCGCTCGACCAGCACCGTGCGCAGCCCCTCCGAGCCGCCGTAGACCGCCGCGCCCAGCCCGGCGGGACCGCCGCCCACCACGATCAGGTCGTAGAAGTCGGTGGACGGCCGGGTGGTCAGGCCGACCCGGGCGGCCAGCTCCGCGTCCGACGGCTCCACCAGCGCCTCGCCGTCCGCGGTGACGACCACGGGCAGCCGCGCGCCGTCCTCGCCGCACGCGGTGAGCAGCCGCCCGGTCTCCGGGTCGCCGTCGTCCACGGCGTGCCAGCGGAACGGGACGGAGTTGCGGGCCAGGAAGTCGCGCACCTCGTAGGACCGCGACGACCAGCGGTGCCCGACGACCCGGACCTGCCGGGCGGGCCCGCGATCGGCCGCGGACCAGGCGCGCAGCAGCTCGTCCAGCACGGGGTACAGCTTCTCCTCCGGCGGGTCCCACGGCTTGAGCAGGTAGTGGTCGAGGTCGACGACGTTGATGGCGCGGATCGCCGCGTCGGTGTCGGCGTACGCGGTCAGCAGCACCCGCCGTGCGGCCGGGAAGAGGTCCATCGCGGCCTCCAGGAACTCGATGCCGCTCATGCCGGGCATCCGGTAGTCGGCCAGCAGCACCGCCACCTCCTCGCCGCGCAGCTTGATCTCGCGCACCGCGTCGAGCGCCTGCTCACCGGACTCCGCCCGCACGACCCGGTAGTGCTCGCCGTACTTGCGGCGCAGGTCGCGCGCCACGGACCGGGACACGCCGGGGTCGTCGTCCACGGTGAGGATCGAGGGCCTCGCGACCTGAGGAGTCGTCATGTCCACATTGTCGTTCCCGCCCGGACGGCCGTCCCATCGCGGTTACCCTCTGCGGGTGTCCGGCGCGGTGCGGTTCGGGGTCCTGGGGCCGTTGACGGTGGAGCGCGACGGCGGGCGGCCGGCGCTCGGCGGGCCGAGGCAGCGTGACCTGTTGACGCTGCTGGTGTTGCGCGCCAACCGGTTCGTCAGCGCCGACTGGCTGGTCGACGCGCTGTGGGACGGGCGGCCGCCGGCCGGCGCTCAGGTCACCTTGCGGTCGTACGTGGCGGTGCTGCGCCGGTCGCTCGAACCGGAGCGCGGACGGCGTGCGCCCGCGGAGCTGTTGCGCGGTCACACCGGTGGCTACGAGCTGCGCGTGCCACCGGACGCCGTGGACGCCGTGCGCTTCACCGCGCTGGCCGGGCAGGGCGCGCGGGCGCTCGCCGACGGCGAGTGGGAGGCGGCCGGACGCCACTACACCGACGCGCTCGCCCTCTGGCGGGGCGAGGTGGCCGCCGCCGACCTCGCCGCCGTGCGACCGGACGCGGCACGCCTCACGGAGGCGCGGACCGCGGCCGGCGAAGGCCTCTTCACCGCCGCCGTCGCCGCCGGTCGGCACCAGGCCGTGCTGCCGGACCTGCGCCAGTTCGTGGCCGCCAACCCGAACCGGGAGAACGCCCGGGCGCAGCTGATGCTCGCGCTCTACCGGGCGGGTCGGCAGACCGAGGCGCTGGCGGTGTACGACGAGGGCCGCCGGCTGCTGGCCGACGAGCACGGCGTCGAACCGGGCGAGGCCCTGCGCGACCTCCACCGCCAGGTCCTGGCCCACTCCGTGCCACCGGTCGGTACGGGCGCCTCCCCGCTGACTCCCACCGCCACGCCCGACCACCGCCGCACCACGGCACCCAACGCCGCACCCGACCTCAACCACGCCGCACCACCCACCAGCCCGCCTGATCTCCCCCACGCCACCGCGCCCACCAGCCCGACCGACCGCCTCGACACCTCACCCGCCGACACCACCGGTTTCCCGCCGCCGGACCGACTTGTCGGTCGGACGGCCGAGCTCGCCCTCCTCGCTGACCTCCTCGCGGCATCGGGCCGGACCGGTGGCCGGTTCGCGGCGATCGTCGGCGAGGCGGGCATCGGCAAGACCACCCTGGCCGACGCCATCGCCCGTCGCGCCTCCGCCGCCGGTGTCCCGGTCGCGTGGGGCCGCTGCCCGGACCTCGGTCAAGCGCCGCCGTTCTGGCTCTGGACCCAGGTCGTGCGCGCCCTCGTGCCCCTGGCCGGCGACGCGGGCGCCGACCCGGCACTGGCGGGCTTCCGCGCGGGCCCCACCGCCGACACCGACATCGACCCCACCGCCCGCTTCCGCACCTACGACGCGGTCTCGGCGCTCGTGCACGCCGCCGCCCGCGCCACCGGACTCGTCCTCGTGCTGGACGACCTGCACGCCGCCGACGCCGACTCCCTGCTCCTGCTGCGCTACCTGGCCACCACCGTGCACACGTCCCGCGCGCTGGTCGTCGCGACCCTGCGCCCCTACGAGCGCGACCCCGCCCTGGTCGCCACCCTCGCCGACCTGGCCCGCAGCCCCGGCTGCCGACAGCTCAGACCGGCCGGCCTCGACGCGGACGCGGTCGCCGGCCTGGTCCGCGCGCACACCGGCGCGCCCGCACCGGCCGACCTGGTGCTCGACCTCCTCACCCGCACCGGCGGCAACCCGTTCTTCCTCACCGAACTGCTCACCTCAGCCGATCCGACCGGCACGCCGCCGCCGAGCGTGCGCGACACCGTCCGCCGCCGGTTGCACGCCCTGGACGACCGCACCCGCGACTGGCTCGACGTGCTGAGCGTCGCCGGCCGCGGCCTGGACGTCGACCTGCTCGAAGCCGCCACGGCCGCCGAGGTCCGGCTCACCCCGCACGTCACCCACCTGGTCACCGAGCCCGACGCCGGCGTGGTGCGCTTCCGGCACCCGCTGTTCGCCGAGGCCGCCTACGCCGACCTCACCCCGACCCGCCGTGCCGACCTGCACGCCCGGCTCGCCGACGCCGGCGCGCACGCCCTCACCCCGGCCGAGCTGGCCCACCACTACGGCCGGGCCCGCGGCCGGGAGGGCGACCACCTGCGCTGGACCCTCGAAGCCGCCGACGACGCCACCCGCCGCCTCGCCTACGAGGACGCCCTGGCGCACCTCGACCGGGCCGCCCCCCTGCTCACCTCGCCGGAACGGGAGCTGGCCGTGCAGCTGCACCGCACGTCGTTGCTCCAGATCACGGTCGGCATCGGCAGCGACGCCGTCGACCTGGCCGCCGCCCGCGCCCGCGAACTGCTCGCGCGCGTCGACACCGGAACCGACGTGCGCACCGCCCTGTGGACGCTGGGCGAACTGGCCTGCAACCGCGCCGAGTTCGCCATCGCCGCCGACCTCGCGGGCCGCCTCGCCGCGGACGACGGCGTGATCGGCGCCGCGGGCCACTACCTGCTGGGCGTGGTCGGCTACTTCACCGGCCGCCTGGCCGAGGCCGACCGCCACCTCACCGCCGCCATCGACCGGCTGCACGAGCTGGACCCGCGGGAGCTGGTCGGACGGGCCGGTCGCACGCCCACGCTCGCGACCCACGACTTCCGCGCCCTGGTGCGCTCCCTGCGCGGTGACGCGGACGCGGCCCGCGCCGACCTCGCCGCCGCGCACGCCCTCGCCGAACGCGCCGACGACCCGTACGGCCGGGCCAACGCCGCGCTGTTCGCCGCGTGGACCGCGATGCAGGAGCACGACGTCACCGCCGCCGTCGTCGCCGCCCGCCGGTGCCGCGAGATCGGCGCACGTCAGCACATGCCGCACTTCGTCACGACCGCCGACTTCTTCACCGAGTGGGCCGCGGTGCGCGGCGGGGACGACAGCCGCCGCGACGCGATGCGGGCGGCCCGGGACGGCATCCACCGGCTCGGCCTGCGCTCGACCCGCACGATCACCCTCGCCGCGATGGCGGACGCGCACCTGGCGACCGGGCACCACGCCACCGCGGCGGCGTTGGCCGACGAAGGCCTCGCCCTCGCCGAGCGGACCGGCGAACGGGTCCTCGCCGCCGAGCTGCACCGCGTCCGCGGCCTGGCCACCGACGACCGGGCCGACCTGGTCACCGGCGCGCGACTGGCCGAGGCACAGGGCGCGGACCTGGTGCGAGCGCGCTTCCCACGCTGATCCAACAGAACTCCAACAGCCCTCCGCTGACATGTCACCCGACACCAGAGGGAGGACGCATGGAGTTCGACGTCGTAGTGGTCGGGTGCGGGCCGGTCGGCGCGCTCACCGCCAACCTGCTCGGCGGCCGGGGCGTGCGCACCCTGGTCGTCGAACGGGACACCGCGCCGCACCGGCAGCCGCGCGCGTTCTCCTGCGACGACGAGGCGTTGCGGATCTACCAGCAGGCGGGCCTGCGGACCGAGGTGGCCGCCGACATGCACCCGCCGGGACGGGCCGAGTACGTCAACGCCAAGGGCCGGGTGTTCGCCACCATCGCCCTGGACGAGGTCGACTTCGGCCTGGGCGGCCGTCCCCTGCACTTCTTCGACCAGCCGCGCCTGGAAGCGGCCCTGCGCGCCGGGCTCGACCGGTTCCCGCACGTCACCCTGCGCACCGGTGTCGAGCTGATGCGGCTCACCCAGGACGACGAGGCCGCCACCGTCGTCCTGCGCGACCTCGGCACCGGCGCGGAGACCGAGGTGCGCGCGAAGTACGTGCTCGGGTGCGACGGCGCGCGCAGCACCACCCGGGTCGCGGCCGGCATCGCGCTCACCGGCACGTCCTACGCCGAACCGTGGCTGGCGGTCTCCGGTGACGTCGCGCCGGGCGCGGTGCGGGTGCCGCACACGACGTTCGTGTGCGACTGGCGGCGGCCCGCGTTCGTCTCCCCCGGCGCGTTCGACACCTACCGGTTGGAGTTCATGCTGCGCCCGGACGAGGACCCCGCGGACATGACGGATGCCGCGACGGTCGCCCGGCTCGTCGCGCCCTACGTCGACCCGGACCGCTTCACCGTCACGCGCGCGATCGTCTACACGTTCCACCACCTCGTCGCCGAGCGCTGGCGCGACCGCCGGGTGTTCCTGCTCGGCGACGCCGCGCACCAGATGCCGCCGTTCCTCGGCCAGGGCCTGTGCAGCGGGCTGCGCGACGCGGCCAACCTCACCTGGAAGCTCGCCCTGGCACTCGGATCGGACGACGCCGAGTCGCTGCTGGACAGCTACGAGGCCGAACGTCGCCCGCACACCGAGGCGATGGCCCTCACCAGCGTGCGTCTCGGCCGGGTCTTCCTGGTGCGCAACAGGTTCGCGGCTTTCCTTCGGGACGTGGTGCTGCGCGCGGCGCAGGCCGTGCCGCGGGTGCGCCGCCTGGTGCGCCACTTCGAGTTCAAGCCGCTGCCCGCGCTGCCGGACGGGCGCGTCATGTTCCCCCAGCCCGAGGTGGTCGTCGGCGGGGCGAGGCTGCTGCTCGACGACGTCCTCGGCCCCGACTTCGCGGTCATCGGGCCGGGCGTGGACGCGGGCACGGCGCGGGACTGGTCCGGTCCGCCCGCGCGGTTCCTGCGGGTGGTGGCCGACGGCCAGCCCTGCGCCGAGGACGACCTGGTGGACGTCACCGGCGCGCTCACCGCCTGGTTCGCCCGCCACCGCACCGACGTCGTCGTGCTGCGCCCCGACCGGTTCGTGCACGACCGAGGGACGTCCGCGGCGGCGCGGTGACCGGCTCACCCCGCGCCACCGGGCTCGACGGCGGCGATCAGGCGAGGTCAGGTCAGGAAGACCCAGTAGAAGTCCCAGACGTCCCCGTTCGGCCAGCAGACGTAGTAGTCGACGCCCTCGGGGATCTTCGCGCCCTCCGCTTCGCACTCCTCCTCGGTCGCGAAGGTGGCCATGTACTGCCAGTAGTCCATCGCCGCGGGCGCGGCTTGGGCGGGCTCGGCCAGTGCAGGTGCGGCCAGGGCAGGGGCGGCTTGGGCGGTACCGGCGCCAAGGAGCAGCAGGGTCGCCAGGAGCAGTGCTCGCATCGGGGTTCTCCCTCTCGCGGAAAACGCTTTCCACACGGCGGCGCCCCGATCACAGCACAGCCACCGCACGCCTGGCAACGCGCCGCACGTACCCGCGCTCACCGCGCCGAAGTCCCGGAACCGGCCGCACGCGGCGACCGCCGCCGGTCAGCCCTCGGTCTCGTCCGCGAGGTCGACGTCGGCGAGGTCGTCCACGCCGACCACGTCACCGCCGTTGAACACCACCACCAGGCCAAGCTCGGTGAAACCGGGCACGCGGCACTCGGCGAACCGGACCAGCCAGTCCCGACCGGGGTGGAAGGTGAACTCCGGGTCGGCCACGGCGTCCGGCCCGTAGCCCGGGTGGTCGCGCAGGTGGTCGGCCACGGCCTCGTGGGCGGTGGCGAGCAGCCGTTGGCGGTCGCGCAGGACCGAGCCGATGAACGGCAGGTCGAGGTCGTCGGTGGTGGCCGGTTCCTCCACCAGCACGCTCACCGACGTCCCGGCGGCGGTCGTGTTCCAGCACGCCACGCCTTCGGGAGCGTGGTCCACCGGGGTCAGTTCGCCGAAGCCGGGAATCGCGATCGTCACCGGGCGATCCTATGCGCCGCTCCCGGACCCGACCGGAACCGGGCCACCGGGCGCGGGAGAACCGGTCCGCCGGTCTCTTGACGGCGGCACGGCGGGTGAAGTTCGCTGTGGGAGAGCGCTCTCCGAGAGTTTGTCGACGATCCGCGGCCGGCGGCACACCGGCCGCGGGTCACCCCTGCCTGGAGTCGCCATGCCCGAAGCGCCCGCCCGGCACCGCCGCCGGGTCCTGCCCCTGCTCGTCGTCCTCGCCGCCCTGATCGCCGGGCAGCTCACCGCGTCACGGGAAGCGAGAGCCGCCGGGGTCCTGCTCTCCCAAGGCAAACCGACCACCGCCTCGTCCACCGAGAACGCGGGCACCGCCGCGTCCGCCGCCACCGACGGCAACGCGGGCACCCGCTGGTCCAGCGCGTTCGCCGACCCGCAGTGGTTGAGCGTCGACCTCGGCGCCACCGCGACGCTGGACCGCGTGGTGCTGACCTGGGAGGCCGCCTACGCGACCGCGTTCCAGCTCCAGACCTCGGCCGACGGCGCCACGTGGACCACGGTCCACACCGCGGCAGACGCCACGGGCGGGACGCAGTCGATCCCGGTGACCGGCACGGGTCGGCACGTGCGGCTGTTCGGCACCGCCCGCGCCACGGGCTACGGCTACTCGCTGTGGGAGTTCCAGGTCTACGGCACGACCGGTGGGCCCGCCGCCGGCACGCCGATCTCCGAGTACAAGCGGGTCGCGGCCTCGACGTGGGAGGGCGGCAACGCGCCCGCCGCGGCGCTGGACGGCCGGCCGAACACCCGCTGGTCCAGCCAGTTCGCCGACAACCAGTGGCTGCGGGTCGACTTCGGCGGCGTCGCCTCGGTCAACCAGGTCGTGCTGAACTGGGAGGGCGCGTACGCGAAGGGGTACCGGCTGGAGCTGTCGAACGACGCGGTGAACTGGACGCAGGTCTACGCGACCACCACCGGCACGGGCGGCGTGGAACGGCTCACCGTCGGCGGCACGGGCCGTTACCTGCGGTTGTTCGCCACCGCGCGGGCCACCGGCTACGGCGTCTCGCTCTGGGAGTTCCAGGTCTTCGGCACCGTGGACACCTCCGCGGCCACCCCGCCGTTGCTGTCGCCGCCGACCAAGGCGCCCGCGGTGACGGGCCGGTTCGCGCTGTCCGCGCCGGCCGACCAGGCGATGATCACGTCCACCCGGCGTCCGGCCTTCTCGTGGGCGGCGGTGCCGGGCGCGGTGCGCTACCAGGTCTGGCTCAACGTCAGCCGCACGGACTACGACTTCACCGCATCGGGCAACCTGATCGACCTCTACACCAAGGTCGCCGAGCCCACCGGCACCGGCTACACGCCGTCGTGGGACATCACCGACCGGTGGACGTACAAGTGGTTCGTGGTCGCGGTGGACGGCTCCGGCGGCACCAGCGCGTCGAACATCCGCACGTTCAGCGTGTACGTGCCGACGCTGACCTCGGTGGACGACGGCGTGCGGGTGGTGAGCGGCAGCCGTGACCTGAACAAGAACGGCGCGATCGAGCCGTACGAGGACTGGCGGCAGCCCGTGGAGGCGCGGGTGAACGACCTGCTCGGTCGGATGACGATCGAGGAGAAGGCCTACCAGATGTTCTACAACGCCCAGGTGTTCCCGCGCTCGGGCTGGCACTTCGGGCCGGCGGAGGCGCAGGACCTGCACACCGCGCTGCTCGGGTCGAGCGGCACGCGGCTCGGCATCCCGTTCGTGTCGGCGGGCGACACCATCGCCGGGTACAAGACGACGTACCCGTTGCAGAGCGCGTTGGCCGCGGCGCGGAACTACCCGTTGCAGTACAAGCTCGGCGACATGCAGCGGCGCGAGCAGCTGGAGGTCGGCGCGCGCGGTGTGCTGGGGCCGTTGGCCGAGGTGGGCACGAAGGTGCTGTACCCGCGCATCCAGGAGGGCAACGGCGAGAGTTCCGAGGTGGCGTCGGCGCAGGTCCGGGCACTGGTGGCCGGGTTGCAGGGCGGGCCGGAGCTGAGCCCGGGTTCGGTGCTGGCGACGGTGAAGCACTGGCCGGGCGAGGGCGCGGGCGGTGAGGCGTTGATCGTGTACGACAACGTGACGATCAAGTACCACACCGCGCCGTTCCGGGCGGCGATGGAGGCCGGCGCGGTGAACATCATGCCGGGGTACGCGGGCAGCTCGCTGCTGGACCCCGGTGGTCCGGGCGCGGGTGACAGCGCGAAGATCCTCGCGTACCTGCGGCAGAACCTCGGGTACACCGGGCTGATCACGACCGACTGGTTGCCGTCGGGGTCGTGGGTCGGCGCGGCGAACGCGGGGTCGGACGTGATGGGTGGCGCGGACCCCGGTGCGCCCGGGTTCACCATCGGCGGGTTCACCTCGGCGGTGCCGGCGGCGCGGATCGACGACGCGGTGCGGCGGGTGCTGCGGTTGAAGTTCAAGCTCGGGATCTTCGAGAACCCGTACGGCGACCCGGTGAACGGGCCGTACCGGTTCCACAAGCCGGAGTACGCGGCGCTGGCGAACCAGGCGTCGCGCGAGGCGATGACGTTGTTGAAGAACACCAACGGCGTGCTGCCGGTGCGGCTCAACCGCGGTGACAACATCGTGGTGGCCGGTCCGCGTGCCGACGACACGGCCGCGTGCTGCATCTGGACCAGCTACTTCCACCAGGAGTACGGGTCGCAGACGATGTTGCAGGCGATCCGCACGCGTGCCGCGCAGGCGGGGGTGAACGTCCACAAGGACACCGGGCCGTCGCCGAAGCTGGCGATCGTCGCGGTGGGCGAGACCTCGTACACCCACGCGACGAGTTGGCCGAAGGAGCAGCCCTACCTGCCCCCGGACCAGCTCGCGGTGATCCAGGACTTCCACCGCCAGGGCATCCCCGTCGTGGTCGCCCTGGTCCTGCCCCGCCCGTACGTGATCACCGAGTGGCACGACCTGGCGAGCGCGATCGTCGTGACGTACCGCGGCGGTGAGGAGATGGGCCCCGCCTTGGCGTCGCTGCTGTTCGGCGACTACACCCCGACCGGCAAGCTGCCGTGGCAGCTGCCGCGTGCCCTGACCGACGTCCTGCGCCCCGGCGGCACCGACACCCCGGCCGACGCCACCGAGCACTGGGACGTCCCGTACGACCTGGGCGCCACCGCCGCCGAACGAGCCGACATCCGCGCCCGGATCGACTCGGGCGCCCCCGTACCCACCACCTACGGCAACCCCCTCTACCCCTACGGCTCCGGCCGAACCACCTGGTGAACCCGCGTGTCCTACCCACCCCGGGGGGGGGGGGGGGGGGGGGGGGTGGGGGGGGGGGGGGGGTGGGGGGGGGGGGGGGGGGGGGGGGGGGGGGGGGGGGCGCAGGGCTGAA
>NZ_JBVJVK010000031.1:0-58496 GCF_055603705.1 Actinosynnema sp. NPDC037264 | reverse complement strand
ACGTCCCCCCCCCCCCCCCCCCCCCCCCCCCCCCCCCCTTCCCCCCCCCCCCCCCCCCCGGGGTGGGTTAAGCGGAGAGGGTGGTGATGCGGTGGCGGAGGGCGGTTTCCAGGTCGCGCAGTTCGCGGGCCGGGGCGCCCAGGCCGGTCATGGCGAGGCGGCGGGTTTCCAGGCGGTCGGTGCGGTAGCGGGGGAAGGCCAGGCGCAGGGCGCAGTCCAGCATGCCGAGGTGGTAGCGGATGAGCTCCACGATCCGCTGCGGCGGCGGAGGACGGTCGGCCTGCCACGCGAGGTCCGCCGCCCAGCCGGACAGCCGGCCGTACTGGGCCGCCACGGCACGTCCGCTGCGCGCCACTTCCCACGACGGCTCACCGGGTTGCGCGCAGTCGGCGATCACCGCCTCCGCCCGATCCTGCAACGCCACGGCCTGGACCACGACCTCCAGCAACGCACCCAGCCGCACGAGTTCCGCCGCTGCCGGATCGAGCACGACGCTCGGTTCGGCACGGCCCTGTGCCCGGCGCGGACGGATGCGCACGGCTCACGGTACCGCGCACCGCCGCTTCGCAACCGCCCCAAGACCAACCGTAACGATCAAGTCGGACGCCCGGCCGGCGGTGGCGGGCTGCTCCCCGGCACGACCAAGCCGCTCTGGTACGCCGCCGCGATCGCCTGGGCCCGGTCGCGCAGCCCGAGCTTCATCAGGATCCGCCCCAGGTGCGTCTTCACCGTCGCCTCACCGACCACGAGGTGCCCGGCGATCTCCGGGTTCGAGAACCCGTGCGCCACGAGCACCAGCACCTCCCGCTCCCGCACCGTCAGCTCGCCCATCTCCGCCGACGTCGGCAACTGGTGCCGGGGCCGGGCCGCGAACTCCCGGATCAGTCCTTTCGCGACGGTCGGGTCCAGCCACGCCTCACCGGACGCCACCGTGCGCACCGCGTCGACCAGCTCGCGCGGCACCGCGTCCTTGAGCAGGAACCCGGTCGCACCGGCCCGCAGCGCCGCGTACACCGCCTCGTCGACGTGGTACGTCGTCAGGATGATGATCTTCGTGGCGTGGTCCTCGCCCGCCGGGTCCGCGTCGATGATCCGCCGCGTCGCCTCGACCCCGTCCACGCCGGGCATCCGCACGTCCATCAGCACCACGTCCGGGTGCAGCTCCGCGGCCCGCGCGACCGCGCCCGCCCCCTCGTCCGCCTCGGCCACCACCTCGATGTCCGGCTCGGCGTCGAGCAGCATCGCCAGACCCGCCCGCACCAACGGCTGGTCGTCCACCAGCATCACCCGGATCACCGGTGTTCCCGCACGGGCTCGCTCGCCACCGGCCCGGCGACCGGCAGCACGGCCGTCACCCGGAACCCGCCCGCCGGCGCGGGCTCGGCCGCCAACCTCCCGCCCACGATCGCCAGCCGCTCCACGAGCCCGGCCAGACCGTGGTTCGTGGACAGCGCCCGCTCCGGCCGCCGTCCCCGACCGTCGTCGGCGACCTCGACGGTGAGCTCGCACGGCTCCCACCGCAGCCGCACGTCCACCTCCGCGCCGGGCCCCACGTGCTTGGTCACGTTCGTCAACGCCTCCTGCACGACCCGGTACGCGGCGAGGTCCACGCTGGCCGCGAGCCGACCCGGCTCACCCTCCACCCGCGTGTGGACGCGCACCCCCGCCGCCGAGATCGTGCCGACCAGGTGCTCCACGTCGGCCAGACCCGGCTGCGGCCGGCCGGTCACCCCGTCGCCCGCCTCGTCGTCGTCGCTCAGCCGCAACGCGGTCAGCATCCGCCGCAGCTCGCCCATCGCCTGCTCGCCCGCCTCCTCGATGTGGCCGAGCGCCTGTCCGACCCGCACCGGGTCGCTGTCGAGCACCCGCCGCGCGCCCGCCGCCTGCAACACCATCACGGTCACCGAGTGCGCCACGATGTCGTGCAGCTCGCGCGCGATCCGGGTCCGCTCCCCCATCACCGCCTCGTGCGCCTCCACCCGGCGGCGGAACTCCAGGTCCTCGGCGTGCTGCCGGCTCAGCCGCGCCCACCGCCCGCCGGCCCACACGCAGCCGTACACGAGCAGGTAGAACACCAGCGTGGCGTAGGTGGCGACCATCCGCGCCTCGGGCGGCCGGGACGCGGCCTCGGTCAGCCCGGCCAGCACGGCGAGCACCGCGCACGCGAGCAGCGCGCCCGCCGACGCCTTCAGCCGCCCGTGCAGCGCGACGGCGAACAACGCCATGCACGGCACGGCGGTCGGCCGGAACTCCAGCTCGTTCGTCGGCATGACGAGCACCGCCCACACCCACACCACCCCGAACGCCAGCACGGGGTACCTGCGCCGCACCAGCAGCGCCGCGAAGCCGACCGCGACCAGGGCGACGAACAACCACAGACCCGCGCCCGCCGGCGTGCGGTTGCTGACCGCCGAGAACAGGAAGACGTCCACCGCGGTGGCCGAGGCGGCCAGGGCGACGTCGACCGCCGTGAAGCGGGACAACCACCGTGGCCGTCCCTCGCCGTCCATCAGGCCGATTCCTTCCGGCACGACGGCAGGTGGCCGCACGGGCCGATCGCCAGTGGTTCGCCCTCGAAAGCGCGCGCCTGGACCGACACGACAAGTCGCACGTTGGAACCGGACACCATTCCCTCCCCTTGTCACGCCATCCCGCGTTCGGTGCGCACGCATTTCCACGTGCTGGGAACAATGGCAACACATCTTCCCCGAACTATCGTCCACCCGGCGTCGGAGCTTGACGATCCCCCTCAGGGTTTACCTCGATCGGGCGACGCAGCACGGGAAAGCGGACCCGGCGAATCCACCCGGGGACCGACGAAAAGGCACATCGCGTTTCCGCATGATTGCCGTACAAAACCGACGACCGAACCAGACCGACGGAGGCGCGAGTGTCCACGGAGCCAGTTCCGCGCAGCCACGCCAGGGTGTTGTCCGAATGGGAGACGGCGCACTGGAGATCGCTGCCCGCCGCCCAGCAGCCGCCGTGGCCGGACCGCCGCGCGCGGTCGTTCCGGGCGAGGCTGGCGCGGTTGGCCGGCCTGGTGACGCCCGGCGAGGTGGCGGCGCTGCGGCGCGAACTGGGCGAGGTCGCGGCCGGTCGGCGGCTCGTCGTGCAGGCCGGTGACTGCGCCGAGCCGTTCGCCGAGTGCGGTCCGCGCCACGTGACGCCCAAGGCGGCGCTGGTCGACCGGCTGGCGACGGCGCTCGGCGACGACGACCGGCCCGTGGTGCGGGTCGGCCGGGTGGCCGGGCAGTTCGCCAAGCCGCGCTCGCGGCCGACCGAGGTGGTCGACGGGGTGGAGCTGCCGGTGTACCGGGGCGACCTGGTCAACGCGCCGCAGGCGGACCCGACCGCCCGGCGCGCGGACCCGGCCAGGCTCGTCGCCGGCTACCACGCGGCGCGGTCGGCGACCGGGCTGCTGCGCCACCACCACCCGTCGCTGTGGACCAGCCACGAGGCGCTGGTGCTGGACTACGAGCTGCCGATGGTGCGCCGGGACGACCGGGGCGTCCCGCTGCTCACCTCCACGCACTGGCCGTGGATCGGCGACCGGACCCGCGACGTCGACGGCGCGCACGTGCGGCTGCTGGCGTCGGTGGCGAACCCGGTCGCCTGCAAGGTGGGCCCGGTCATGCGGCCGGACGAGCTGCGGGCGCTGTGCGAGCGGCTCGACCCGGAGCGGGAGCCGGGTCGGCTCACGCTGATCGCCCGCCTCGGCGCGGACGCGGTGTCCGAGCTGCTGCCGCCGCTGGTGGACGCGGTCCGCGCGGCCGGCCACCCGGTGATCTGGCTGTGCGACCCGATGCACGGCAACACGGTCACCGACGCCGTGGGCCGCAAGACCCGACTGGTCGCCACGGTGGTCCGCGAGGTCGCGGGTTTCCGGGCCGCCGTGGACGCCGGCGGCGGGGTGGCCGGCGGCCTGCACCTGGAAACCACTCCGGACGAGGTCGCGGAATGCGGTTGGGACGACTTCCCGACCGGCTCGTACACGAGCCTCTGCGACCCCCGGCTCAATCCCGGACAGGCGCTCGCCGTGATCGCGGCGTGGCGTGCGGTCCGACTTCAAGAGGGGGAAAAACATTGCGTGGCAACGTGATAGTGACGCCGCCGTGCACGTTCCGGACGGCGGAGGACTTCGCCGTCCTGGCGGGCGACACCGTGCTGGGCGCCGTCCGCCACTCGACCAGGGGCGGCCGGCCGCGGTGGGAGCACGGCCTGCCGGTCCTCCCGCTGCACATGCTGCGGCCGGGTGAGCCCGAGGTCGTGGAGGTCTGGCACACCGAGGGGAGCCTGGTCCGGACCGGCGAGCACAAGGGGCTGCTCTACGCGCACGACGGCGAGGTGCTGTTCTGCGCCGGGTGGATCGGGCCGTCGGCGGACTGCGAAGAGGCCGCTCACCAGGCGTACCTGGCGGCGTTCGAGCTGGTCGAGGCCCTGGGCTACCCGAACGTGTTCCGCATGTGGAACATGCTCGACGGCATCACGGAGCCCAGCGCGCGCGGCACCGAGGTGTACCGGGACTTCTGCGTCGGCCGGGGCAAGGCGTTCGACGAGCGCGGTCACGCCATGCCGGCGTCCACCGGCATCGGCTCGCTGGGCGACGGCGTCGCGTTCTACTTCCTGGCGCACCGGTCGCACACGGCCGTGCACCTGGAGAACCCGTTGCAGGTGCCCGCGCACGAGTACCCGGAGCAGTACGGGCCGAGGCCGCCGAGCTTCGCGCGGGCGACGTACCTGAAGCCGGAGCGGGGTCGGGGCTCGCTGTACGTGTCGGGCACCGCGAGCATCCTCGACCACGCCACCGTGGCGCCCGGCGACGTGGCGCGCCAGGTCCAGGTGACGCTGGCCAACATCGCCGCGCTCATCGGCGCGGACAACCTCACCGGGCACGGGATCGACGGCGGCTACCGCCTCGACGACCTGCGCGCGATCAAGGTCTACGTCAAGCGACCCGAGGACGTGCCCCTCGTGACGCGGCTGTGCCGCGACGAATTCTCCCGGCGCGCGGACATCGCGGTGTTCACCGTCGACGTCTGCCGCCCGGACCTGCTGGTCGAGATCGAAGGGATGACACCGTGAACCGAGAGGGAGCACCCATGCCGAACACGTCCGTCCTGGCCGAGCCGGACGCCGCCCGGATCCTGATGGTGACCGATGGGACGGCGAGCTTCGACCGGGCCGACTTCGGCCTGGCCACCCTCGTGGACGTGCTGTCCACGCCGCCCGGGCCGTGGGTCCGGTTCGAGGTGACGCGGGCGCACCGGGAGGAGAACCTGCCCTCGTTGTCCGCGGACCTCCCGGGGTTCCGGTTCGACGGGCACGACCTGGGCCAGTACGACCAGATCTGGTTGTTCGGCGTGGCCCGCGCGCCCCGGCCGCCGTTGGACCAGACCGAGTTGCGCGCGTTGGCGGAGTTCATGGACGCGGGCGGCGGCGTGTTCGCCACCGGCGACCACGAGGACCTGGGCGTGTCCATGTGCGGCGACCTGCCGCGCGTGCGGAGCATGCGCAAGTGGCACTGGCCCGATCCCGGCCCGAACGGCGAGCCGGTCGCGCCGTCGATCGACGGCCCGGACCGCAACGACACGCTGTCGGAGGGCCACGACCCGCTGTTCCAGCTCAACGACCAGTCCGACGACATCCCGCAGGTCATCACGCCGCGGATGTACGCGACGTCGGACTCGCCGAAGTGGGCGCACCAGGGCTACCCGCACCCGCTGCTGTCGGGACCGCGCGGCACGATCCGCGTGCTGCCGGACCACCCGCACGAGGGCGAGTGCTACGTGCCGGACGACCTGACCAGGTCGTTCACCTTCGACGGGTACGAGATGACCGAGTACCCGGCGGGGTTGGCGCCGGAGGTCGTGGCGTGGTCGACGATCAACTCCCGGGCCGCGGACCGCGACCCGCGCAAGGGGCGGTTGGACGCGAGCACGTTCGGCGCGATCGGCGCGTACGACGGGCACCAGGTCGGCGTCGGCCGGGTGGCGGTGGACGCCACGTGGCACCACTTCTTCAACGTCAACCTGGTCGGCGACCCGACCGTGCCGGAGGACCCGATCAAGAGCGTCGGGTTCGCCGCGTCGGCCGCGGGTCAGGCCGCGTACGAGGAGATCAAGGCCTACTTCCGCAACATCGCGGTGTGGCTGTCCCGACCGACCACGCAGGAGGCCATGTGGTGGCGCGCGGTGTGGGCCACGCGCTGGCACCACCAGGTGGCGATGGACCTGCGGCCGGCGCTGATGGGCACGCCGGAGGACCTGGACCTGGCGGAGCTGCTGCGGATCGGCGCGGACGCCCGCCAGGTGCTGACGGCCACCGTCACCAGGGCGGACGCGTTGCAGTGGGCCGGCAGGCACGGCGTGGGCGCGGTCGACGCGGGCCTGTGGGAGACGGTCCGGCCGCACCTCGACCCGTGGCAGCCCCGATCGGGTGACGAAGAGGCGGGGCACCTGCCCAACCTCGTGCTGTCGCTGCTGCCGGAGCTGGTGCTGGACGCGGTGCTCGGCGCGGTCGTGTACGCGGTGGCCGCGGCGTTCCCGGAGCCGACCCAGGAGGCCCGTGACCGGGCGTCGGGCGTCGACTGGGCCGCGACGGTGCGCCCGCACCTGGACCGGGCGCTGGACGTGGTCGCGGAGCAGGTCCAGCGGACGGACACGCGGTTGCGGTCGTTGGGCGACACGCTCACCGCCGCCCGCCGGTCGGGCGCCTGAGCCCGACCGCTACGAGGGGGGATGACGGATGACCAGCGAGCTGACCAGCGAGCCGAAGACCGACCACGCGCCGCCCACCGGGGCCACGCGCACGGCGCTGCTCGACCGGGCGTCACGCGCGGTGGACGGCGTGCTCGACCTGAGCGTCCCGCTGCTGCGGATCGCCCTGGGCGTGGTGTTCCTGTGGTTCGGGGTGTTGAAGGTCGCCGGCACGTCGCCGGTGCGCGACCTGGTCGCCGACACCGTGCCGTTCCTGCCCGCGTCCTGGTTCGTGCCGACCGTCGGCGTGTTCGAGGTGCTGGCGGGCATGGCGCTGATCGTGGCGGTGCAGGTGCGGGTGGTCGCGGCGCTGACGGCGCTGCACCTGCTCGGCACGTTCCTCGTGCTGGTGGTGCAGCCGGCGGTGGCGTTCCGCCACGGCAACCCGCTGCTGCTCAGCGTCACGGGTGAGTTCGTGCTGAAGAACCTGGTGCTGGTGGCCGCCTCGCTCGTGGTCGCACGGCACCACCGCCGACGGCGCTGAGACGCCGTCACGGCCCGCCGGCCGGTCAGCTCTGAGGGGTGCTGACCGGCCGGCGGCGGTCGTGCGCGCTTCAGGACATCGTGGGGCTCGCCGTGTCCTTCGCCCTGGTGTAGGTGAGGCAGTTGGCGGCGTGGTCTCCCTGTCCGGGCCCGACGCGCACGCCGGACGCGGTGCACTCCAGTTCGGCGTTGTGGATGCAGTCGGTGCGCGAGCACGCGCCGACCTGCGCGACGACCTTGGGCAGGCCGCCCTTGCGGGCCAGGGGGATGAACGTTCCGCAGTCGGCCGCCCCGTTCGCGCCGCTCACGGTGATCGCGAAAGCGTGACAACCATCGTGGTTGTACGAACAACCCGTGACCGTGCACGAGTTGACGGCCGGCATTTCCGTGGTGGTCATGACCACTCCTCTGGACAGCAGGTTCCCTGTCCGGGACGTTGCCACCGACCACCGGGTACCGCAACACGAAATCATTAAGGGGAGCCTAACCTAAAAGCCCGCACCACGATTCCGATCGGCGTCCGGAATTGCGTTTCCCCTTTGCGCGGCGACGGTCGCGCAGCCGATCGACCCACCGACCCGCGGCCCCGTCACGGGGTGATCGCGATGTTGGTCAGACCGATCACCGCACGGGTCGCGGTGTTCGACGCGTGCACCACGTTCGGCACGCCGGCGCACTTCGACGTGGAGGTGATCCGGATCGCGTACTGGCCGACGCCGCCGAGGTCCGAGCGGTTGTCCCGCCACACGTTGCCGCACCCGTTGGCGGAGGACGGCGTGGTGGCGGGGTTGTGCGTCTCGTAGCCGTTGGCGAAGGTCCCCGGTGCGGCGAACGTGCCGGTGTTGCCCTCGATCGTGTAACCGGTGCCCTTCACGTCGACCCACGAGTCCGCCGAGTTCTGGCCCGAGATGCCGGTCCCGTCGAACGCGTTGCCCCGGATCACGCCGCCGACCGTGCCTTCCTTGACGTCGACGTGCTCGGCCGCGACACCCGGCCCGATCCGATTGCCGAGCACGTGCACCCGGTCGCTGCGGTCCACGCCGCCGGAATTGCCGTGGCAGGCCCAGTTCGAATTGGCGGACCCGAGGTAGACGGCTTCGCCGTACCCCGGCTGCCCGAGTCCCGTGTGGCTGATCGTGGAATCGCGCAGGACGCCGTCGGCCGACGAGCGCCGGAAGTGCACGGCTTCCTCGTCCACGTGGTGCACGTGCACGCGGTCGATCACGGTGTGGTGCGAGTTGTCCGCGACGATGCCCTTCTTCGACTCCCGCACGGTGAACCCGACCAGGTTCCAGTGCGGCGCGTCGTGCAGCCACAGCCCGTAGCCGGGATCCCAGCCCGGTGTCGGCGTCGGGCAGCCCGGCGCGGAACCCGACGGACCGTCGTTGACCAGCACCGCGTCGGCCGGACCGGTGAGCGTGACCGGAGCGCCGGCGGCGCCCGGCCGGGTGATCACGAACGAACCCCGGTACACGCCGGCGGCCATCCGGATGGTCTGCCCCGCCACGGCGCCGGCCAGGGCCGCCTGGAGCTGCGCCGCCGTGGCGACGTCCACGGTGGACCCGCCGGAGCCCGCACCGGTCGTGGCGGCCACCTCGGCGCTCGCGCCGGAGACGTTGCCCGCCGCGTCGCGCGCCCGCACGGTGAACGCGTACGCCGTGCCCGGCAGCAGGCCGCCGACGGTCGCGGCGGTGGACGTCACCGACGCGACCACGGTCGTGCCGCGCAGCACCTGGTAGTCGGTGACGCCGACGTCGTCGCTCGACGCCTCCCACGCCAACGACACCGAGCTCGCCGTCACGCCCGTCACCCGCGCACCGACCGGAACGGTGGGCGCGGACGTGTCGGGGACCGGACCTCCGCCGTCGCACGGCGTGCCGCCGACCGTGCAGCCGGTCGGCAGGCCGAGACCGGTGACGGTGAACCCGAAGCTCGCCGTGCCACCGGGCCGGACGCGGCCGTTGTAGCCCGCGTCGGCCAACCGGTAGTGCTGCCCGTCGCGGGTGAGCACGGAGCTCCACGCGTTGCTCACCGACGACCCGGGCGGCAGGTCGAACTCGACCACCCAGCCGGTGCTCTCCACGTCACCGGTGTTGGTCAGCACGACCTGCCCGCCGTACCCGGTGCTCCACACCGACGACCGACTGACCGCGGCGGACAGCTCCGCCGCCACCGCCCGCGCCGCGCCGACCTGCACCCCGACCAGGCAGGCGAGCGCGACACCCACCGCCATCAGGCGCTTACCCATGCGATCGCTCCTCGCGTCTCCGGCGGCGGCCGTGAGTCGACCTCTGGCTACCACGTCGACGGCGGGCCGTCGAGCCCGTCACCTTTCGCCGCTCCGGCTCGTCCACCCGGTAGACGACCGGGAGGGGACCGATGCACGACGACCTGGCGGACCGATTCGAGGCGCACCGCGGGCACCTGCGCGCGGTCGCCCACCGGATGCTGGGCTCCCTGCCCGAGGCCGAGGACGCCGTCCAGGAGACCTGGTTGCGGCTGCGCCGGGTCGACGCCGACGGGATCGACAACCTCGCCGCCTGGCTGCGCACCGTGGTCTCCCGGGTGTGCCTGGACGTGCTCCGCCACCGCCGGACCCGCCGCGAGGACGTGGTCGAGCAGGTGCCCGACCTGCCCGCCGACGACGACCCGGAGACCGAGGCGGTGCTGGCCGACTCGATCGGACGGGCGCTGCTCGTCGTGCTCGACACGCTCGGGCCCGCCGAACGCGTCGCGTTCGTGCTGCACGACGCGTTCGCCGTGCCGTTCGAGCGGATCGCGCCGATCGTCGGCCGCAGCACGGCCACCACGAAGAAGATCGCCAGCCGCGCCCGGCACAAGGTCCGCGGCACGACCGCGCTCCCCGAGCCCGAGCTCACCCGCCACCGGCACGTCGTGGAGGCGTTCCTCGCCGCCGCCCGCGCGGGCGACTTCGACGCCCTGCTCGCCGTGCTCGATCCCGACGTCGTCCGCCGCGCCGACCCCGCCGTGCTGCCACCCGGCGCGGCGGCCGAGGTCCGCGGTGCGCACGCCGTCGCCGCCGAGACCGTCGTCCTCACCGCGAACGCGCGCCACGCCGGACCGGCCCTCGTGGACGGACGCGTCGGCATCGTCGTCGCACCGCGCGGACGGCTCCGGCTCGCCCTCACCGTCACGGTCCGGGACGACCGGATCGCCGCCTACGACGTCATCGCCGACCCCTCCCGCCTGCGGCAACTCGTCATCACGGTGCCGGGCGACTTTTATCGTGACTTGAATCAAGTACGCCAGTAAGGTCGGGCGCGGCTGCCAGTCCCCGGCCGGCGACCGCGCGGAACCCGCCGCCACCGCGCGGACGACGGCCGTGGACCTCCCTGTGAAAGGACCACGTCCATGCAGTCCCCTGCACCATCACGGCGCGCGTCGACCCGGTGGGGCGCCGCGGGCCTCGCCCTCGCCACGGCGGCGGCCGGCCTCGCGGTGGCCGTCGCCACCGCGCCGGCGGCTCAGGCCACCGTCCTGCCCAACGGCTTCAAGAGCGTCGGCTACCTGCCGTCGTGGGCGGGCAGCGTCAACGCCGTCCAGTACACCAAGCTCACCCACATCAACTACGCGTTCACCCTGCCCAACTCGAACGGCACGCTCCAGGCCATCCCCGACCCGGGCAAGCTCGCGTCCCTGGTCTCCCTGGCCCACGCCAACGGCGTGCGCGTCTCGCTGGCCATCGGCGGCTGGAACGACGGCAACGACTCGGCGTTCGAGGCCCTGGCCGCCAACGCCACCAGCCGCACCACGTTCGTCAACGCCGTCGTCAACGCCGTCAACCAGCACAACCTCGACGGCGTCGACATCGACTGGGAGTACCCCGACCCCGGCGCGTCGGCGACCAACTTCACCGCCCTCATGGGCCAGCTCAGCACCGCCATGCACAGCCGCGGCAAGCTCCTCACGGCCGCGGTCGTGTCCGGCGGCGGCACCGCGGAAGGCGTCCAGACCGCCGTGTTCGGCCAGGTCGACTGGCTCAACATCATGGCCTACGACGGCGGCAGCCCGCACGCCAACTACGACTGGTCCATCGGCACCGTCAACTACTGGAAGTCGCGCGGCCTGCCCGCCGCCAAGGCCGTGCTCGGCGTGCCGTTCTACAGCAGGCCGAACTACTACACCTACGCGCAACTGGTCGCCATGGACCCGGCCAACGCCAACCGCGACTGCGTCACCGTCAGCGGCGTGCAGCAGTGCTACAACGGCGTGCCCACCATCAAGCGCAAGACCCAGTGGGCCATGGCCAACGCCGGCGGCGTGATGAACTGGGAGCTGTCGCAGGACACCACCGGCAGCACTTCCCTGCTCAGCGCCATCTACGACACGGTCATGGGCGGCACCACCCCGCCCGGCCGCACCGGTCCCATCACCGGCATCGCGGGCAAGTGCGTCGACGTGGCCAGTGCGTCGTCCGCCAACGGCACCGCCATCCAGCTCTGGACGTGCAACGGCACCACCGCGCAGAGCTGGACCGTCTCCGGCGACGGCTCGCTGCGCGCCCTCGGCAAGTGCCTGGACGTGGCGGGCGCGGGCACCGCCAACGGCACCGTGATCCAGCTGTGGGACTGCAACGGCACCGGCGCGCAGAAGTGGCAGGCCGGCTCCGACGGCACGCTGCGCAACCCCGCCTCCGGCCGCTGCCTCGACGCCACCGGCCCCAGTTCGGCCGACGGCACCCGGTTGCAGATCTGGGACTGCTTCGCCGCCACCAACCAGGTCTGGCGGCTCCCCGCCTGATCGAACCCCGGGCACGGCCCGTTCCTCGCGGAGCGGGCCGTGTCCCGCTTGCCCGCGGCACGGTCAACCGCAAAGGTGGTGCGATGGGTGAAGAGCGGGACGGCGTGGCGCTGACCAACCTCGACCAGCCGTTGTTCGACGGCGCCGACGCGACCAAGGGCGACCTGGTCGACTACCTGGACGCGGTGCGCGACCGGATCATCCCCGCCCTGGCCGGGCGACCGCTGTCGGTGGTGCGGGTGCGGCCGGGCCAGGAGCCGTTCACCCAGAAGAACCTGCCGAAGTACACGCCGCCGTGGGTGCGGACCGTGCCCCTGTGGGCGGAGACGTCCAAGCGGGAGATCCGGTACGCGCTGTGCGAGGACCGGCGCACGCTGCTGTGGTTCGCCAACCAGCGCGCGGTCGAGTACCACGTGACGCCGGCGCCGGCCGACGCGTTCGACCGGCCCGACTACCTCGTGCTCGACCTCGACCCGCCGGAGGGCTCGGGCTTCGACGTGGTCGTGGCGGCGGCGAAGCTCGTGCGGCGGGCGTTGGCCGACGACGGGCTGACCGGTGTGGTGAAGACCAGCGGATCCAAGGGCGTGCACGTGTTCGTGCCCGTGGAGGGCGTGGACCACGACGTGGCCGCCGCGACCCGGGCGTTGGCGGCGCGGGCCGAGCGCCTCGACCCGGAGCTGGCGACCACGGCGTTCATCAAGGACGACCGGGGCGGGCGGGTGTTCCTCGACTCGACGCGGGCCTACGGCTCGACCGTGGCCGCGGCGTACAGCCCCCGGATCCGGCCGGGCGCCACGGTGTCGTTCCCGGTGGACTGGGACGACCTCGACTCCGTGACGCCCGCCGACTTCACCGTGAAGACCGCGCCGGCGCTGCTCGGCGACGGCGACCCGTGGCACTCCCGGCTGCCCGCGCCCCAGAAGCTCCCGGACGACCTGGTCGCCGAGGGGCACACCATCCCGGTGGCCCGCGTCCAGGCGATGCACGAGGGCAAGCGGCGGGCCCGCGCCCAGCGCGCCCAGCAGTAACGCCACCGTGCCGCGCGCGGTCGGACCAGGTCCGCGCCGAGCCGTCGAGCAGGCGGCGCCGCCCGGTCTGCGTCCGAACGTGCCACGACGAAAGTCGCTACCGCGGGGGTGGCACAGCCCGCACGCTCGTGCGTGGCCATCCCTAAACCCTGCGGAGGCAGCCATGTCCTTGAGAAGGACGACCCCTGTGGCGAGCGCCCTGTTGCTCGCCGCCGCCCTGTTGAGCCCACCCGTCGCCACCGCGGCCCCGGTGAGCGCGGTGGCCGTGCCGGACATCCCGGTGGCCAACGTCCAGGCGCACCTGAACGACCTGCAGACCATCGCCACCGACAACGGCGGGAACCGGGCGCACGGCTGGCCCGGGTACCTGGCGTCGGTCAACCACGTCAAGGCGAAGCTGGACGCGGCCGGGTACCAGACGTCCGTGCAGCAGTTCACCACCAGCGGCGCGACCGGCTACAACCTGATCGCGGACTGGCCCGGCGGCGACCCGAACGACGTGCTGATGCTCGGCGGCCACCTGGACAGCGTGAGCGCGGGTCCGGGCATCAACGACAACGGCACCGGCTCGGCGGGCCTGCTGGAGGTCGCGCTGACCGTGGCCCGGCAGGGCCTGGCCCCGACCAAGCACGTCCGGTTCGGCTGGTGGGGCGCGGAGGAGCTCGGCCTGATCGGCTCCACCTACTACGTGAACAACCTGCCGACGACCGAGCGGTCGAAGATCAAGGCGTACCTGAACTTCGACATGATCGGCTCGCCGAACCCGGGCTACTTCGTCTACAGCGCCTCCGGCCAGCCGACCGGGTCGCTGCTGCTCCAGCAGACGTTGCAGGCGGCGTTCAGCGTGCCGACCGAGCTGACGTCGGTCGGCGGGCGGTCCGACCACGCGGCGTTCGCGCGGTCCGGCATCCCGGTCGGCGGCACGTTCACCGGCGCCGAGGTCACCAAGACCTCCGCGCAGGCGCAGAAGTGGGGCGGCACGGCGGGCGTCGCCTTCGACCGCTGCTACCACCGCTCGTGCGACACGATCAGCAACGTCGACGTCACCGCGTTGGACCGCAACACCGACGCGATCGCGTACGCCCTGTGGACGTTGGCGGGCTCCGGCGGCAACCCGCCCGGGCCGCGGTTCGAGAACGCGACCGACGTGACCATCCCCGACCTGACCACGGTCGAGAGCCCGATCACGGTCTCCGGCGTCGCGGGCAACGCGCCGTCGGCGCTGGCGGTCGGCGTGGACATCACCCACACCTACCGGGGTGACCTGGTGATCGACCTGATCGCGCCGGACGGCTCGGCGTACCGGGTGAAGGCGTCGAGCAACGACAGCGCGGACAACATCGTCACCACGTACACCGTGAACGCGTCCTCGGAGGTCGCCAACGGCACGTGGAAGCTGCGCGTGCAGGACGTCGCGTCCGCGGACACCGGCCGGATCAACGGCTGGTCCTTGCAGTTCTGACCGGAGCCGGGCGGCGGCGCGGGTTCCTGCGCCCGCGCCGCCGCGTCCGGCGGCACGGTCAGTTGATCGCGGCGATGAGCTCGTCGCGGCCCCGGGCGCCGGTCTTGCGGAAGATCGCCTTCAGGTGGTCGTTGACCGTGTGCACCGACAGGTCGAGCCTGCGGGCGATGTGCTTGGGCGCCGCACCCGCGTGCAACTGCTCGACGACCTGGCGCTCGCGGGCCGTGATGCCGTACCAGGAGCAGAAGGACGGGAGCAGCTGCGCGGCCGTGGCCGCCTGGATGACGACCGCCACGTCGCCCGCGCCGTCGGCGTCCAGCCGCTCCGCCTGGCACGCGACCCACCGCCCGTAGCTCGCCGCCGGGCCCAGCACCAGCGGCGCGCCCGCCGGGGCGCGGGCCGAGGCGGACATCCCGGCGAAGAAGGACCTGCCGGTCCACTCAGGAGCGCGCAGGCGGCTCTGCAGCCGCTCCCGCCACGCGAGCGCCGCCGGAGTGGCCGCTCTGATCTCGTGGTCCGGGCCGAGGACGATCACGCCCGGCGGCGGGCTCTCCGCGGCGGGCACCAGCGGGCCCGCGGTCACGTACCGGCGGAGGAACGCCACCAACGTCGGTCCGAGCCGCGCGGCGTTGCCGAGGTCCTCGTCGCTGAACGGCCGGGCGCCGCGCGCCCGGATCAGGCCGAGCGTCCCCCACACGCCGCGGGCGTCCCGCAGCAGCAGCCGCAGCTCGCTCTGGACGCCGTGATCGGCGAACAGCCGCCGCACCGCGCGGTGCCGAGGGCCGTCGCCCGCGCCCGCCACCACGTCGACCGGGACCGGTCGCCGCGCGAGGTCCTCGCGCAGGCACGGGTCCTGGCCCGTGTGGCAACCGCGCAGCAACCCCTGGCCGAAGTCCGCTTCGTAACCGTGCCAGAAGCTGAACGAAGCCGGTCCGAACCCGGTCGCCGGACCCAGACCCGTCAAGCGCGCCCCGTCGTGCGGCACCACGGACGCGACGGCCCGTGAGAGTTCCGCGCCGGACTCGGCCCAGCTCGCACCCTGTCCGGTCGCCGCGGTCAGCTCGCGCAGCAACCGCTCCCCCGAACGGCTCACACCGCGCAGTGTGAGCCGTTCGCGACCGCCCCGCAACGCCGCGGTCGCCCGCCCGGCACCCCCAACTTTCGGGATACCCGCCGAGCCGCCACCCGGCGGAGGGTTCAGCGCAGGTCGCGTGGCAGCGCGGACCTGCACCAGGGGTTCAAGGGGAGGACACCATGATCCGGTCCGGTTCGAAAGGGCTTCTCACGGGCGTGGCCGCCGCGGCGCTGGCGGTCGGCGGTCTCGTCAGCGCGTCGGCCTCGGCGGGCACCGCGCCGCAGCCGCGGTCCGAGCAGGCGGAGGTCGGCGTCCAGATCGTCTCGAGGCTGAGCGGGTTGTGCCTTGAAGTCCGGGGCGGCAACACGGCCAACGGCGGCGCCGTGGCCATGTGGACCTGCACCGGTGGCGACGGCCAGAGGTGGGAGAGCAACGGCAGCGAGTACCGCAACGTGTTCAGCGGCAGGTGCCTCGACGTCAACGACGGCAACGGCGCCAACGGCGCGGGCCTCAACCAGTGGGACTGCCAGGGGCAGCAGTGGCGGTTCAACGGCAGCGAGCTGCGGAACTCGAACGACAAGTGCCTGACGATCCCCGCCGCCAACCGGGGCAACGGCGCCGCCGTCGTGATGTGGGACTGCGTCGGCGCGGCCGACCAGCAGTGGCAGCTCGGCTGACGCCGGCCGGTCACCGGCTGATCACCCGGCCCGGTCCTTCAGGCTCGGGTGATCAGCCGGGCGTCCGCGTCCCGGCCGGGGCTCAGCCCTGCGCCGCGGCCTCGTCCATCCAGAACAGGTTCCAGATGTGGCCGTCGAGGTCCTCGAAGCTGCGGCCGTACATGAAGCCGTGGTCCTCGGCGTCCCGGACGAACCCGCCGCCCGCGGCCAGCGCCTTGTCCGCCACCTCGTCGACCTGCTCGCGGCTGTCCAGGGACAGCGCCACGATCGCCTCCGTGGTCGTGGCGGCGTCGGCGATCTCCTTGGTGGTGAACGTCTTGAAGAACGGCTTGGTCACCAGCATCGCGTAGACGGTGTCGCTGAACACGACGCAGGACGCGTTCTCGTCGGTGAACTGCGGGTTGTGCGCGAAGCCGAGCGCGGCGAAGAACTCGATCGACTTGGTCAGGTCGGTCACCGGCAGGTTCACGAAGATCTTCACGGACATGGTCTACAGCCCCCATTGGCACAGGCGGACACCGGCGTGTCCTGCGGATACTTGTGTGTCCGTCGGACACTGGGTGTACGATAGACACAGATCGACAACGTGAGCAACCCCCGATTTCGGAAGCCGGTGAGCGGATGGCGAGCGAGGACCAGGGCGTGGACTTGCTGTGGGGTTCGCGGGACAAGCCCGCACGGCCGGCCAGGCTCGCGCTCACCGTCGACCGCATCGCCGCCGCGGCGATCGAGGTCGCCGACGCGGAGGGCATGGCGTCGGTGTCGATGCAGCAGGTCGCCGCCAGGCTGGACGTCACGAAGATGGCGCTGTACCGGCACGTCGCGAGCAAGGCGGAGCTGGTCGCGGTGATGATCGAGTCGGCCGTCGGCGAGCCGCCGGACCTGAGCGGCGTGCCGGGCGGGTGGCGGCCGAGCCTGGTCAGGTGGGCCGACCTGATGCG
This sequence comes from Actinosynnema sp. NPDC037264, assembly GCF_055603705.1. Lineage (NCBI taxonomy): Bacteria > Bacillati > Actinomycetota > Actinomycetes > Pseudonocardiales > Pseudonocardiaceae > Actinosynnema > Actinosynnema sp. NPDC037264. The sequence goes on along the minus strand of NZ_JBVJVK010000031.1, from coordinate 41,311 downwards.
GGAGACGTGGCGACGTCACCCGTGGCTGCCGGCCGCGACGACCGGTGAGCGCCTGACCGGTCCGCGCGAGGTGGGCTGGACGGAGGCCGCGGTGGCCGCGCTCGACGGCACCGGGCTCGACGGCGGCGAGCGGATGGACGCGGTGTTCCTGCTCAGCGGGCACATCCGCAACACGCAGTCGGGCGCGACGGCGGGCACGCAGCCGTGGACGGAGCAGAAGCAGCTGCGGACCGTCCTGCACGAGCACCGCGACCGCTTCCCGGCGCTGCACGAGGCGGCGCGGTCGATCAACGGCGCACCCCGCGACAACGGCTGGGCGTTCGGCCTGAACCGGATCCTGGACGGCCTGGAAGTGCTGATCGCCGCCCGCCGTCCGGACCCGACCGACTGACCCGGCGGCCCGGTCCGGCCACCCGTCGCCACGAGCCGCCCACCTGACCGGTCAGCTCCGGCGCGGCCGAGGTAATGGGGGTCGTTGGGTGGGGGCAGCCTCGGCGGGGGGCGGTGCCGGTCAGCGAACCCGTGGCCCGGTCCAGCGATCGGCGCGCCCGGCCGCTCCGCAGTCACCCGTCGAACCGAAGCGGTCGGTCGTGGGGCAGGAGGTCGGCGCCAGGACCGAGAGGGAGGCCAGGCGGCCCTGGTCCCGGGAGGTCCGGCGACGCCACGACGGGACGCCGCACGGGCCCGGCGCGAGGTCTCCGTCGGTCCACGAGGTCAGGTCGAACTCCCGCAGTTCGGCGACCAGCGCGCTCAGCGGCAGGCGCGGGCGGGTGCACGCGTAGCCCGCGGCGATGCCCAGCGCCAGCGGGAACCCGCCGCACAGACCCACCAGCTCCGCCACCGCACGGGGTTCCTCCCGCACCCGGGCCGCGCCGAGTCGCGCGGTCAGGAACGCGTGGGACTCCGTCCTGGACAGCACGTCCAGCGGCACGTGCGCGGCGCCGTGCCCGACGAGCAGCCCCGGCAGGCTGTCGCGACTGGTCACGATCACCGCGCACGACCGGCCACCCGGCAGCAGCGGGGTGACCTGGGCCGTGTCGGCGGCGTTGTCCAGGACCAGCAGCATCCGCCGCTGCGCGACCAGGCTGCGGAACAGGGCGGCCCGGGCGTGCGGGTCCGTCGGCTGCCGGTCGACGCCGTGCGCGTCCAGGAACCCGCGCACCGCCACCACCGGGTCCATCGGCGCGCCGTCACCGCCGAGGTCGACGAACAGCTGGCCGTCGGGGAACCGGTCGAGCCGCCGGTGCGCCCAGTGCAGCGCCAGCCACGTCTTGCCGATGCCGCCCGCGCCGACGACGGCGGTGACGGCCGTTCCCACGACGTCGAGCCGGGCCAGCTCGTCGCGCCGGCCGACGAACGGCACGGGCGCGGCCGGCAGCTGACGCGGCACCACCGCCGCGGCGCACGGGGGCGACGCGGCGAGCGCCGGGTCGGCGGCGAGGATCCGCCGGTGCAGCTCCCGCAGCGCCTCCCGGGGCTCGGCGCCCAGCTCCTCGACCAACCGCGTGCGGACCTGCCGGTAGTGCGCCAAGGCGTCCGGGGTGCGCCCGGCCCGGTGCAGGGCCAGCAGGTACTGGCCCGCCACCCGCTCGTCCAACGGGTGCCGCGCGGCGCGCGCGGACAGCTCCGCCACCAGCTCCGCGCCCTCCCCCGCGTGCAGCCGGGCGTCCACCAGGTCGTGCTCGGCGGCCGAACGCTCCTGCCGCAACCGGTCGCGCACGGCGCCCACCCACTCGCCGGCCAGGCCGGTCAGCGCCTCACCGCGCCACAACGCGAGCGCCTCGGTCAACGACCGCACGGCGTCGTCCTCGCGGGCGCGACCGCACAGCAGGCGGAACCGGTGCAGGTCCACCACCGCGTCGGCGACCAGGGCGTACCCGCCGGACCGGCGCACGATCGCCACCCCGTCCGCGCCGGTCAGCGCCCGCCGCAGCCGCGAGATGTAGCTGTGCAGGGTGGCCGGCGCCCGTCTGGCGACCTCCCCGCCCCAGACCCGCTCGACCAGCCGGTCCACCGGCACCGCCCGGCCGACGTCGACCGCCAGCGCGGCCAGCACGCACCGCTGCCTGGGCGCGCCCAGGTCCACCGGCCGCCCGTCGACCTCGGCGGTCACCTCCCCCAACAAGCGCAACACGACCGCCACGCCCCTCACCCCCGTGCGCCGAGACCTCTCTCCCCGACACCAGGCATAGCGCCCGTACCAGCGCCGTGCAGGAACTCTGCAAGAGGTTCACACCATGGGTACGCCATCGTGGGCCCGGCGCGGCGACCACCACGTTCGGCGACCCCCACCGCCGTGGCCGACCCGCGCACCGGTCCCCGCCGGACCTGACACCGATCGAACGAGGCGGTAGTGATGAACAAGGCAAAGTCCGTGATCGCCGTCGGCGTGACGCTGTTCGGCTGGTTGACCTTCGGCGGCGTCGCCGGCGCGGCGCAGGACCCGGGGTCCGACCGGCAGGCCCCGCGGCCCGCCGCCACCTGCAGCACCGGCTGGGTGGAGGTCGACACCGACAGGCTCAACGTCCGGAGCGGCCCCGGCACCAACTACGGCGTCATCGACACGGTGTACCGGGGCGATCTGCTGGCCTGCGGGTGGCTGGAGGCAGGCGGGCGGTACAGCGCGTGCGGCGTCACCAACGCCAACGGCTGGATCGCGGTCGACCTGGAGAACGACGGCGCGATCGACGGCTTCGTGGCGAGCACCTGCGTCGTGGACGCCTTCTAGCCGGGCGACGACCTGATCCCGGCAGCCCGGCGCCGTCCACGCGCCGGGCTGCCGGGCTTTCGCGCTACCTATGCAACTTGTTGCACTGCACCCCGTTGCACGGCTACGGTCACCGCCATGGCGTTGGAGCACGCGATCCTCGTGTCGCTGGACGAGCGCTCGGGCTCGGGCTACGAGTTGGCCCAGCGGTTCGAGAAGTCCATCGGCTTCTTCTGGGCCGCCACCCACCAGCAGATCTACCGCACGCTCAAGCGCATGGTGGAGCTGGGCTGGGTGTCGTGCCACGAGGTCGCCCAGGACGGCCGCCCGGACAAGAAGGTGTACGAGGTCGCCGAGGCGGGCCGCGAGGAGCTCGCCCGCTGGCTGGCCTCACCCGGCGAGCCCGAGACGATCCGGCACGACCTCTCGGTCAAGATCCGCGGCGCGTCGCTGGGCGATGCGAAGGCGTTGACCGGCGAGGTCGCCCGGCACCGCGACCTGCACGCCGAACGCCTCGACGTCTACCTCGCCATCGAGAAGAAGGACTTCCCGGACCCGTCGGCCCTGTCCGGTCGGCGGCTGCACCAGTACCTGGTCCTGCGCGGCGGCATCCGGGCCGAGCAGGCGCTGGTCGAGTGGTGCGACGAGGTGCTGGCCGCGATGCGAGAGGACGACCGGCGATGACCGCCTACCCCACCCTGCTCAAGCCCCTGGACCTGGGCTTCACGACCCTGCGCAACCGGGTCGTCATGGGCTCCATGCACACCGGCAACGAGGACCGGGCCAAGGACTTCGACGCGCTGGCCGCCTACTTCGCCGAACGGGCGCGCGGCGGCGTCGGCCTCATCGTCACCGGCGGCTTCTCGCCCAACCGGACGGGCTCGCTGTACCCCTTCGCCTCCAAGCTCACCACGCACCGCGAGGCGCGCGACCACCGCGTGATCACGCAGGCCGTGCACGAGCACGACGGCAAGATCGCCCTCCAGCTGCTGCACGCCGGCCGGTACGCCTACCACCCGTTCAGCGTGTCCGCGTCCGCGCTCAAGGCCCCGATCGCCAAGTTCCGCCCGCGCGCGCTGTCCGACCGGGGCGTGCGCGCGCAGATCGACGCGTTCGCCCGGGCCACCGCGCTGGCCCGCGAGGCCGGCTACGACGGCATCGAGATCATGGGCTCCGAGGGCTACTTCATCAACCAGTTCCTCGCGCCGCGCACGAACAAGCGCGCCGACCGCTGGGGCGGCAGCGCCGAGAACCGGCGACGCCTCGCGGTCGAGGTCGTGCGCCGCTGCCGCGACGCCGCGGGGCCGGACTTCGTCATCGTCTACCGGCTGTCGATGATCGACCTCGTCGAGGACGGGCAGACCTGGGACGAGGTCGTCGCGCTCGGCCAGGAGGTCGAGGCGGCCGGCGCGACGATCATCAACACCGGGATCGGCTGGCACGAGGCGCGGGTGCCGACGATCGTCACGTCCGTGCCGCGCGCGGCGTTCACGAACGTCACCGCCAAGCTGCGCCCGCACGTCGGCATCCCGGTGGTCACCTCGAACCGGATCAACATGCCGGAGGTCGCCGAGGAGGTGCTGGCGCGCGGTGACGCGGACCTGGTGTCGATGGCGCGCCCGTTCCTGGCCGACCCGGACTGGGTGCGCAAGGCCGAGACCGGCCGCGCCGACGAGATCAACACGTGCGTCGCGTGCAACCAGGCGTGCCTGGACCACACGTTCTCGTTGAAGAAGGCGACCTGCATGGTCAACCCGCGCGCGGGCAACGAGACCACGCTCCGGCTGCTGCCGACCCGCCGCGCCAAGCGGGTCGCGGTGGTGGGCGCGGGTCCGGCGGGGCTCGCGACGGCGACCGCCCTGGCCGAACGCGGCCACGAGGTGGAGCTGTTCGAGGCCGACGACGACATCGGCGGCCAGTTCGCCATCGCCTGCCGCATCCCGGGCAAGGAGGAGTTCGCCGAGACGATCCGCTACTACCGGCGGCGGATCGAGCTGACCGGCGTGAAGCTGCACCTCGGCGCCAGGGCCACCGCCGACGACGTGGCCGGCTTCGACGAGGTCGTGGTCGCCACCGGCGTCGCGCCGCGCGTGCCCGCCATCCCCGGTGTGGAGCGCGCCCTGTCCTACGTGGACGTCGTCCGCCACGGCTCGCCGGTCGGCGACCGGGTCGCGGTGATCGGCGCGGGCGGGATCGGGGTGGACGTGGCGGAGTTCCTGACCCACGCCTCCTCCCCCGCCCTCGACGTGGACGAGTGGCGCGCCGAGTGGGGCGTCACGGACCCCGAGCTGGTGCGCGGCGGCATCACCGCGCCGAAGCCCGCCGAGCCCGCCCGGCAGGTGTACCTCTTGCAGCGCAAGGCGTCCCGGATCGGCAAGGGCCTCGGCAAGACCACGGGCTGGGTGCACCGGGCGGCGCTGGCGGCCAAGGGCGTCGAGCAGCTGACCGGGGTGAACTACGAGCGGATCGACGACGACGGCCTGCACATCACGTTCGGGCCCAAGCGCGAACGGCCGCAAGTGCTGGACGTCGACACGGTGGTGGTGTGCGCGGGCCAGGAACCCGTGCGCGACCTCGTGGACGCGCTCACCGGCCGCGGTGTCGTCACGCACGTCATCGGCGGCGCGGACGTCGCCGCCGAGCTCGACGCCAAGCGCGCCATCGACCAGGGCACGCGACTCGCGGCCACGATCTGACCAGGAGGCACGGATGAACGCGGCACTGCGGTTCAAGGCGGCCGTCGAGGCGGGCGACGTCCTCGGCGCCACGGAGTTCTTCAGCGACGACATCACGTTCCACAGCCCGGTGAAGTTCCACCCGTTCGAGGGAATCGACTCCGTGCGCGCCCTGTTCGGCGTGCTCCAGCGGACCTTCGAGGACTTCCGGTACGTCGGCCAGTACGACGGGCCGGACGGCCACGTCCTGCGCTTCCGCACCGTGGTGGGCGGCAGGCAGGTCGACGGCATCGACCTGATCGAGCTGGACGAGGACGGCCGGATCGGCACGTTCACCGTGATGATCCGGCCCCAGTCGGCGCTGACCGCGGTCGGCGAGGCGGTCCTGGCGGGTCTGGTCGCCGACGGCGTCGTGCCGTAGCCGAGCGGCCGACCACCCCTAGGCTGCACGACGTGGACTTCATCTTCACCCGACCGGACTCGAAGGCCGCGGCCGCGGCGCTCGAGGTCTGCCACGAGTACGCCGAGCCGTGGCTGCTCAACCACTCGTTGCGCGCCTACTCGCTGGCCACCGCCCACGCGGCCGACGTGGACATTCCCCACGACGGCGAGCTGCTGTACGTCGCCGCGCTGCTGCACGACCTCGCGCTCACCCCGCCGTTCGACAGCCACACGCTGCCGTTCGAGGAGGCGAGCGGGCACGTGGCGTGGGTGTTCGCGGCCGGCGCCGGGTGGGGACGGGTGCGGCGCGACCGGTTGACCGAGGTCATCGTGCGGCACATGCGCGAGGACGTGCCGGCCGACGAGGACCCGGAGAGCCACCTGTTGCAGGTCGCGGTCGGCGCCGACGTGTCGGGGCGCGGGCTGGACCGGTTCGCCGAGCGGGTCAAGGACGACGTCGTGACCCGCTACCCGCGGCTGGGGTTCGCCGACGCGTTCCTGGTCAGGGCAGAGGACCAGGCCGAGCGCAAACCGCGCTGCGCCGCCGCCGAGCTGATGCGCGACGGCTGGGCGCAGCGGGTGACGGGCAACCCGTTGGACGCGCCCGGCCGGTGACCGGGCGCGTCCGGGGAGTCGATCACCTCAGGCCGTAGGCCCGGATGATCGTCTGGTCGACCGCGTTGCCCGCGGCGTCACGCGCCTGGGCCTTGAGCGAGACGAACTTCGCGCCGGCCGGGTGCACGACCGCCGCGAGCCAGCGCTCGCCGACCCTGAGCAGCGGCGCGGGCCGCCACGTCGTGCCGTCGTCGTAGGACACCTGCACGGCGGGCTTCGCCACGCCCTGCGCCCCGGTGACCCCGTTGCGCTGCACGTACACCGGGATCGCGAACGGCCGTCCGGCCGCCGCCCGGTTCTCCGCGTCCAGCGACGGCGCGAACCGCACCGCGAGCAGCGGCAACGCCGCCGGGTCCGGCCCGGCCACGTGCTCCGAGGTGAACGACCAGTCCGCCACCACCCTGGTGGACAGCTCGGCCACACCGGACCGCTCCGCTTCGGTGTGCAACCGGTAGACGCCCTTGCCCGACGGCACGACGCCCGCCACGTACCCGTCGTAGGGCGACTCGGCGAGCAGCGCGCCGTCGCGGTGCAGCGTCGTCTTCGCCGCCGAGACCTCCGAGAACCCGAGGTGGTTCGGGTCCTGGTCGGTGAACATCGGCAGCGAGACCACGACCTCGTCGCCGAGCCGCCCGGCCCACTCGTGCACGGCGGTCGAGGCCGGGAACGCCGGCCCGAACACGGCCGCGTTCCACTTCTCGGTCACCGTGCGACCCGCGGTGAACCGGCGCGGCAGGGAGGTCGACTGCGAGCTCTGCGGCGGGAACGCCTGGGGCTCCGGCATCTGCAGGAAGCTGCCGTACCAGTCGACGCCAGGCGAGTAGTACTCGGTGAGCTCCAGCGGCAGCGGTCCGCCCGCCATCTGGTCGCGGAACCCGGTCGTGCCGGGTCCGGACGAGGAGACCGACGACTTGACCTTCACCAGGTCGCGGCGCTGGAACGACCGGTCGAGCCGCTCGGGCACCGCGCCGTCGTGCCGCCACGCGACGTTGTACTGGTACGGGCTGCCGAGGTACGTGCCGTCGGCGTCCGGCTTCGCCAGCCGTCCCGCGACCTCGAAGCTCGCCGCACCGGGCGCGGACGTCTTCGACGGCACGAACAGCACGGCGCCCGGCGGGAACCCGATGAAGCCGGTGCCCGTGTCGCCCCAGGACGCCCGGCGGCTGAAGAACACCTCGGTGTAGCCGACCTCCGCCTCCTTCTCGTCCACCGACAACGCGATCGGCTTGCCCGCCCGGGCGTCGAACACGAACTCGGCGGGTCCGGTGACGGTGGCGCTGGGCTCCAGCACCTGGGTGAGCTGCTGCGTCTGCCTGGTCTGGATGAACGCGTCGGCGTAGTAGGTGCCCTTGGGCACGCGGGCGACGACCGTGCCGGACGGGTCGTGGTCCAGGTACGCCTTGCGGTGGTTCACGTCCACGAACCGGAAGAAGTAGTCCGGCGTCGGCGCGCCGGTGTGGTCGAGGAACGTCATCTTCACGTCGTAGCTCTCGACCTCCTTGGTCACGCCGATCGGCGTGCGCAGCGGCGTCGCGCCGCCGGTGGCCACCACGGCGCCGCCGTACCGGCCGTCCGGCGACTCCAGCGAGGTGTGGACCGTGACGACGACGGCCGCCTCACCGCCCGCCGGGACGGTGAGCGACGAGGGCGAGAACGTGACCATGCCCGCGGGCGCCGGGTTGCCGGCCGGGTCGCGCAGGTCGGCGGTCGGCGTCAGCGTCACCGGGGTGGCGCCGGAGTTGCGGTAGGAGATCTTGCGCTCGATCGGCTGGTCGTCGGCGTGCGGCCACTGGGCCACGCCCATGCTCAGCGACGCGGGTTCGGCCGCCAGCGACTGCGTGACGGCCGCGGCCACGTCCACCCGGCCCGCACCCTGCTCGTACACGGTCAGGTCGGCGTTGGGCTTCGCGCTCGCCATGAGCGCGCCCTTGATCCGCGCGGCCGGCCAGTCCGGGTGCTGCGCGGCCAGGATCGCCGCCGCGCCCGCGACGTGCGGCGCGCTCATCGACGTGCCGGACAGCGCAACGTGCGCGTCGCCGACTGGGGTGCCGATGCGGCCGTTCTTCGCCTTGGCCGCGACGATGTCCACGCCCGGCGCGGTGATGTCCGGCTTGATCGCGTCGTCGTCCCAGCGCGGGCCGCGCGAGGAGAACTCCGCGAGCGCGTCGGACCGGTCGACCGCGCCGACGGTGAGCGCCAGGTCGGCCGCGGCCGGGCTGCCGATCGTCTGGTCGGACGGACCGCTGTTGCCCGCCGAGACCACGAACAGCGCGCCGCCGTCGGTGGTGAGCCGGTTGACGGCCTGCGACATGGGGTCGGTGCCGTCGGTGCGCATGGAGCTGCCCAGGCTCATGTTGACCACGTCGGCGCCCGCCGCCACGGCCCACTCCATGCCCGCGATGATGTCCGACTCGTAGCCGCCGCCGTTGTCGTCGAGCACCTTGCCGTTGAGCACCGCGCTGTCCGGCGCCACGCCCTGGTAGCGGCCGGCGCCGGTGATGGTGGCGGCGACGTGCGTGCCGTGGCCGACGCGGTCGTCGGTGTCGGGGCTGTCGCTGAAGTTGCGCGACTCGACGACGGCGCCCGCGAGGTCCGGGTGCGCCGGGTCGACGCCGGTGTCCAGGACCGCGACCTTCGCGCCGGCGCCGGTGTGCCCGGCCTGCCACGCCTGCGGCGCGCCGATCTGCGGGACGCTGCGGTCGAGCGTGGCGCGGACCGGGCCGTCCAGCCACACCTTCGCCACGCCCGCGGCCCGCGCGCCCGCCCAGAACGCGGCGTCCTTCGGCGCCTTGACCGCGTACCCGCCGATGCTGGGCAGCGGCTCACCGGCCACGGCCGGGCCGGTCGAGGTCACGATCAGCGGCGTGACGCGGGTCGAGCGGTCTTCGTAGCCGGCCCGGATCAGGCCGGTGACGTCGAACAGCCGCTCGTCCAGCACGCCCGACCGCACGTCGCCCAGCACGTCGGTCGGCAGCACGTGCAGGTCGCCGTGCTCGTCCAGTCGCTGCACGAACCGCACCTCGGCGCGGCCACGACCGGGCCGCACCTGAGCGCGGTTCCCGCGGACCGTGACGACGTCACCGGTCACCAGTGTGACCGTGCCGTCCGGTTGCGCGCCGACCGGCGGCGCGGTGGTCGGCTCCGGTGGTTCGGCCGCGGCCGGGGCGCTCGCGGCGAGCATCACGACCGCCGCTAACAGCCCCGATGCGACTGGTCCCCTGGTTCTGCGGGACATGTGCCCTCCCCCTCAGCGTGGCGGTGCCTCACCGACCGCCACTGCCCTCGGTTACTAGGACACCTCGGAGAGCCACCGCGTTGCTTCGGGAAAGCGCATTCAGGGCGCGATACCCACTTGGCCGAGCCGCGCCCACAGCCATTCCTGCCGGGCGGTCATCGCCGGCCACCGGGTGCCGCCGGGACGCGGGTACACGTGCGCCGAGTAGGGCGCGGGGTGGTAGGCGGGGTCGAAGAAGCAGCCCGTGCCGTACTCCGCGTCCGCGGCGGGGCAGTCGGCGGCGATCGACGCGGGCGTGGGCTTGCGGCCGGTGCTCTGCCACGTCACGAGCGCCCGCAGCGCACTGGCGTACTCCGAGTCGCTGAGCGCGCTGTGCTCGGATTCCGTGGTGAACGCCTGCACGAGGTGCTCCGCGGTCCCCGCGCCGACCCGGCTCGCCAGGTAGGCCGACTCGTGCTCGACGAACGCCGTGGGGTCGCCGATCCCGTGCACGGTGATCACCGGGATCGACACCGCGCCGGTCGGATCGCTGTCGTAGGACAGGTCGCGCGCGGCCGACGGCGTGGCGCTGAACCGCTCGACGCCCGCGTTCAACGCCTCGTCGTCGTGCGATCCGGTGTACCGCACTCCCCTGTTCGCGAACGGGTTCTGCCCGCCGAGCCGATTGTGCACGATGTCGCGGAACGTGAAGGTGGCGAAGGTGAGGTGCGACGCGAGCGCGCTCTCCGGGACCTTGGTCACGGCGAGGATGTCGTCCAGGTTGCGTTGTTGCAGCGCGCTGCGCTCGGCGGGCGGCGACTGGTAGCCCGTGCACTCCTGGAGCCGCGCGCGCAGGCCGGCGGTGGTCATGGTCGAGTCGGCGCGCAGCCCCATCCACAACGGGTACTGCGGCTCGTCGGGCCGCGGGTGGTTGCCGCAGTAGTACTGGTAGACCACGCGCAGGTCGACGCGGTAGTCGTAGCCGCGCGAGCCGCCCGCGAGCACGCCGCTGGTGAGCAGGGCGGCGTCGTACGAGTCGTAGGCCTCGATGGCCTTCGCGGCCACGTTCCCGCCCCACGACTGGCCGTGCAGGATCGTCCGGTGCGGCTCGCCGAACCGTCGCACGAACGACTTCCGCGCGTTCTCGGTGTCCTCGGCGCCCATCCGGGTGCCGTAGCCACCGCGCCGGTAGGACGAGCCCGCCAGCGCGTAGCCCTCGCGCACCATCACCGCCCACCGGTCGAGGTCCTCGGTCGCGCGGTCCGCCGTGGGCGCGGCGAGGTCGGGGCCGCCGTGCGAGTGCACGACCAGCGAACCGTTCCATTCGGCCGGGATCGCGAACGCGTGGAACGCGCCGGTGGCGTCCTGCCCGCCGTAGCAGGTCGCGTCCGCCGGGAGCCGGGCGGGACACGGGACCTGTCCGGTGTCGGCGGTCGCGGGCGCGGCGGCGAGCACCGCGGTCAGCGTGACGGCGAGCGACGCGCTCAAGCCGAAGCGGTTCACGGACGACCTCCTCCGAGGAGCGGCGGCGCTGCGTCGCGCCACGGCGCACATCGTGTGCGCGTCACCGCGGGTGGGCCACTTCCGGTCGGAAAACTTGGGGTTGCCCTGACACTTCCCCGGCAAACGCCGCGCCGGTCGGTCCGCAATCACTCGATCGAGCGCACTTCCGGCGAGCCGGTGGGCACGCGGCGGAACGGTCGCAGCACCTCGCGGAGGTAGTCGAGGGAACCCCAGCGGTCGCCCTCGTGCGCCAACGTGCTCAGCACCTCCCGGAGGAACACCACGGGCATCCGGTCGCGCCAGTCGCGGTCCAGCGGCCGGACCTCGTGGTAGGCGTCGAAGAACCGGGCGGGCGAGTCGGCGCCGCAGAACATCATGCTCAGGTCCACGTCCGGCCACGTCCACGACACCGCCGGGTCGATGAACACCGGCTCGCCCGCCGCGGTGGACACCACGTTGTTGTGCCACAGGTCGCCGTGGGTCAACGCGGGCGGCGCGGCGGGCACGATCTCCGGCAGGCGCGCGCACAGCCGTTCGACCGCGTCCCGGTCGTCCGCGGTCAGCACGGCGTCGACCTTCGGCTCGTCCAGGTAGCGCAGGAGCCGGTGCTCGGCGAAGAACGCGTGCCCGTCGTCGTGCCGGCCGTTGCGCTGCGGCAGCAGGCCCAGCCACCCGTCGTGGTCCCAGCCGAACCAGGGGCCGCGCACGTCGTGCAGCGCGGCGATCGCGCGTCCGGCGCTCTCCCAGAACGCGTCCGTCTCCAGCGGCCGCGGGGTCAGCGCCTCCAGCAGCAGCCAGTCCTCGCCGACGCCGAGAACCTCCGGCGTGCGCAGGCCGTGCCGCCGCAGCACCGCCAGCCCGTCGGCCTCGACCTGGAACAACGACGGCGGCGCGTCCTCGGACGTCTTGAGCACGACCTCGCGGTCCGGGCCGCGGACGTGCCACACCGTGTTGACCACGCCGCCGGTCAGTCGGACGACCTCGGCGTTCTCGCTCAACCGGGCCAGGACTTCCTGCGCGGTCAACGGTCCCCCCTGATTCCGCTGTCCGGCCGACGCCGGCGATCTCGCACCGAGACTACCGTCGGATCGATTCAGCGGACATCTCGCACTGGAGCGACCATGCCCAAGTTACGCACGCCCGCGGCCGTCCTCGCGCTGGCCGTGGCCCTGCCGCTGGTGACCGCGCCCGCCGCGCGGGCGGCCGCCCTCGTCACCGAACTGCCCGGGCTCCCGGGCTACCCCACGCACCGGACGGTCGCGGTCAACGACCTCGGCCAGGTCGTCGGCTTCACTACCGGCAACGGCGCGCCGCACACCGTGCACTGGTCACCCGGCGGCGGGGCCACCGACCTCGGTCTCGGCATACCGTCCGGGCTGAACCAGGGCGGCCAGGTGCTGATCCAGGAGTCCGTCGTCGCCACCGGCCCGTACATCCAACGGCCGCGGATCTGGCACGCGGGCAAGGTCGCCGACATCACGCCGGGCTCCGGCTGGGTGATCGCGTCGGCGATCAACAACCGCGGCTCGGTGCCGATGACGCTCCCCAGCTCGTCCTCGGGCTACCACCAGGAACGCGCGGTCCTGTGGCAGGACGGCAAGCACACGTCCTTGCCGTTGACCGGGCCGCACCTGTGGCTGAGCGCCATCAACGACGCCGGGGTGGTGGCGGGCAACAAGCTGCCCATGTTCGACGGCGACGCCCACGCGTTCCGGTGCGTGGACACCACGACGTGCGAACCGCTGGCCAAGGTGCCCGGCTCCGGCACGTACTGGGTCGAGGCGATCAACGAGGCCGGGGTGATCGTCGGCAACCAGGACACCCAGGCGCTGCGCTGGGAGGGTTCCGGCGTCACGGTGCTGTCCACCGATGGCGGGGTGGCCGACAACCGGCAGGCGCTCAACGAGCGCGGTGACGTCGTCGGCTGGACCAGGGATTTCAACGGCGACCGCAAGGCGGTGCTGTGGCCCGCCGGCGGCAAGCCGGTCGACCTGGGCGTGCCCAGCCCGTCCGAGGCGGTCGCGATCAACGAACGCGGTGACGTGGTCGGCTGGACGTCTGCGGACAACCCCGACGCGCCGCGCGCGTTCCTGTGGCGCAACGGGAAGGTGGTCTACCTGGGTTCGCTGGGCGGCGCGCACAGCCTGCCGGTCGCGCTGAACGACCGGGGCACGATCGTCGGCGAGAGCACCACCGCCGACGGCACGCTCAAGGCCGTGAAGTGGAACGTAGTCACCACCACGCCCCAGCGCTGATCACGGCTGGAAGCGGTAGCCCCGCCCCGGTTCGGTGATCAGGTGCCGCGGGTGGGCGGGGTCCGGTTCGAGCTTGCGGCGCAGCTGGACCAGGTAGACGCGCAGGTAGTGGGTGGCCGACGTGTAGGCCGGCCCCCACACCTCCGTGAGCAGCCGTTGCGGGCCGAGCACCTCGCCGCCCGCCCGCACCAGGGCCTCCAGCAGGCCCCACTCGGTGGGCGTCAGGTGCACCTCGGCGCCGTCGCGGTGGATCTTCTTCGCGGTCAGGTCGACGGTGAACGACGCCGTGCGCACCGGCGGCTCTTCGATCGCGGCCCGGCGCCCGCGCGACCGGCGCACGGCCGCGCGCAGCCGGGCCAGGAACTCGTCCACGCCGAACGGCTTGGTCACGTAGTCGTCGGCGCCCGCGTCCAGCGCGCGGACCTTGTCGGTCGAGTCGAGCCGGGCGGACAGCACGACGATCGGCGCGGTCGTGACCCGGCGCAGGCGGGTGATCACGTCGACGCCGTCCAGGTCCGGCAGGCCGAGGTCCAGCACGACCACGTCGGGCCCCTCCTCGGCCGCCTGCGCCTCCTCTACCGCGCGTAACGCCGACGTGCCGTCCGACGCGGTGAGCACCCGGTAGTCGTGGGCGTTCAGGGTGATCCGCAGCGCGCGCACGATCTCCGGGTCGTCGTCCACCACCAGGACCGCGGTCATGCCGTGGTCACCGCGGCGATCGGCAGCGAGATGACGATCGTCAGGCCGCCGCCGGGCGTGTCCTCGGCCGTGATGGCGCCGCCCATGGCGTCCACGAACCCCTTCGCCACGCTCAGCCCGAGGCCGATGCCCGGGGTGGCGTCCCGGTCGCCGAGGCGTTGGAACGGCGCGAACACGGCGCTCGCGGTGTTCTTCGGCAGCCCCTGCCCGTGGTCGACGACCCGCAGCTCCACCCGGTCGCGGTAGGCGCTGGCGCGCACCGCGACCTCCGGCTCGTCGGCCTTGATCCGGCCGTCGCCGTCCACGTCGACCAGGCGGCGCGGGCTGAGCCTGCCGTGCCGCAGGGCGTTGTCGATCACGTTGGCCACCACGCGTTCGAGCAGGCCGAGGTCGGCGAGCACGGGCGGCAGGTGCTCGGCCACGTCCACGGACACCGTGCGGCGTTCGTCGATGCCGGCCAGAGCGCGCGCCACCACCTCGTCGTACGTCACCGCACGCAGTTGCGGCACGACCGCCCCGGTGGCCAGCCGTGACGAGTCGAGCAGGTTGTCGATCAGGCCGGTCAGCCGGTCCGCGGACACCTCGACGGTCTCCAGCAGCTCGGCGGTGTCCTCATCGGACAGTCTCAGGTCGACGTCGCGCAGGCTGCCGATCGCGGCCTTGATGGACGTCAGCGGCGTGCGCAGGTCGTGGCCGACGGCGGACAGCAACGCGGTGCGCAGCTCCGTGGTCTCCGCGCGGCGCTGGGCCTCGGCCGTCTCGGCGGCCATCCGCTGCTGCCGCAACGCCATCAACGCCTGACCGGCCGCCGCCTCCAGCGCCCGCTGGTCCGCCGCGGGCAGCGCCCGCCCGCGCAGTGCCAGGTGCACGTCCGCCGTCACGGGCACGTCCACGTCCGCCTCGTCCGGCTCGGCGCACGGCCGCGGCCCGACGCACGCCACCCGTTCCCACTCCCCGTCGCGCCGCTCCAGCAACGCCACCGAGTCCAGCGCGAAGTTCTCCCGCACCTTCTCCAGCAGCCGGGCCAGCGGGAACGGGCTGGTCAGCACCGTGCGGGCGTAGGAGGCGAGCAGCGCGGCCTCGGTGCGGGCCCGCGCGCCCTGCTCGGCCAGCCGCGCCGCCCGGTCCACCACCAGCGCGACCAGCAGCGCCACCACCAGCATCGCGACCAGCGTGACGAGGTTGGCGGCCGTCGCGACGGCCAGGGTGTAGTAGGGCGGGGTGAAGAAGAAGTTCAGCAGCCCGGCGCCGAAGAACGCCGCAGCCAGCGCCGGACCGTGGCCGCCGACCAACGCGACCACGACCGTGGCCAGGAAGAACCCGACCAGGTTGGTGGAGAACGTCAGGTTCTCGCCCAGCAGCAGCCCGATCCCGGTCACGACGGCGGGCAGCAGGCCGGCCAGCGCCCAGCCGAGCAGCCTGCGGTACCCCGGGTGCGCGGCGGCGGCCCGCCGACGGCGCGGGCCGCGGCGGGCCTCGTCGTGGGTGACCATGTGCACGTCGATCGGCCCGGACTCCTGGATGGTCGCCGCGCCGATGCCCTCGTCGAACACCCTGGCCAGCCGCGACCGGCGGGACGTGCCGAGCACGAGCTGGGTGGCGTTCACGCCGCGGGCGAAGTCGAGCAGCGCGGTCGGCACGTCGTCGCCGACCACGGTGTGGAACGTCGCGCCGACGTCCTCGGTCACCCGCCGGAACCCCGCCACCAGCTGCGGCGACACGCCCTCCAACCCGTCACCGCGCAGGATGTGCACGACCATCAGCTCCGCGCCCGCGCGGGCCGCGATGCGCCGGGCGCGGCGGATCAGCGTCTCGCTCTCCGGGCCTCCGCTGATCGCGACCACGACCCGCTCCCTGGTCTCCCAGGTGTCGGTGATGCTCTGCTCGGAGCGGTAGCGCTGCAACGCCACGTCGACCTGGTCGGCCACCCACAGCAGCGCCAGTTCGCGCAACGCGGTGAGGTTGCCGACCCGGAAGTAGTTGCCCAGCGCCGCGTCGATCTTGTGGGCGGCGTAGACGTTGCCGTGCGCGAGGCGACGGCGCAGCGCCTCGGGCGTGAGGTCGACCAGCTCGACCTGCTCGGCGCGCCGCACGACCTCGTCGGGCACGGTCTCGCGCTGCCGCACGCCGGTGATGCGCTCGACCACGTCGTTGAGGGATTCCAGGTGCTGCACGTTGACCGTGGACAGCACGTCGATGCCGGCTTCGAGCAGCTCCTCGACGTCCTGCCACCGCTTGGCGTTGCGCGAACCGGGCGCGTTGGTGTGCGCGAGCTCGTCGACCACCGCGACCTCGGGCCGTCGCGCCAGGAGACCGTCCACGTCCAGCTCTGTGTTCGATGGCCGCTGCTCCGCAGACGGCGGCTCGGTCGCCTGGAAGTCGGTCGTTCGCGCCTGATTTTCCGGCGATCGAAAAGCGTGATCGCCGGAAAATGAGTCGCGAGCGACCGACGCGACCTCGCGGGGTGGGTCACCACGGTGGTCGAGCTGCCGGCGTGCAAGGCCACCGGGGTGGTCGAGGTGGGAGCGAGCACGGTCACCGGGGTGGTTGAGCTGCGGGCCTGCCGGGTCGCCGGCGTGGTCGAGGTGGGAGCGTGCCGGGGCGGCGGGGTGGTCGGGCGGCCGGCGATCACGGTCACTGGGGTGGTCGAGTCGCGGGCCTGCCGGGTCACCCTGGTGGTCGAGCGGCCGGCGAGCCGGGTTACCGGGGTGGTCGAGGTCGGAGCGAGCTGGGTCGCCGGGGTGGTCGAGTTGTCGGTGTGCCGGGGCGCCGAGGTGGTGGCGGGGCAGTTGTTCGAGGCCGTCGAGCAGGGCCGCGGTGTTCTCGCGGCCGTGCGTCTCGACCAGGCCGACCACGACGTCCGTGCCCCTGGCCCGGCGGCGGTGCGCCTCGCCGAGCATGGCGAACGTCTTGCCGACACCGGGCGCCGCGCCGAGGTAGATCCTCAGCTCGCCGCGCTTGCGCTTGCCGTCCACGGACCCAGTGTGCGCGCGCCCGTTTCCCGGCGCGGTGCAACCCCGGTCCTTTACGCGGTCTTGACGGTCGCGGAGGCGCGTCGAAGTGTTCACCCGGAGTTCGACTCCGCGCACCACCCCACGCACGGCCGCAAAACGATACTTCGGCCTGCCGCCGTTCGGGTCATGATCGGAGTTCCGCATGTCGCACGACCACCACCACGGCCACACCCACGAGCACCACCACGAGGAAGTGGAGGGCAGCTGGCGCGACGCCCAGGACGACCGGCCGCTATCGGTGGCGCGACGCCGGTTCCTGGCCGGTCTGGGCGCGGCCGGCGTGGCGACCACCCTGGGCGCGCTGCCCGCCCACGCGCACGGTGACCGCCCGGCCACGCCGGTGAACCCGTGGGGCGGGCGCGGGCGCTGGTTCGCGGGCGACCACCACATCCACACCAAGTACTCCAACGACGCCCAGTACGAGGTCGCGCAGCAGGTCGCCAAGGCACGCGAGCACGGGCTGGACTGGGTCGTGATCACCGACCACGGCGGCGTCGCGCACGAGAAGTTCTCCATCGACCAGGTCGCGCCGGACATCGAGCGCGCCCGCAGGTCGCACCGGGACGTGCTGGTCTACCAGGGCCTGGAGTGGAACATCCCGGGCGCCGAGCACGCCACCGTGTTCCTGCCGCCCGGCCGGTCCACCGTCGACATCCTGCGCGCGTTCGAGGCCGCCTACGACGGCGGTGTCCTGTCCACGCCGGTCGCGAACGGCGGCAAGGGTCTGATCACCCGCTCCACGTCGGCCGACGGCGAGCCGTACGCGTTGGCGGCCCTGCGGTACCTGGAGGCGCAGGTGCTCTCCGGCCGCACGGAGATCGCCCTGATGTTCGCCAACCACCCGGCCCGGCGCGGCGTGGACAGCCCGCACGAGTTCCGCGGCTGGCGCGACGCGGCACCCGGCGTGGCCGTGGGCATGGAGGGCGCGCCCGGCCACCAGGCGGCGGGCATCCCGACCGCGAACGGCGGCCGCGGCGCCGCGCGCGGGCTCTACGACGCCTCGCCCAACCAGGACAGCTTCCCCGGCTTCGCGCCGACCGCGACGGAGAACCCCTACCGCACCTACGGCGGGTTCGACTGGATGACCGCCAAGGTCGGCGGCCTGTGGGACTCCCTGCTGGCCGAGGGCAGGCCGTGGTGGGTCACCGCCACCTCCGACTCGCACCGGGTGCACCTGGACACGCACAAGCAGGGCACCGGCGACCACAGCACGACCGGCAGCCGCGGCGCGCCGATCGACACCGGCGTGCCGCAGGTCGAGAGCGACTACTGGCCCGGTTTCTACAGCTCGACGCTGGTCGGCGCGGACTCCAAGTCCTATGTGGACGTGATGCGCGGCATGCAGGGCGGCAAGGTCGTCGCGGTGCACGGGCGGATCGTCGACGGGCTGAACCTGCGGGTCCGGTCGCTCGGCGAGGGCGACGACCGGGGCGTCACGATCGGCGGCCGCACGTTCGTCCGGCGCGGCCACGACGTCGAAGTGGTGATCGAGGTCGACCTGGCGCGCGGGCCGAACTTCGCGGGCGTGGTGCCGCGGCTGGCGAAGGTGGACCTGATCGCCGGCCCGATCACCGGCCCGGCGGCGGACCGCGACGCGTTCTCCGCGCCCGCCACGCAGGTGGTGAAGTCGTTCGAGGTCGCGCGCACCGCGCGCGGCACGGTGAAGTTCACGCACACGTTCCGCCGCGTGGAGGGCGCGTTCTACCTGCGGCTGCGCGGTTCGGACGGCAACCGGCTGACGTCGGACGGCAACCCGGTGATGGACGTGATCGGTGACGCCGACCCGTGGGCGGACCTGTGGTTCTACGCGAACCCGGTGTTCGTGGACGTCATCTGATGCCGTGGCTCGGCGCCGTGCCCGCCCTGCCCGGCGAGCACGGCGCGGCGCACGTGGACGCGCTGCTGCTGGCGGCGTTGGACGGCGTGGCGGCGGACTTCGTGTGCACGCACACCGACCGGTCCGGGCCGGTCGCCGTCACCACGCTGTCCGCGCACGTGACCGGCGAGGTGGACGTGGACCGGCTGGCGGAGGCGTTGGGCGGGCCGGTGGCCGTGCTCGACGACTCCGACACGCCCGCCGCACGGGCCGCGCGGGCGGGCCGCGACCGCGCCGACGGCCGGTGCGTCCGGTTCCCCGGCCAGTCCGCGCTCACCGGCACGCACCCCGCGGCCGAGGTGGTGGCGCGGTCGGCGATCGACCGGGTGGTCGGCATCGGCGTCGCCGTCGCGCCGACCGACCCGGTGCAGACGCTGGGCTTCGTGCGCCCGGTGTGCCGGGACGGCGAGCTGCTGCTACTCGTGGAGCCCGCCGTCGGTGGCGTGCTGCGCCCGGCGGAGGCGGAGAGCCCGCACGAGTGCTGCGGGGGTCATTGACCGGATGCCCGGACCGCCCGCGAACGCCCACAGGGCGATCACCGGGTCGCAGATCGCGCACCCCAGCGACGAGTGCTCGGCGAACGGCACGATCGGGTTGCCGTGCAGGTGGTGCGCCACGTCCGCGGCCGTGTGCACGAGCCACCCGATGCCGATGAACGTCCACGACGTCAGGCCGCGGTAGGCGCAGAACGTGATGACGGCGGTGATGGCGAACTCCCACGCGCCCAACCCGCCGCCGCTGAGGTACGCCGCGCCGGCGCCGCCGACCATGACCGCGTTGAACGGTCGGCGGTGCCGGTCGGGGATGAAGGAGTTCAGGAGCACGTACAGCACGCCGATGAGCAGTGCCGAGACCACGACCATGGTTGGCGGTCCTTGTCGTCGCAGGAGAAACGTTCCGCCCCGGACGTTAGGAGCGCCGCGGCCGGCACGGCAGTGGCCGGAGTGCCACGTCCCAACGGGTTCTCGCCAACACCCGTCGCACGTGGTCGGGGGGGGGGGGGGGGGGGGGGGGGTGCCCTCCGCTACTGCTCTCTGTGCCGTCCCCGCTTCTCTCCCCCCCTCCTCCCTCCCTCTCCCCTTCCGCCCCTGCGTCCCTCCTCCCCCTCCTAACGTGCTCCCACCAACCTTTGTTGGGGGGGGGGGGGGGGTGGCGCCCCCCCCCCCCCCCCCCCCCCCGACCGCTGTCCCGTCGTCAGGCGCTCGCCGCCACCTCGGGCTTCTCCTCCGCCAGGTCCAGGCTGGAGCGCAGGGTGACCGGCTTGAGCAGCAGGGCCGCGATGACGCCGATCACCGCGATGGCCGCCGAGATCAGGAAGATGTGGCCGGTGGCGTCGCCGTAGGCGTTGCGGACGATGTGCTGCACCGCGTCCGGCAGCACGTTCAGGTTGAGGTTGCCGCCGCCCGCGCCGCCGGCGGGGATGCCCGCCGCGGTCAGGTCGCGGGTGATGTGCTCCTCCACCCGCCGGGCCAGCACCGCGCCCAGCACCGACACGCCGATCGTGCCGCCGAGCGACCGGAAGAACGCGATGGTGGAGCTGGCCGCGCCGATGTCCTTCAACGGCACCGTGTTCTGCACCGCGAGCACCAGGTTCTGCATGCTCATGCCGACACCGACGCCCACCAGCAGCATCGCGCCGCCGACCAGCACCAGCGACGTGTCGTGGTCGATCTGCCCGAGCGCGAGGAACCCGAGCACCAGCGTCGCCGCGCCCACCACGATGTAGGGCTTGACCCGGCCGGTCTTGGTGATCAGCCGCCCGGACACGATGGACGCGCCGAGCACGCCGACCATCATCGGGATGGTGAGCAGGCCTGCCTCGGTCGGGCTGTAGCCGCGGCCGATCTGGAAGTACTGGCCGAGGAACACCGCGCCGCCGAACATCGCCATGCCCACCGCCACGCTGGCCAGGATCGCCAACGCCGTCGTGCGCTGCTTCACGATCCCCAGCGGCACCACCGGTTCCGCCGCACGCGCCTCGACCGCGACCGCGCCGCCCAGCAGCGCCACCGACGCGCCGACCATGGCGAAGCTCTGCCACGACAGCCACGCGAACGAGCCGTCCACGAACGAGATCCACACCAGCAGCACGCTCACGCCGACCGCGATCAGGCTCGCGCCCAGGTAGTCGATCTTCACGTCCTCGCGCCGGACCGTCTTCACCTTCAACGTGGCCTGGAGCACGAACAACGCGATCACCGCGACCGGCACGCCGATGAAGAAGCACCAGCGCCAGCCCAGCCACGAGGTGTCCACGATGAGGCCGCCGAGCAGCGGCCCGCCGACCGTGGCCAACGCCATCACGCCGCCGAGGTAGCCGTTGTACCGGCCGCGCTCGCGTGGCGGGATCATCGCCGCGATCACCACCTGCACCAGCGCCTGCAGACCACCGACGCCGATGCCCTGGAACGCGCGTGCCGCGATGAGCTGGCCCGCGCCCTGCGCGAAGCCGCTGAGCACCGAGCCCACCACGAAGATCACGATGGCGACCTGGACCAGGGTCTTCTTGTCGAACAGGTCCGCGAGCTTGCCCCAGACCGGGGTGGTGGCGGTCGCGGTCAGCAGGGTCGCGGTGACCACCCAGGTGTACTGGGTCTGCGAACCGTTGAGCGCGCCGATGATCTGCGGCAACGCCGTCGAGACGACGGTGCCGCTGAGCATCGCGACAAACAGCACCAACAGCAGACCGCTCAGGGCCTCCAGGACCTGGCGGTGGCTCATCGTGCCGTTGGCGGTGGCGGGTGCGCTCATCGCGCGGCCTCCAAGGTGGAGCCGAGGGCTCCTTCGACGTCAATGGTCAGGCGCCCCAGGGAGGTGGTCAGCGCCTGGACCTCTTCAGGGCTCCAGTCGGCGAGCGCGCGGCCGAGCAGCCGGTCGTACCAGTCGCGGGCGGCGGCCAGCTCGGCGTGACCGCGTTCGGTCACCACGAGGATGCTGGCGCGGCCGTCGTCGGGGTCGGCCCGCCGTTCGACCAGGCCGTTCGCGACCAGCGCGGCCACCGCCCGGCTCACCGTGGACGGGTCGAGCCCGGCGCTGGCGGCCAGTTCCTTGGCGTGGCACCCGGTGGGTTCCACGCCGGCGCGGGCGATCAGGCCGAGCGTGCCGATCAGGCCGGGAGGCAGCGCGTGGTGCCGCTGCCTGACCATCCGCACAACCCTCAGCAGGTCGCGCACCCGGTCTTCCAGCTCCCGCGCGACGGCGTCCATGCCGTCCCCCTGTCTCTCCGCATTGCTTGCCACATACAACTATCACCCAAACTTGCACGACGTGCAAGTTTTCTCGTTGTGCACTGAGTTACATCGAAAAGCTGCACAGCGTGCACGTTTTGGTACCGTGGGTCACGCCCACCACACCGAGCAGCGGCCCGGTCACGCCGGGTCGGGAACGGACCGTCGATGACCACCGCTTCCCAGGAGAAACGCCCCTCCACCGGCCGGCCGACCGTTCCCCTGCCGCCCGAGCTCACCCGGCGTGACGCCGGCCCGTTCCACCCGCCGGCGGCCTTGACCCGCCTCGGCGA
This sequence comes from Actinosynnema sp. NPDC037264, assembly GCF_055603705.1. Classification (NCBI taxonomy): domain Bacteria; kingdom Bacillati; phylum Actinomycetota; class Actinomycetes; order Pseudonocardiales; family Pseudonocardiaceae; genus Actinosynnema; species Actinosynnema sp. NPDC037264. The sequence continues at coordinate 18,792 of NZ_JBVJVK010000031.1, read as the reverse complement.
GCAGGGGCCGGTGCACCGGGTGACCATGCTCGACGGCGACCCGGTGTGGGTCGTCACCAGCCACGAGCTGGCCCGCACACTGCTCGGCGACCCGCGGCTGAGCTCGGACCGGTTCCGCAGCCGGCGCGTCCTGGAGAAGCTGCCCCAGCCGATCCGCGCGAGGTTGGCCGACAAGCGGGCGCGGGCGGGCAGCTTCATCACCATGGACCCGCCCGAGCACACCCGCTACCGCAAGCTCCTCACGGGCCAGTTCACCGTGCGGCGGATGCGTCAGCTCGAGCCGCGCATCCAGCGGATCGTCGACGACCACCTCGACGCGATGATCGCCGCCGGACCGGGCGCCGACCTGGTGCGGGCCTTCGCGCTGCCGGTGCCGTCACTGGTGATCTGCGAGCTGCTCGGCGTCGAGTACGCCGACCGCGACGAGTTCCAGGAGCGCACCGGGAAGCTGCTGCGCCTGGACCTGCCCGTGGCCGAGATGATGCGGCTCGCCGACGAGCTGCGCGCCTTCATGCACGACCTCGTGCGCGCCAAGCGCGCCAAGCCGACCGACGACATGCTGTCCGGCCTGATCGAAGCCGACCCCACGCTCACCGACGACGAGCTGATCGGCATGGCGAACCTGCTGCTGGTCGCGGGCCACGAGACGACGGCCAACATGCTGGCGCTGGGCACGTTCGCGCTGCTGGAGCACCCCGAGCAGCTCGCCGCCCTGCACGCCGACCCGACGTTGATCGGCGGCGCGGTCGAGGAGCTGCTGCGCTACCTGTCGATCGTCCACCTCGGAGTCGTCCGCACCACGCTGGCGGAGGTGGAGATCGCGGACGAGGTCGTGCCGGCCGACTCGACGGTGCTGGTCTCCGTGCCCGCCGGCAACCGCGACCCGTACCACTACCCCCGGCCCGACGAGCTGGACGTGACCCGGGCGCGCGGGCCGCACCTGGCGTTCGGGCACGGCGTGCACCAGTGCCTGGGCCAGCAGCTGGCCCGGGTCGAGATGGTGGCCGGGTTCACCGGCCTGCTGAGCAGGCTGCCCGGACTGCGGCTGGCCGTGCCCGCGGCCGACGTGCCGATGCGCGACGACATGCTGGTCTACGGCGTGCACGCGCTCCCGATCACCTGGGACGCCTAGGCGGGGTCCGGGCGCACGGCGGCGAAGCCCACGTCCAGCCGGTCGATCATCACGTCGATCAGCTCGGACAGCTCGGGCCGTTCGGCGGCGTCCAGCCACCAGCCGACGACCACCCGCAGGGTCGCCATCACGGTGGCCGCGAACATCACCGGGTAGAGGTCGGTGGCCGGGTCGACGCCGACCCGTGCGGCGACGACGGCGGCGAGTTCCCGTTCCTGCACGGCGAACGCGGCGATCTGGTGCGGCAGCAGGGCCGGGGTGCGGCGCAGCGCGCGCAGCTGCGCCACCCGTTCCGGGTCGATCCGGTCGGGCACGACGTCGACCAGGGCCGCCCGCAACGCCGGCAGCACCGGCTCGTCCCCGGGCCGGTCGGCGAAGGCGTGGACGAACGCGGCGGCCGTGGCGACGTCACCCGCGACCACCGCCTCCTCCTTGGAGGAGAAGTAGTTGAAGAACGTGCGCAGCGAGACACCCGCCTCGTTGGCCACCTGTTCGACGGTCACCCCGTCGAGGCCGTGCTCCACGCACAGCCGCAGGGCGGCGTCGGCCAACGCCGTCCGGGTGGCGAGCTTCTTGCGTTCGCGCAGTCCTGACACGCGCGAAAGTGTCGCACTTGTCCGGCTCCCGACCGGACAAGTGCGACACCGTGTCTTGTCCGCGCTGGTCGCCGACGCCCTGCGGCGGTCAGCGCCTGGTGGCGGGGTCAGTGCCCGGCGGCCATCTCCGCTGCCAACCGCTCGTCACCGCTGAGCGTCTTGAGCGGCTTCTCCTTGATGAACAGCACCGCCACCAGCGCCAGCACCGCGATCGGCGCGCCGATCAGGAACAGCTCGGCGGTGGCCGTGGCGTAGATCTCGCGCACGATCACCCGCACCGGCTCCGGCAGCAGCGCCAGGTCGGGCACCGTCGCCTCGCCGCCGGTGGGCGCGGGGCCGAACTTCTCCTCGCTCAACGCGGTCACCCGGTTCGCCAGCACCGCGCCCAACGCGCTCACGCCGATCGCGCCGCCGAGGCTGCGGAAGAACGTGAGGGTCGAGGTCGTGCTGCCGAGGTCGCGGGCGGGCACGTCGTTCTGCGCGGCCAGCACCAGGTTCTGCATGAGCATGCCGACGCCGATCCCCAGCACGGCCATGTGCACGCTGACCATGAACACGCTGGTGTTCGCGTCGATCGTGGCCAGCAGCAGCATGCCGCCGACCATGATCACGCCACCGGCGACCAGGAACGCCTTCCACTTGCCCCACTTGGTGATCAGCTGACCGGCGACGGTCGACGACACCAGCAGGCCGAAGATCATCGGCAGGCTCATCAGGCCGGCCTGGGTGGGCGTCTTGCCCATGCCGATCTGGAAGTACTGCGACAGGAACACCGTGCCGCCGAACATCGCCACACCGACCAGCGCGCTGGCCAACGTGGTCAGCGCCACCGTCCGGTTGGCGAAGATCGTCAACGGCACGATCGGGTCCGCCGCCCGCGACTCGACCCACACGGCCAGGGCCAGCAGCACCACGCCGACCGCCACGAGCAGCGCGGTCCACGCCGAGGCCCACTCGAACTGGTGGCCCGCCAGCGTCGACCACACCAGCAGCGTGGAGACGCCGCCGACGATCAGCACCGCGCCCAGGTAGTCGATCTTGACCTCCTTGCGCACGACCGGCAGGTGCAGCGTGCGCTGGAGCAGGAAGATCGAGGCGAGCGTGAACGGCACGCCGATGAAGAAGCACCAGCGCCAGCCCAGCCACGAGGTGTCCACCATGACGCCGCCGATGAGCGGGCCGGCGACCGTGCCGACGCCGAACACGGCGCCGAAGATGCCGGCGTAGCGGCCCATCTCGCGCGGCGGGATCATCGCCGCCATCACGATCGTGGCCAAGGCCGTCATGCCGCCCGCGCCGAGGCCCTGCACGACGCGGCTCGCGATGAGCACCTCGACGTTCGGGGAGAAGCCCGCGATGAGCGAGCCGACCACGAACAGGCCGAGCGAGAGCTGGATCAGCAGCTTGCGGCTGTAGAGGTCGGCGAGCTTGCCCCACAGCGGCACGGTCGCCGTCATGGCCAGCAGTTCGGTCGTGACGACCCAGGTGTAGACGGACTGCGAACCGTGCAGGTCCGCGATGATGCGCGGCAACGCGTTCGACACGATGGTCGACGCGAGGATGGCCATGAACATGCCCAGCATGAGGCCGGACATCGCTTGCACGACGTCCCGGCGCGAAGTCGTGCCGGTTTCGGTGGACATCGGATCCCCCAGTTTGTCTGCGACTGTGACGCGGTGTTCGGACGCGGCGCTTGCGCGACCGCGGTTCGGCTGTGGTTCAGCCGCGGTGGTGGCGGGGCGGGTCGGCGAGACCCGCGGCGATCAGGTCGAGCGCTTCGGCGAGCAGGTCGTGCAGCGGGGCGGCGGTGCTCGACCAGCGGGCCACCGCCACCCGGAACGCCGCACCCGCCGCCGCGCCGAGCAGCAGCGGGTAGGTGTCGTCGGCGGGCAGGCCGACCCGTTCGGCGATGCCGGCGACCAGGTCGCGCTCCAGGGCTTCGCCGCCGAAGAACAGCCTGGCCAGCAGCACGGGGTGCTGCTGGACCACCCGCATCCGTTGCAGCCACAGCTCGCGGTCGTCCGCCAACTCCGCCGCGACTTCGGCCAGGAGTGCCTCGCGCACCGCCGCGGCCGCGGACAGGTCCGCCGGTTGGGCGAGCACGCGGGCTCGCACGCGTGGACCGGCCTCCGGGTCGGGGCCGAGGACGGCGTCTTCCTTGCCGGCGAAGTAGTTGAAGAACGTGCGCGGCGAGACGTCGGCGGCGGCGCTGATGTCCTCGACGGTCACGTGGTCGAGGCCGTGCTCGGCGACCAGGCGGACGGCCGCCTGCCCCAACGCCCTGCGGGTCTGCCGCTTCTTGCGGTCGCGAAGCCCTTCGGCCGCCTGCGTGGTCACTCGATCAGGGTAAGTAAAAACCTGCACTCACTGCAACTTTGCAGACCGTGCACCATTTGTGATCCCGCTCTCCCCACCCCGCCCCCACCGTCGACACGACCCCCGACCGCCACTCGCCCCCGCCACTCGGACCCTGGCCCTCCGGAATCCACCCCTGCCGCCGACCCACCCTGCCGCTCCCATACCGCTCCCCCATCACCGCAGCTTGTTGGCTATGGCGAGCGATTCTGCGGCAACCCCCGGGTCTTGCCGCAATCCCCCCTGTGCGCTATAAGTTGAAGCGGGAAGGAGTGAACACTCCCCCTTTCCCTCACGAGGCAACCTTCACCGCACGGCCCAGCCGCCGCCTCGTCCCTCACGCGATCCCCCAACGCGAACGCCGCCAGCCACCGCAGCACCCGCACTCCAGCGCCCCGTGTCGTGCCCCGAAACGCCCTTCGCACCCCACCCGCACCGCCACGCCCGCGACCGCACCGCCATCTCCACGCGTGCCCAGCCAGCCGCGAATCGCGACCCGTCTCGGATCGCGGGCGGCCGCAGGTCGCCGTGGCGGATCGATCGGCCTACCCGAACACTTCCTCCGGGTCGCAGTTCATGACGACCTCGCAATCGCAGTACCCGCCGAGTTCAGCCAACCCTTCGGCCACCAAACCCCATTCGAGCCGACCCCATTCGAGGCCCTGGCGCTCGACGCCCCTGCCCTCCTGCCCCTGCCGCTTGCGATCCTGGCCATCCCCGCCCTGCCGCTCGCGCCCCTGACTCTCCCGCCCGTGGCGCTCGTGGCTGTCGTGGCGCCGGCCGTCGACCCACGACCGGGCGTGGCGGAGGGTGTGGTCGCAGCCCCTCGATGCTGGGCCTCGTCCACCGACCGGCCGCCTTCCTACCGCCTCATCCTTGCCCCGCCTCGACCTCAACCTCCTCAAGCCCGTGCGTCCGCCGTGCACACGGGGTCCGCCGCGCCGTGCCGCCTCCTTCTTTCCCGGCAACGCGGCTCGCGCTCGAAAAGTTGCCCATTGACACTTCATTCGCCCGTTGGAGTGATCTCCGAGGCCGGTGCGGTGGCGACGGTGGCGACTCCTGTCGGTCCATTGTGCCTGGTTGGAGCGGCCGTCGCCACGAGAGTCGCAACGGTTTCCCGGGTGGCGTCCACCAAAGGGCGGGAAAGCACAGTGGTCGGGCACGCTCCACAATGCGCAGTTCGGCGGCGGAGGCGCAGGGAGGGAACCCAGGAGCATCACACCGATGGGTGACCGTCCACTTCGAACAGGCGCGCCGGCTTGAAACGCTGCCACGGCACGGCGACGCTGGTGGCCCCGAAGGCATGGCAAGATCGACTCGCGAGGGAGAACGATGCTCCGCAGCACTCGCCTGTTCGGCCCGAAGCGCCGCGTGACCTTCTCACTGCCCCTCGACCAGCCGCGCGGGCCGGTGAGCGTGGTCGGCACGTTCAACGACTGGACCCCCGGCGTGCACGAGCTGGTGCCCCGCCGCGACGGCACGCGCACGGTGACCGTGATCCTCTCCCCCGGCACGCACCGGTTCCGCTACCTCGGCGACGGCGGCCTCTGGTTCGACGAGCCCGACGTGCCCCACGTCGACCCCGACGGCTGCGTGCTCACGGTCGACGCGACGTGAACTGACCGTGGAAGCCGAACGGGATGGCGTGCGGCACGTCGGCCCGCGCGACCTCCGTGAACGTGGCCGCGTCGAGCACCAGCAGACCGGACCGCCCGGCCGAGCCGTCGAGCACCACTGACAGCACCACACCGTCGTCCTCGGCACGGGCGCCGGGCGCGGGCACGAACACCGGCTCGCCCGGGTAGCGGCCGGGCTCGTGCCAGCGGCTCGTCCGTCCACTGAGGACGTCCACCTTGACCAGCTGGTTGAGGAAGTCGCGCGTGCCGTTGTCGCGGGAGCCGACGCCGTAGGCGTACCGGTAGTCGCGGCCGTTGTGCGATCCGTACGCGATGCGCGGCAGCTCCAGCGAGTCCGACGCGAGCCGCCGCGACCGGATGCCGCCGCCGGACAGGTCGACCTCGTACCGCGTCGGGAACGACAGCGGCAACTCCCCCTCACCGCGCACGTTGTCCAAGTACAGCGCGTCGACCACGGTGGCATCCGGGTACGCAGCGACGTCCACGACGACCCGGCCGTCCTCGTCGTAGGCGTTGACGTGGTGGAACGCGAAGAACGCGTCGGTGCGCTCGTCGGCGACCACCGAACCGTCCCGCTGGTCGAGCACCACGAACCGGGTGCCCAGTTCCGGCCGCCACCGGTAGTTCTCGATGAACGGCCTGGCGCGCAGCAGCAGCGACAGCGGGTTGACCACGAACGGGAACACGGCCAGCACGACGTGCCGCTCGGTGACGGCGAAGCTGTGCAGGTAGCCCGGGCGGTCGGTGGGGAGGGAGGCGATCAGCTCCCGGGCCTGGCCGCGCTGCCGGTAGACCTGGTAGACGCTGCGCCGGCCGAACTTCAGCACGTAGTTGACCAGGTCGTCGGTGAGCGGCGCCCGGTGCGGGTGCGCGGTGGTGACGTGGCCGGAGATCGCGTCGTCGTCATCGGCGAGGCCGACGGTCGCCAGCGTCTCGCGGTCGAACTCCACCGCGATGGGCGTCTCGGTGAGCGCGAAGTCCCGGTCGCCGTCGGAGGTCACGTTCACGTTGGCGTTCGACGTGCGGCGCAGCCCGGGGTGGGTGAAGAAGCGGTTGAAGATCGAGCGGCACGGGTCGGTGGCGAACTCGCCGAACGCGATGTGGCCGTCGTCGCGCGCGGAGCGGAAGCTGGGCGTCTCCAGGTACCGGTTGCGGTAGGTGACGGCCCCGTCGGCGAACCCGAAGCGGTGCAGCATCGCCAGGCCGTCGAACCAGTGCCGGAACGAGCCCTTGTCGGTCTCGAACTTGGCGGGTCCGTTGCGCACCAACGTGCCCGCCAACCAGGGCGGCAGTTCGCCGCGCACCTCCAGGTCGACGACGACTTCCCGGTCGAGGCTCTCGAACCCGGCCCGTGGACCCATCACGACCTCCTTCGCAGAACAGCGTTACACAACAACGTTATAAAACACTGTTTTGCTTCAGTCGTCAAGCCGGACCTCGTCACCCCGCTCGTGCGCCCACCGGCCGAGCGCGTCGATCGGCTCGAGCAGGCTGCGCCCGAGGTCGGTGAGCCCGTATTCGACCCGGTCGCGCGACGCCGTCCGGACCACCAGCCCGGCGCCCGCCAACCGCCGCACGGTCTCGGTGAGCACCTTCGGCCGGATGCCGCCGATCGCGCGCCGCAGCTCGGCGGGCCGGCGCGGGCCGTGCCGCAACGCGTGCAGCACCACGGGGTTCCAGGTGTTGGCCAGCAGGTCGAACGCCTGCCTGGCGCGGCAGTCGGCGAGGAAGTCCACGAGCGGCCCCCTGGGTCGTGGACACCATTTGGTGCCCGTCGGGCTCTTTAGCGTCGGCTCAAGCCAATCACTTGGACCTAGGGAGAGAGCGTGCGGATCGGTGTGCTGGGGTCGGGCGGGATGGCAGACGCGCTGGGCGGCCGTTGGGTCGCGGCGGGGCACGAGGTGGTGATCGGCGGGCGTTCGCCGGAGCGCTCGAAGGAGTTGGCGGCCAGGATCGGCGCCGTCGCCGGGCCGCCCGCGGACGCGGTGGCGTTCGGGGACGCGGTGCTGCTCGCCGTGCCGGCGGCGGTGGCGGCCGAGGTGCTCGGGCGCGCGCCGGGCCGGGTGGTGATCGACTGCACCAACTCGGTGGTGCCGGGCCGGTTCGTGCTGGACGAGCCGCGTGCCGCCGCACGGCTCGCGGCCGCCTCGGGGGCGCACGTGGTGAAGGCGTTCAACCTGTGCCACGTGGACGTGTGGCGGCAGCCGTCGTTGACGTTCGAGGGACGGCCGCTCGGGGTGCCGCTGTGCGGCGACTCGGCCGACGCGCTGGACGTCGTGCGGGCACTGGTGCGGTCGATCGGGTGCGTGCCGGTGGACGGCGGGCCGCTGGAGCGGGCCGAGTTGCTGGAGGCGACGACGGCGTTCGCGATCGGGCTCTGGGTCGGTGGCGCGGACGTGCGGTCGATGTTCCCGCCAATTCCGTAAGCACTAATATAACAGCACTGTTGTATCCCGAGGGAGGAACCGTGCTGTACCCCGAGATCGAGCCGTACGACCACGGCATGCTCGACGTCGGCGACGGGCACCACGTGTACTGGGAGGTGTGCGGCAACCTGGACGGGAAACCGGCGGTGGTGCTGCACGGCGGGCCGGGCTCGGGCTGCACGCCCCGTGCCCGGCAGTACTTCGACCCGGCGGCGTACCGGGTGGTGCTGTTCGACCAGCGCGGCTGCGGGCGCAGCACGCCGCACGCCGGCCACCCGGTCGTGGACCTGTCCACCAACACCACCGACCACCTGATCGGCGACCTGGAGAAGCTGCGCGAGCACCTGGGCGTGGACCGGTGGCTGGTGTTCGCCGCGTCGTGGGGCTCGGTGCTGGGCCTCGTGTACGCGGAACGGTTCCCGCACCGGGTGTCGGAGATGGTGCACGCGGGCGTGGCCACCGGGCGCCGGGCGGAGACCGACCTGCTGACCACGGGCTTGGCGCCGATGTTCCCGCAGGCCCACGCCCGGTTCCGCGAGCTGGCGCCGTCCGGCGACCCGGCGGCCGGGTACCTGGAGCTGCTCCTGGACCCGGACCCGGCCGTGCACCGCCGGGCGGCGCTGGAGTGGTGCGCGTGGGAGGACGCCTTGCAGCCGTTGTCCACCGGCGGGCTGCGGTTCGAGAACCCGGAGCACGGCCTGGCGTTCGCCCGGCTCGTCACGCACTACTGGGCGCACGGGTCGTGGCTGCGCGAGGGGATCGTGCTGGAGGAGGCGTGGAAGCTCGCGGGCATCCCGGGCGTGATCGTTCAAGGAACGCTCGACCTGGGGAATCTGATCGGCACGCCGTTCGACCTCGCGCACGCGTGGCCGGACGCGGAGCTGGTCCTCGTCCCCCACACCGCGCACGGCGGGAGCGACGCGATGACGGAGGGCAGGCGCGCGGCTACTGACAAATTCCGGTAACACCCGGAAACTCGGTGCGATGGACTGAGGACAGCCCGATCCCGGGGCTGGTCGACCGGTGGCGAAGGAATTGATGTTGGAACGGTTCACCGAGAGCGCGCGCCGGGTCTCCGTGATCGCCCTCCAGGAGGCGCGGAGGTTCGCCCACACCGCCATCGGCACCGAGCACCTGTTGCTCGGGTTGGTCGGCGAGGGCGGCGCGGCGGCGTCGGTGCTGGCGTCGGTGGGGGTGTCGCCGGCCGGGTGCCGGGCGCGGGTGCTGGAGGTGTCCCGGCCGGGTGTCGTGCCCGTGCCCGGTCGCCTGCCGTTCACGCCCGGCGCGAAGCGGGCGTTGGCCTCCGCCGTGCGGGAGTCGCTGGCGTTGGGGCACCGGCACGTCGGCACCGAGCACCTGCTGCTGGGGGTGCTCGCGGAGGACGAGGGCGTGGCGCTCGACGTGCTGGCCCGGTGCGGCGTCGACCCCGGCGAGGTGCGGGACCGGGCGTTCGCCGCGCTGGCCGGGATCGACCTGTCCCCGGTGGCGCGGCTGTTCCTCAGCTACCGCCGGCCGGACGACGTGCACCTCGCCGGGCGCATCGCGGACCGGCTGGACGACTTCGGCCGGTCGGTGGTGGGCGACGTCGGTGAGTGCGACGTGCTGCTCGCCGTCGTCGGGCCGGGCTGGACGCCGACCGACCTGATGCGCGCCGAGGTGGCACGTGCGGCGGAACGCGCGGTGCCGGTGATCCCGGTGCTGGTCGACGGGGCGGTGCTGCCCGTCGACCAGCTGCCGGGAACCGGTCAGGTCGCCGACCACGTCACCGTCCGGCACGAGACGTTCCGGGCGGACGTGGCGCGGTTGGCCGACGTGGTCCGCTACGCCCAGCCGGGCATCGGGTAGCCCGCCATCAGGTCGGCGACCTCGGCGGCGATGCGGTCGAGCACCTGCGCGTCGTCGGCCGCCCGGACGGCTTGGTCGATCCACTCCGCGACCTGCGGCATGTGGTCCTCGGTGAGGCCGCGGGTGGTGATGGCGGCCGTGCCGAGGCGGACGCCGGACGGGTCGAACGGCTTGCGCGGGTCGAACGGGACGGTGTTGTAGTTGGCCTCGATGCCCGCCCGGTCCAGGGCCTTGGCGGCGGGCTTGCCACCGATGCCCTTGCTGGTCAGGTCGACCAGGATCAGGTGGTTGTCGGTGCCGCCGGAGACCAGGTCGAAGCCGCGGTCGAGCAGCGCGGCGGCCAGTGCGCGCGCGTTCTGCACGACGGCGTGCGCGTAGAGGCCGAACGACGGCTCCGAAGCCTCGCCGAGCGCGACCGCGATGGCCGCCGTGGTGTGGTTGTGCGGGCCGCCTTGCAGGCCCGGGAACACCGCCTTGTCGATCGCCTTCGCGTGCTCGGCGTCGGTGAGGATCATCGCGCCGCGCGGTCCGCGCAACGTCTTGTGGGTGGTCGTGGTGATCACCTGGGCGTGCCCGACCGGTGACGGGTGCGCGCCGCCCGCGACCAGGCCCGCGATGTGCGCGATGTCGGCCGCGAGGACGGCGCCGACCTCGTTGGCGATCTCGGCGAACGCGGGGAAGTCGATGGTGCGCGGGATGGCCGTGCCGCCGCAGAAGATCACCTTGGGGCGTTCGGCGCGGGCCAGGTCGCGGACCTGGTCCAAGTCGACCACGCCGTTCTCCTTGGTGACGCCGTACTGGACGCTGCGGAACCACTTGCCGGTGGCGGAGACGCTCCAGCCGTGGGTGAGGTGCCCTCCCGCGGGCAGGGCCATGCCCATGACGGTGTCGCCGGGGTCGAGGAACGCCAGGTAGATGGCGAGGTTGGCCGGTGAGCCGGAGTAGGGCTGGACGTTGGCGTGGTCGACGCCGAACAGCGCCTTGGCCCGACCGACCGCCAGCTCCTCGACCGGGTCGATCACCTGCTGGCCCTCGTAGTAGCGGCGGCCCGCGTAGCCCTCGGAGTACTTGTTGGTCAGCACGGAGCCGGTGGCTTCGAGGACGGCGGTCGAGACGTAGTTCTCCGAGGCGATCAGGCGGACCTTCTCGAACTGGCGGCGTGCCTCGGCCTGGACCAGGCGCGCGACCTCGGGGTCCGCTCCGGTCAACGACGGGATCGCGGGTTCGTGCATGACGACCTCCACGCGCGCGGGGGCGCTGCCGCAGCACCCAGGCGCGCGGTGCATCTCGGCTCAACGCTCCCCGGTGGTCGTTCCCACCCTCGGCACGCCAGTCGCGAACACCGCGAATCGTACCCCAGCGGCCCTGACCGACCGGTGGGTTCCGGCCCGGACGGCAACGGTTTTGGGCGGAACGGGCCATTGCCGCAACGGCGGGTCACCCATACTTTGTGGGTTGGAAAACTTCCAACCGGCCCTGTGCCACGTCAGCACTTCCCCCTGCCTCGAAAGGACTGACGTGCTCGATCGGCGAACATTCGTGCTGGGAGCCGCCGCGACCGCGGCCCTCACCAGCACGCTGACGGCCCACGCGGCTGCTGCGGCACCCGCGTCGAGCGCCGCCGACAACCCCCGAAAAGCCGCGGGCGTGTTCCTCGCGTCCGACGGCACCCCTCTCATGGTGACCGAGGAGAACGGCCAGTGGGTCGTCGTCGACGAAGGCGGTTCGGTGCGCATCACCACCGGCCTCGCCGGCGCGGACCTGGTCGACGTCTCCCGTGACGGCTCCACCTTCCACGCGGTCGGCGCGCTGCGCGGCGACCCGATCGCCACGATCTGGGAGTCCACCGACGGCATCGCGTGGCGCGAGGCCCGCCGCCTGCACGGCGTGCGCTCGGAGTTCACCGCGGTCGGCGGCGGCCTGGCGTTCGGCTCGGTGCTCAAGCACGAGCGCGCTTCGCTGGTCCGCATCGCCGCCCGCCGCACCGCGTCGGGCTGGAACACCGTGCCCGTGCGGGGCTTGGAGTGGACCGACGACCTGTCGGCCACCGCCGTCACCGCGACGCCCGACGGCTGGGTCGTGGCGGCCGTCGACGTCTCCGGCACGGTCCTGCACACCTCGCGCGACGGCGTCACCTGGACGACCCGGCCCCGCCTGGACGGTGTCGCCGTGCGCGGCCTCGCCGCGGTGGACGGCCGCGTGCACTGGGTCGGCAACGAGATGGTCGACGCCACCCCGCTCACCGGCGTGCTCGACGCGGACCGGACCCGTCCGGCCGTGCCGCAGGACGCGAAGGCGCTGGGTGTCGCGGGCACCCGTTCCGGCTGGCTCACCGGCGGCCGGCTGATCACCGCGGAGGCGACCCGATGATCACGTTCCAGCGGATCGACGGCACCCCCGTCTACTACTGGCGGTCCGGCCGCGGCAACACGACGTTGCGCAACTGGCAGGTCACGCAGGCGTTCTACGACTCCCTGGTGCTGTGGATCCGGGACCTGCGGTCGCTGTCGTCGGCGTACGGCAGCATCACGTACCTGGTGTCGGCCGGCTTCTACGTGAACAAGCCCGGCGAGCACGGCTCGGGCACCGCGATGGACCTCGACCACGTGCGGTGGAGCGGCGGGCAGGTGTCGTCGCCGCTGGACCGCGACCACGCCTCCGGCACGCTCGCCACGCGTCGCCGCTACCTGGCGGTGGACGCGGTGTGCCGTCGTCGGTTCCGGTTCGCGTTGGACGGTTGGTACAACGCCGCCCACGAAGACCACATCCACTCCGACTTCGGCGGCCTGCCGGTGCGGTGCGTGACGGGGTCGGAGAGCGACACGAAGTTCGTGCAGGCGCTGTGCAACAACTTCATGAGCTCCGGGTTGGTGGTGGACGGCATCTGGGGTCCGAAGACGCAGAGCGCGTTCACCACGGCGAAGTCGCGGCTCGGGACCACCGGTGACCCGCACACCAGCAGCGCGGCGTGGCAGTCGTTCCTGTCCGCGGCGGCTCGGAAGGGCTTCGCGAACCAGGCGTTCTGATCCGGCGTGGACGAGTGGACGGGCCCGTGAGCCGAGTGCCGGCTCACGGGCCTTTCCGCTGCGGCTCGGAGGATCAGGGCTCCGGCTTGTTCTGAGCGTTGAACTCGGGGGGCCTGGACGAGGGACGCGGTCGACCTGAGCGTTCGGCGCGCGCGGCGGTGGTGATCGTGGTGGTGGTCGAGATCAGGCCCAGCAGGCTGCGGCGGTCGGAGCGGGAGCGGGCGGCGAGGCCGAGCACGACGGCGGCGAAGAACACGAACCCGCTGTGCCCGGCGGAGATCAGCAGCAGGACCGGCAGCCACCAGAGCACGAACCGCAGCACGACCGCCCGTGCCGGCGCCGTGCCGCCCGTGCGCGCGTCGGCCAGGGCCAGGTTGAACGCGACCTGGCCAGGCGTGGCCCGGTCGGCGCGCAGCAGCGGCACGACGACCGTGGCGACCACCGGCACCAGCACCCCGAGCGCGGCCCCGAACCGGTCCGAGACCGCGAGCCTGGTCAGCCCGGGCGTTCCGGTTCCCTCGCCGACGAGCACGAGCACCGCCCGGCACGCGAACTGCGCCAGCGACAAGGTGAGCAGGTCGCCCGCGAACGCCAACCCCCGCCGCACCAGACCCGGCGGCCCGGTGTCGGCCACGGGCTCCGGCACGGCCGCGGGCAGCCGCCGCCCGACCCACCGCGCGAGCAGCCACCCGACGACCGCGCCCGCGGTGTTGGTCATGAGGTCGTCCACGTCCGCGACCCGGTACGGGCACGGGTAGAGGCCGAACACCGCCGTGCCCTGCGTCGTCTCCACCGCGAGCGACACCAGCAGCCCGATCGCGGTCGCCGCCACCACGCCGCGCCGGAACCGGTAGCACAGCAGGAAACCCAGCGGCACGAACAGGGCCACGTTCAACGCCACCTGGAGGAACGCGGGGCTGGTCGGCGAGTAGCCGGCGGCGGCGATGTCGTCCAGCGACGCGAACGGGCAGGGCTGCCAGTAGGCGCGCAGCGACCGGCTCGTGCAGAACTCGCCGGTCACGTCCGGCAGCGGGAACAGCGTGAACGCCACCAGCGCGCAGCCGTACAGCGCACTGGCCACCGCCACGACCGCGGACCAGCCGCGCAGCCGACCGTGGCGCCGGTACTGCCGGTGCACCCACGGCAGCACCGCCACCGGCACCAGCAGCGCGAACAGCACCAGCGTGATGATCGACTCGCTCATCCGCACCGACACGCGGCCACGCTAGGCCGCGCCTCCGGAACCCGCCCGCCTGTCACCTGATCGAGTGGTCGAACCGAATCGGCCCCGCCGTCGAACGCCTGTCGAGGGCTACCACCGAGGATGGGGGATCCATGGACGACTCAGCGGCGTGCGCCGCCACCCGTTACGCCAACCAGGTGCACGCGACCGTGGAACGCCTGGCCATCGGCCGCCGTTGGCCGCTGGTGCTGGCGGACGGCAACGTCCACCTGCCCACCGGGCGCGGCATCGGCGGTCTGCTGGTGAGCGCGCGCGTCGGCGGGCAGGTCGAAGCGGCGCTGCCCGCGCTGGCGCTGTCGGCCGACCTGTGGGCGTTCCTGGTCGACACCGCCGACGCCGGCACACCCGTGCTGCCGTCGCACGTGCGGCTGATGAACAACGGCCACTACCTGCCGCTGCCACCCAGCGTGACCGCGGACGGCCCGGTGCGGTGGGTCCGAGAACCAACCGACCACCTACCCCGGCTGTCCACCGTGCTGCGCCTGTTGGGCCCGATCGCGCCGACGGTGATGATCCGGCGCGCCCGGCGGTGACGGCTCAGGGTCGGCGAGCCGCCCACCTGTCCTGCCGGCCAACAGGTCTCGCACGGTGCCGGTGCGACTCCAATCCTCCTTCCCAGCGAGCGATCCCGTCGGTGTCGACTCGACCCCCACCCGTCTCCCCCGCCACCAGGTCCCGTCTCGGGTCGTCTCTCCCGGATGGCGGCGACGCCGCACCAACCCCGCCTCCCCGGCGGGGTAGTCGGGTACGGCGTCAGCGCGGTCCCAGGCCCGTCTTGCCGTCGAGCAGCTCCCGCCAGACGTCGAGGTGGCCGGCGTGGCGTGCGGTCTCCTCGATCATGTGCAGCACGATCCGGCGCAGGTCGGTGGTCTCGTCACCGAGCTGGTCGGGATGCCGCACGGCCGGGCGCGTGTCCAGCGGGGTGGTGGCGAGGATGGCGTTCGACCGCTCCCGCTGGTCCCGGTAGAAGGCGAAGACCTCCGCCGACGACCGGGGCGTGGTGAACGGCGGAGGGTCGTCCGACCACGGTAACGCGTCGGCGTGGCCCCGGAGGATCTCCTGGAACCAGTGCCGCTCGGCGTAACCGAGGTGTTCGACCAGGGCGAGCGGCGTCCAGCCGGACGGCAGCACCGCGGTCGTCAACGCCTCCTCGTCGAGACCGTCGAGGATCGCCAGCACGGCTCCCCGCTGCGCGTCCAAGAACGTCGTCAGCGCCGACTTCTCGTCGTCCTCCACCGTTCCTTCCCCCCTGTTGATCGGATCGGCGCGGACGTTAACAGGGAGCACCGACAATTCACCGCGTCGGCATCCGGACGTCGTCGGGATCCTTGTCCGGCCGCAACCCGCGCCACGACGAGTGCCGCAGCCGCCCGTCGGTGGTCCAGGCCCGGTACTCGACCTCGCCGACCAGCTCCGGCCGCACCCAGTGCGCACGGCGGGCGTGATCGGCGGGCACCGCGTCGACGAACGGCGACTCCGCGCGCTCCAACGGCCGCAGCCGCTCCTCGAGGGCGAGCAACGCCGAGTGGGTGAACCCGGTGCCCACCTTGCCCACGTAGTGCACCCCGTCGTCACACCGCACACCGAGCAGCAGTGACCCGATCGTGCCCGCACGCCGACCGTCGCCTGGCCGCCAACCGCCGATCAGCACCTCCTGCGTGCGCACCAACGGCACCTTCACCCACGCCGCCGAGCGCCGCCCCGGCTCGTAGCGCGAGGTGACCCGTTTCGCGACCACGCCTTCGAGCCCGTAGTCCTCGGCCACCGCGAGCACGTCCTCACCGTGCACCTCGCCGAACGACGGCGGCACCCGGACCTCCGGCCGGCCGCCCAGGCCGAGCGCGACCAACTCCTGCCGCCGTTCCGCGTAAGGCGCGCCGAGCAGCGACCGACCGTCCAGGTGCAGGAGGTCGAACACGTAGTAGACGACCGGCACGCGGGCCAGCAGGTCGCCACCCGGTCGGGCCACGTGCATCCGGGTCTGGAGCCGCCCGAAGTCCGGCTGCTTCCGCTCGCCGAGAGCGACGATCTCACCGTCCAGCACGGCGTCGTGATCACCGAGTAGGGCGGACAGCGCGCGTACCTCCGGGTAGGTCCCGGACACTTCGAGGTCGTTCCGGGTCATCGCCCGCACCCGCCCACCGCGCGCGTACGTGACCGCCCGGACACCGTCCCACTTGAACTCGAAGGCCCACCCGGGCCCCGGCGGGAGTCGGCCCGGCGAGGCCAGCATGGGCCGGATCAGCTCGGGGAAACCTGCCTCGGCGCGCAACGGCATGCGACCGTCCCTTGTAGACGGATCACGTCGCGCCCAGTGTCACCCGCCCGGCCCGGAGCCGCACATCGGCGGACACGATCGTGGCCGCCTGGCGGACCTGAGTGGTGAGTTCAGGGGTCCTGAACGTTCGACACGCGGGGTCAGCAGGTCGGGGTGCTGGTGGCGCGGCGTTCGAGCATGACGGTGTCGCGCCAGACGCCGTGGTGCCGGGCGATGCGTTCGCGGACGCCGACGGTGCGGTAGCCGGCCGAGTGGTGCAGGGCGATGCTGGCCCGGTTCTCGGGGAAGATCGCGGTCTGCAGGGTCCAGAGGCCGCCCTGGTCGGCGGCGGTGACCTGCCGGTGCAGCAGCGCCTTGCCCACCCCCCGGCCGCGGAAGCCGTCACCGACGTAGACCGACGTCTCGGCCACGCCCGAGTAGCACTCCCGGGCCGAGACGGGGGTGGCGGCCGCCCAGCCGGCGACCCGACCGTCCACGACGGCGACCCAGCGGTGCCCGGGCAGCCACTTGGCCTCCAGCGTGCGGCGGCTGGGCGTCTCGGTCTCGAAGGTGGCGTTGCCGGTGGCGATACCCTCGCCGTAGATGCGGCGCACGTCCGGCCAGTCGTCGTCGACCAGCGGGCGGACGGTGACGTCGGCGGGCAGGTCGGCCGGGCAGCACGGGCGGGTGACGATGGTGCCCATGACGGCGTCGGCGGCGTGCGGCAGGCCCGTGCAGCACGCCGGGTTGACCGACACCAGGGTCGCGGTGCCCTCCCTGCGCAACCGCACGAACCCGACGTCGGCGAGTTTGCGCAGGTGGTGCGAGCAGGTGGACTGGCTGACGCCGACCGCCTCGGTCAGCGCGCCCACGGTGATCTCGCCGGGGTGGGTGGCGACGGTGTGCAGCAGGCGCACGCGGGTGGGGTCGGCCAGGCAGGCGAACCACTCGGCGTAGGTGGAGGCGTCCTCGGGGGCGAGGCCCACCGCGGGCAGCGTCGTCGTCATGCCCACCAGAGTATCGACAAACGCCGATGGTTGCATCCATCGAGCCAACTCGATACATTCCCACCTGTTCGATCGAAGACAGACGATGAAAAGGGGTGGCTCGTGGACGAGCTTCCGGTGGTCGTGGTCGGGGCGGGGCCGGTCGGGTTGGCGGCGGCGGCGCACCTGCTCGAACGCGGCCTGCGACCCGTGGTACTCGAAGCCGGCCCCCAGGCCGGCGCGGCCGTGGCCCGGTGGCGGCACGTGCGCCTGTTCTCCCAGTGGTCCGAACTCGTCGACCCCGCCGCCCGCCGACTGCTGGAACCCACCGGGTGGACCGCCCCGGACGGCGAGACCTACCCCACCGGCGAGCAGTGGGCGGCGCAGTACCTGGTGCCGCTGGCCGAGGCGCTGGGCGAGCACGTCCGGGTGAACGCCCGCGTCATCGGCGTCGCCCGCCGCGGCCGGGACCGCGTCGTGGACGCCGGCCGCGACAGCGAACCGCTCACCGTGCACGTCGAAGGCGGCCGGCGGATCACCGCACGGGCCGTCGTCGACGCCTCCGGCACCTGGGGCGCGCCCAACCCGCTCGGCGGCGACGGACTGCCCGCGGCCGGCGAGCCGGAGGCGGCGGACCGCATCGGCTACCGCGTGCCCGACGTCGTCGGCGAGCAGGCCCGGTACGCGGGCAAGCGGATCGCCGTGGCCGGCAGCGGGCACTCCGCACTCACCGCCCTGGTCGCACTGACGAACCTCGCCGAACGGCACCCCGGCACGCACGTCACCTGGCTGCTGCGCCGCGGCGCGGTCGGCAACGTCTTCGGCGGCGGCGAAGCCGACCAACTGCCCGCACGCGGCACCCTCGGACTGAAGGCCCGCGCGGCGGTGAAGGCCGGGCACGTCGACGTCGTCACCGGCTTCCGCACCGCAGCCGTCGAACGAGACGGCGACCGCGTGGTGCTGGTGTCGCAGGACGGACACCGACTCGACCCCGTGGACGAGGTCGTGGCACTGACCGGGTTCCGACCGGACCACTCCTGGCTGTCCGAGGTCCGGCTCGACCTCGACCCCGTGCTCCAGGCCCCGACCACGCTCGCCCCGCTCATCGACCCCAACGTCCACTCCTGCGGCACCGTCTACCCACACGGCGCGAACGAACTGCGCCACCCCGAGCCCGGCGTCTACCTCGTGGGCATGAAGAGCTACGGCCGCGCCCCGACGTTCCTCGCGATGACCGGCTACGAACAGGTCCGCAGCGTGGCCGCCGAGATCGCCGGCGACCACGAAGC